>JAVXWL010000054.1:0-44856 GCA_032230565.1 Pseudonocardiales bacterium | reverse complement strand
GGATGGCGGGAGTCTGGGCCAGGATCTCCGAGATCGGGAACCGGGACTCCCGGCGGACTGCCATAAAGATGCGCGGCATCAGCGGGAAATGAAAGGCCATGTGGGCTTCGTCGCCGCCCACTGCGGGATCGCCGAAATACTCCACCACGTCCGCGGGCCATTGGTTGGCCTCGGCCAACAGCACCCGGTCGGGGTACTCGTCGTCAACCACCTTGCGGCAGCGCTTGAGAAATTCATGAGTACGGAGCAGGTTCTCGCAGTTGGTGCCCTCCTCCTCGAACAGGTAGGGCACCGCGTCCAGCCGGAAGCCATCGATACCGAGATCCAGCCAGAAGCGCAGCACATCAAGCATCGCCTCGCCGACCGCAGGGTTGTCGTAGTTGAGGTCGGGCTGGTGAGAGAAGAACCGGTGCCAATAAAACTGGCAGCGCACCGGGTCATAAGTCCAGTTCGATGTCTCAGTATCGACGAAAATGATCCTGGCTTCCGGGTAACCAGTGTCCTTGTCGCTCCAGACGTAGAAGTCGCCGTAAGGTCCTTGCGGATCACGGCGAGACTCCTGGAACCAGGGGTGCTGGTCAGAAGTGTGGTTCATGACCAGATCGGTAATCACCCGGATGCCTCGGTTGTGCGCCTCGTTGAGCAGGTCCACGAAGTCCTCAACGGTGCCGAACTCGGGTAACACGGCCCGGAAATCCGAGATGTCGTAACCACCGTCGCGCAAGGGGGAAGCGTAGAACGGCGGCAACCACAGGCAGTCGATGCCCAGCCACTCTAAGTAGTCCAGCTTGGCGGTCAGCCCGATCAGATCGCCGGTGCCGTTGCCGTCGTGGTCGTGAAACGCCCGAACCAGCACCTCGTAGAAGACAGCTCGCTTGTACCAGTGCGGGTCGGTGGGAGCAGCCTTCGCGTGGTCAAAGTCGTCGGCTTGCGGTTCTGCCAGGTAGCCGTGGGACAGCACTGCCTCCCCGGTATGCGGGACTCCTTCCAGGTCGCGGTTGGGCTCAGTACGGAGATCGGCAGACGACATCAGCGGTGACCTTCGTGAGAGGGTGAACGAGGGTTGTCGCGTGGGCCGGAAGAACACAGCGGGACTGCACCAGTCGTACCGGTCCCAGCCCGGCAATGCAAAAGAAACTTCGCTACCGTCTAGAGACGCCGCTGGCGGCTCGGACGTGATGAGAAGGGTGTGCTAGGTGGTAAGTGACCGGCTGCCGGTACGGCGGTTGCCGGCGTGGACCTGGGCCGAGCAGCAGCCCACTTGGCGCGATGCCCGCCCAGGGCTCATCGAGGCGGCGCTGAAACGGGCGCAGGCCCGGCCCTCGGGCAACTGGTACGTGCTCGCCGCGAGCCGGGAGATCCGCGGCGATCGACCTTTTGGGCGGACCATCGCGGGTATCGAGGTGGTGGCCTGGCGCACCCCTGACGGCGCGCTACATGCGGGCCCAGGGGAGTGTCCACACCTCGGTGCCCCATTGTGCACTGCGGCGGTGACGGGCGGGGAACTGGTGTGCCGCTGGCACGGCCTCGCGATCGGAGTACGCGGTGTGCCGGGGTGGGACCCGTTGCCGGCCCACGACGACGGGGTGCTCGCCTGGGTGCGGTTGGATGCGGTTGGCGGGGAGCAGCCGCTGCCCGCACCGGTGCTTCCCTGCCGGCCTGACCCGCAGACCAGCCTGGATGCGGTATACACCGGAATCGGGCGTTGCGAGCCGGAGGACGTGGTCGCGAACCGGCTCGACCCGTGGCACGGCAGCTGGTTTCACCCGTATTCCTTTGTCGGGCTCCGCGTGATCGAGGAGCCCAGCGAGGACGTTGATCAGTTCGTGATCGAGGTCGCCTTCCGGCTCACCCGGCGGTTCGGGGTGCCGGTGCGGGCCGCGTTTAGCTGTCCCGAACCGCGCACGGTGGTGATGGACATTCTGGATGGCGAAGGTGCCGGCAGTGTGGTGGAGACCCATGCCGTCCCGCTGGGCGTCGACGACACTGGTCACCCACGCACCGCTGTGATCGAGGCGACCATCGCCAACTCACCTCGCCCGGGCTTCGCCGTTGCCCGCCGGGGCGCGCCGCTAATGCGCCCGGCGATGCGCTGGGCGGCCGCCCGGTTGTGGCGTGATGACCTGGCGTACGCGCGGCGTCGCTACGAGCTGCGCACCACCGGACGGTGGCCAGGCTGAGCGTGGCCTAGCCGAACCGGGCCGCGGCGGCGCGCAGCGGGGCGAGCCGACCCCGGACCGGTACGGTCCACAGCGGATGCCCACGCAACCGCCACTGTGCTAGCAGCGCATCAGCGGCCAGGAATCCGCTCGTTGCCGCGCGTTCCATCAGCGCGACGGGGAGGTCGACCCGGGTCAGATCCCCGGCGAGCACCACGTTCGGATCGGGGGTGGCGACGGTGGGTCGATCGCGGAAGGTCCCCGGTGCGAACAGCGGGCAGTCGGCCCGTACCTCGTGGCGGGCGTCAATGATCGTGGCGGCGGCCGTCTCCGGGTAAACCCGCCGCAGCTCGTCGACGAGCGCCCGCTTGGCTTGCTGCGGGTCTCCGGTCAGCGCGTAAGCGTGCAGTTCCACCACTGAGCCCCCGGTGCGCCGGGCCCAGCGGGCCGCCTCACCCTCGAACCGTTCCAGCACGCTGACGTTGTCCAGCGGCCCGAATCCGCTGGTGCCGAGGAACCCGGGCCGCTCCGGGTTCACCCGGCGATCCAGCCACAGCCGGGACACCAGGAACGGCGGCGCGGTGCGCAACCGGGCGATCTGCGCCCGCCACGGCGCTTCGCCGAGCTCGGGTGAAGCGGCCAGCACCGCCTGCAATCCGGTCACATCGGCGGCCAGCACCACGGCATCGACCTCCGAGGAGTCCCCGCCGGCGTGGACAGCGAAGCGACGCTCGCGCCCCAGTGTCACCTGCTCGACGGCCACGCCTGTGCGCACCGACACCCCGAGCTCGGTCAGGTAACCAGCCATCGGGTCCCACAGTGCCTGCGGGAACGGCTCGGGGGTCACGTCGAACACCAGGCCCTCGGCCGAGCCCAGGAAGTAGATGTGGAACATCGTGGCCAGCTCGGCCGCCGACAGCTCCCGGGGATCAGCGAAGAAACTGCGGGAGAACACCGAGAACGCCAGGTGCCGGGCCGCGTCCGGGAAACGCACCCGCTCCAGGAACGTCATCGCGTCCTGGTCGTCCAACCGGTGGTAAACCTCCGGCACCGACACGTCTACCAACGGCAGCGCCGCCACCGGATCGATCCGGGTGACCAGGTCCCGCCACTGGAACGTGGGACTCAATAGCGCGAAGGCCAGCGCGTTCCACGGTGGCGTGCGCGGCAGACCCTGGAAGGTGTCGCGATGGCCGTCGGCGTGGACCAGCGGATAATCCGTCATCGGCACCAGCGCTCGACCCAACGGATCGGCCCGCCGTAGCAGCGCCCGCAAGTTGTAGTACTGCCGGAAGAAGGCGTGAAACCCGCGACTCATCGTGGCTGGCGAGCCATCGGACAGCATGATTGGCCAACCGCGCAACCGGCCGCCGAGCTGCGGCTCCCGCTCCCGCAGCTGCACTGCCACGCCGCGCTCGGCCAGCGCCACCGCGGCCGCGATGCCGGCGATCCCACCGCCCACGACGGTGACCCGGGGAGGTGGTCCCTGCGGCCGTAGACGACCAGCCCGTGGCGGGTGCAGAACCGCCCGGCGGTCCCGGCCCGGCCGTTGCCCGATGTCGCCTTGTGACGTCACGCCGGCCGCCGGGCCACAACGGTGTGCACGATGCCGCGCTCCCAACCCGGCATTGTCTCGATCCGGGCATCGACCAGGCCGTGCCGGCGCAACCGCGCGGCCAGCGCATCGACGGTGTCGAAACGCAGCACACTGCGCCACAGGTACCGGTAGAGCGCAGCCCGGCCGGTGACCACCTTCCCGGCTGGGATGATCACGCTCCAGCACACCGCGGTCCAGATCGCTGCGCTGCGCGCCCGACCGTCGAGTGCGTAGTCGTGCACCGCCAGCGGCGCTCCCGGCGCCAGCTGGTTGCACAACCTGGCCAACACCGGGTCCGGATCAGGCAGGTTGCGCACCAGGTACGCGGCGAAGATGCCGTCGAACGGCCCGTGCACCCCGGCGTCGGAGAGCTCCTCGGCCCGGGCGTGGACGAACGACACCCGCGCTGGCCAGTCGGCTTTCCGGGCCTGGGCGAGCATGCCGGCCGATGCGTCCACCGCGGTGATCCTGGCCTGAGGTGCAGCCGCGAGCAGTGCCAAGGTCGACGCCCCGGTGCCGCAACCGAGATCCAGCAGGTGCAACCCGGCACCGCCTGCGCCGTTCACGACGCCTGCAATCACCATCCGGTGAGCGGACCGGGACAGGTTGCTGTAGTAGCCCGGGCTCGCGCCGACCAGCCGATCGTAAGTCGCCGCGGCAGCGTCGAACTCAGTTGTCACATTCACAACGGCAGCGTAGCTGCGGACCACTCACGGATGGCGCAGCCACAGGATGTGGGCCACGGCCCGCCAGGGTTGCAGCTGCACGAAGTTGACCTGGCCCCAGTTATAGGTTTCGCCACTGACCTCGTCGTGCACGACGACGCGGTCCATTCGGTCCAGGCCCAGCGCAGGCATATCCAGCACGACCATCCCGCTCACCGTGCTGAACGGTTCGAGGGTGACCACGCAGATCACGGTGTCACCGGTGGCAGGATCGGTCTTCGAATACGCCAGAAGCGACGGATTGTCCACAACGTGGAACTGCAGGGTGCGCAGTTGCTGCAGGGCTGGATGCGCCCGCCGGATTACGTTGAGCCGGGTTATCCACGGTTCCAACGATCGTCCTTGAGCTAACGCACCGGCGAAGTCCCGGGGGCGCAGCTGATATTTCTCGCTGTCGAGATATTCCTCACTGCCTGGCGCTACCGCGGTGTTCTCGAACAGCTCGAAACCGGAGTAGACACCCCAGGATGGAGATAGCGTAGCGGCCAACGCGGCCCGAATGGCGAACATGCCGGGGCCGCCCTGCTGTAGTGACGCGTGCAGGATATCTGGAGTGTTCACGAAGAAGTTGGGTCGCATTTCGTCTACTCGGGAGATGAGTTCCGTCGCGTATTCGGTGAGCTCCTGTTTAGTGGTGCGCCAGGTGAAGTACGTGTAGGACTGGGTAAATCCGAGCCGGGCCAGGCCGTAGAGCCGCGCCGGCCGCGTGAATGCCTCGGCCAGGAAAAGTACATCCGGGTGGCGGTCCTTGACCTGCCAGATCAGCCACTGCCAGAAGTCCGACGGCTTGGTGTGCGGGTTGTCCACCCGGAAAATCCGCACCCCGCGATCTACCCAAAACAGCATCACCCGCAGCATCTCCAGATAGCTACCCCGGGTGTCGGAGTCGAAGTTGAGCGGGTAGATGTCCTGATAGCGCTTGGGCGGATTCTCCGCATAGGCGATCGTCCCGTCCGGGCGGATGGTGAACCACTCTTGGTGTTCTTTGGCCCACGGGTGATCTGGCGCACATTGAAGTGCGTAATCCAGCGCGACCTCCATACCGAGCTCGCCGGCCCTGGCGACGAAGGCCTCGAAGTCCTCCACGGTGCCCAGCTGGGGATGCACCGCGTCGTGGCCGCCCTCGGCCGAGCCGATCGCCCACGGCGAACCGACGTCGTCGGGTCCGGCGTGCATGCTGTTGTTAGGGCCCTTGCGGTTCACCTCGCCGATCGGGTGGATCGGTGGCAGGTACACCACGTCGAAGCCCATCCTGGCGATCCGGTCCAGCTCAGCGGTGGCGGTGGCGAAGGTTCCATGTACCGGTTTGCCGTGCTCGTCCCAGCCGCCGGTGGATCGGGGAAAGAACTCATACCAGGAGCTGAACAGGGCGCGAGGGCGGTCCACCCAGACCTTGTGCGAGCCGCCCTTGGTGATCAGATCACGGAGAGGGTCGGCGGTGAGAATGTAGATTACCGGCTCGGCGAGCGCCGGCCCGACCCGCTCGGACAGCGGCAGCGCGACGTCCCGCAACGCCACCGCCGCGGTGCTCAGCGTTGTTCGGTGAGCCTGCTGGCCGGGCCGGCGAGCCGCTCGCTCCAGCAACCGGGCGCCGGTGATCAGATCGTTCTCCAACTCAGATACGGTCTGACCGGCGATGATCTTCACCTCGATCGCGTGCCGCCAGGTCTCCCAGGGATCGGCCCAGCCATCCACCCGGAAACTCCACCAACCCACCTCGTCTGCCACCACGGTTGCGGTGAACTGGTCGAGGCCCGGTGGCCCAGGTTGCATCCGGAGCTGGCTGGTCTGGTTGCTCGGACCGCGCCAGACCACCGTGGCGCCCACCGCGTCGTGGCCCTCCCGCCAGACCGTGGCGCAGACCGGAACGTGTTCGCCGACCACCGCCTTGCTGGGATATCTCCCGCACGAAATCACCGGCGTCACATCGTCGATGGCGATCCGACCACTCACCCCTGTCGCCCCTTTTCCCTCGGTCCCAGACCCGCTCTCCAGTCTGCCGGGATCGGCCGACCGGTGCGCGTCGGGTGTGACACTCGTGACGTCACCGAGTTGTGGGTCGGAGAACCCGAGACCGCCCGATAAAGTCCGCCCATGAGAGCACTGCGCCGGTTCACCGTCCGGGCCCAGCTGCCGGCACCATTGGCAGCCCTGGAGACACTGGCCGCCAACCTGCGGTGGAGCTGGCACCCGCCGACTCAGGACCTGTTCGCCTCGCTGGACGAGCGCACCTGGGCCGCCGTCAACGGGGATCCGATGCGGCTGCTCGGGGAAATTCCCATCCGTCGGCTCACCGCCCTTGCTGCCGACGAGACGGTGGTGACTCGCACCCACGCGCTGGCCGAGGATCTGCGCCGCTACCTTGAGGATCCCCGGTGGTACCAGCAGCGGGCGGAAGCGCTACCGGCCGCGATCGCCTACTTTTCGATGGAGTTCGGGGTCTCCGAGGTGCTGCCGTTCTACTCCGGTGGCCTGGGCGTGCTGGCGGGCGACCATCTCAAGGCGGCCTCAGACCTGGGGGTGCCGCTGATCGGCGTCGGTTTGCTCTACGGCTCGGGCTACTTCCGGCAGTCGTTGTCGCTGGACGGTTGGCAGCTGGAGCATTACCCAGTCCTGGATCCGCAGGGTCTGCCGCTGCACCTGCTGGTCGACGCGGCCGGCGCGCCGCTGCTGGTCGGAGTCAACGTGCCCCGCGGACGGGTGCTGAGAGCGCGAATCTGGCGGGCTGACATCGGGCGCGTTCCGCTGCTGCTGCTGGACTCAGACATCGAGGATAATCCGGACGACCTGCGTGGAGCCACCGACCGACTCTATGGCGGCGACCAGGACCACCGGATCACCCAGGAGATCCTCGCCGGGATTGGCGGGGTCCGTGCGGTGCGGATGTTCTGCGAGCTCACCGGCCATCCCGAACCTGAGGTATTCCACACCAACGAGGGCCACGCCGGCTTTCTCGGCCTGGAACGCATCCGTGAGCTGATCGCCGACGACGGGCTGAGTTTTGACGAGGCATTGACTGCGGTGCGAGCCGGCACCGTATTCACCACCCACACCCCGGTGCCCGCCGGGATAGACCGCTTCCCTGTCGACCTGGTGCGCCATCACTTCGCCGGAGCGTCGAACGACGCTGCGCTGCTGCCTGGCGTCGACGTCAACCGGATGCTCGCGTTGGGCGCCGAGGACCACGTAGGCATGTTCAACATGGCGCATATGGGGCTGCGGTTGGCTCAGCGCTCCAATGGCGTTTCGCAACTGCACGGCGCCGTGTCCCGAGCGATGTTCCGCGGGCTCTGGCCCCAGTTCGACGTCGAGGAGGTGCCGATCGGCTCGGTCACCAACGGGGTGCACGGCCCGACCTGGGCGGCGCGCGAACTAGCCGGTGTGCTCGGCGAATCCGACGATGGCAGTGCGGCCCTGTCGGCGCCCGACTGCGTCTTGTGGGAACTGCGCTGCATGCTGCGCGCCAAACTGGTGCAAGAGGTGCGTCGGCGGGTCCGCGCCGCGTGGTTGGAGCGCGGCGCCTCCGCGCCCGAGCTGGGGTGGACGTCGCGGATCTTCGACCCCCAGGTACTCACGATGGGATTCGCCCGGCGGGTGCCCACCTACAAGCGGCTCACCTTGATGCTCCGCGACCCCGAGCGGCTCCGGGCATTGCTGTTGGATCCGCAGCGTCCGGTGCAGTTGATCATTGCCGGCAAGTCCCACCCCGCTGACGACGGCGGCAAGGCGCTGATCCAGCAGGTGGTGCGGTTTGCCGACTCGCCGGACGTCCGGCACCGGATAGCGTTCCTGCCCGACTACGACATGTCGATGGCCCGGTACCTGTATTGGGGCTGCGATGTGTGGCTGAACAACCCGCTGCGGCCGTTGGAGGCGTGTGGCACATCGGGGATGAAGTCCGCGCTCAACGGTGGGCTCAACCTGTCAATCCGGGACGGCTGGTGGGATGAGCTCTACGACGGCCACAACGGCTGGGCCATCCCCACCGCCGACGGCGTCGAGAATCCGGAGCGGCGTGACACCCTGGAGGCCAACGCGCTCTACGAGCTGATCGCAACCCACCTCGTCCCCGAGTTCTACGAGCGTGGCGCCGACGGCGTGCCGACCAGTTGGGTGACCATGGTGCGCCACACTCTGGCCACGTTGCGCCCGCAGGTCCAGGCCTGCCGGATGGTGCAGGAGTATGTAGAGCGCCTCTACGCGCCGGCCGCCGGCTCCGCCGCGGCGGTGTGCGCCGGCTCCTTCGCCGGGGCCCGCGAGCTGTCGCGATACCGGTTTCGGGTCGGCGCCGCCTGGCCCCGGGTCCGGGTGGCGCAGGTGGACATCTCCGGCTTACCGGACACCCCGGAGCTGGGTTCGGAGATGACGGTCCGCGCGACGGTCGTATTGGCCGGGCTGAAGCCGTGCGACGTCGACGTCCAGGTCGTGGTCGGGCGAGTGGACGACCGGGAGGAGTTGCAGGATCCGCTGGTGGTGACCATGCAGCCGGTTGGCGACTCGGATGGCGACAGTGACCGATTTGAGGCGACGTTACGGCTGCCGCACGCCGGCTTGGTCGGGTACACCGTGCGCGTCCTGCCGCAACACCCGCTGATGGCTGTCCCAGCTGAGTTCGGCCTCCTCCACCTGGCCACCTGAGGCCTTGATCACGGTTTGTGATCACCGAGGGCCGGATGGTGGTGGCAGCTGCGGGAGTGGGCGCCGGGAGCCGCCGAGGTCACGGTACCTGCGCGCTATCCCCGCGTCTCGCGGCTCAGGTGGCAGTGCGCCGCCGCAACCTCGACCCGGCGGATCTCGTGGTGTTGCGATCTCTTGGCAACCACCTGGCGGCACTGGCCGCGACCGAGTACTGGATCGACGTCGCCAGTTGAGCTACTCCTGGACGGCACGGAAGAGCAACAGGCTGCGCGCCGGGACTGTCATCCGGGTTCCCGGACGCCGGCTTCGCGGATGGGCGGGCACGCCGTCCGGCGATCCGGTATCCAGCACCGGTTCGTACCGCTCGCCGTACTCCCGATCCGGCAGCGTGACCATGATTGGCTGCGCGCCCGCGTGCAGCACCAGTAGCCACGAATCGGTGACTGGGGGTGGGGGGTGGGACCGCACGTCGGTCCCGTCGATCCACATGCTGAGCGTCCGGAGATCGCCGTCTCGCCAGTCGCCGAGCTCCATGGGGCGCCCGTCGGGATGGAACCAGACCAAGTCGGGCGCGCCGCCAGGAGTGGTGCGGCCCTCGAAGAACTCCGGTTGGCGCAACGCGGGCGTCGTGGTGCGCAGCGCAATCAGTCGGCGAGTGAAAGCGGTCATCATTTCGCTGTCCGGATCGGCGGACCAGGCCAGCCAGGACGTCTCGTCGTCGAGCCGGTAGGGATTGTTGTTGCCGCCCTGGGTGCGCCAGCGTTCGTCACCGGCCAGCAACATGGGCGTGCCGGTGGACAGCACCAGGGTGGCCAACAGGTTGCGCGCCTGGCGCGCGCGCAGATGGCGCACTGCCGGATCGTCGGTTTCCCCCTCGACACCGCAGTTCCAGGAACGGTTGTCATCGGTGCCGTCGGCGCCGCGCTCACCGTTGGCCTCGTTGTGCTTGCGGTTGTAGGAGACCAGGTCCCGCAGCGTGAACCCGTCGTGCGCGGTGACGAAGTTGATCGATGCCCACGGCCGCCGGCCACTTGCCGCGTAGAGGTCTGAGCTACCCGCGAGCCGCGAAGCGAGCTGGCTGACGCCGGGAACGCCACGCCAGAAGTCCCGCACGACGTCGCGGTAGCTGCCGTTCCACTCACTGAAATGCACACCGAACCCACCGACCCGGTAACCATCGCGAGTGGCGTCCCAGGGCTCGGCGATGAGCTTGCGGGTGCGTAGTAGCGGATCGGAGGTGATCGCGGTGAGCAGAGGGCCGGCTGGATCGAACGGGCCGCCCCGGGGGCGTCCCAGCACACTGGCCAGGTCCAGGCGGAAGCCGTCGACGCCTAGCTCGGAAGCCCAGTACCGCAGTGCGTCGGTAACCAGCGCGACGACCGTGGGTGAGCCGCTATCCAGGGTATTACCGCAGCCGGTGAGGTCCTGCCGGAGGTAGTACGCGGGCGCGTCCAACCCCCGGTAGGCCAGGGTGGGGCCGTCCAGACCACCCTCACAGGTGTGGTTGGCAACCACGTCGACGATGACCTCCAGGCCCGCGGCGTGCAGCGCGGCCACCATCGTGCGGAACTCAGCCACCTCCTCGCCGGGCACGGCGGCGTATCCGGGATGCACCGCGAGCAAGGCCAGCGGCGAATAGCCCCAGTAGTTGGTCACCCCAGCCTGCAGCAGCAGCGGCTCCGGGCAGAACGCGGACACTGGTAGCAGCTCCACGGTCGTGACACCCAGATCGGTGAGGTAGGAGGTCACCGCGGGGTGGGCTAGCCCCAGATAGGTGCCACGGTGCTTGGGCGGAACCTCCGGATGGGTACGGGTAAAGCCGCGCACATGCAACTCGTAAAGCACCGTTTGCTCCCACGGCACGTCGGGCCGGGTGCCGGTGTCGGGGCCGCCACTGACAGTGACCACCGATACCGGGACGCTGCCTCGAGAGTCGATCGTGGAGCGCGGGCCGGCGGGATCGCTCTGATAGCCAAGCGCGGCTCGCAGATTGCTCACGCTGCCCTGGATCCGCAGCGTGTAGGGGTCGATCAGTAACTTGGCAGGGTTGCACCGAAGACCACGCGGAGGGTCCCACGGCCCGTGCACCCGGTAGCCGTAGCGTTGCCCCGGGCTCACCCCGGTCAGCAGCCCATGCCATACCCCAAAGGTGTGTTCCGGCAGCGGCACCCGGAGTTCTTCGCCATCCGCGGACAGCAGGCAGACCTCGACCGCCTCGGCGACAGAGGACGCCACCGCGAAGCGCACCCCGCCACCTTCGGCGTGTGCACCGAGCGGGAACGGTCGGCCAACTTGCGGATGGCTCATGGACAGCTATCCTGCCCGGCCGGTCCGACAGTGGCTGGACCAATCGGCAGCCTCACTGTTCCGATCAGCACAATGGCGGGGTGAACGCGGGGGATCAGACACCACCTGGCAACGAGGCCGATCTCGTCGTGCAGATGAAGGACGTAGGCGTTCGGCGCGGCCCTGCCACGCTGCTGAACCGGGTGGACTGGCGGGTAGAGCTGGACGAGAAGTGGGTCGTCTTGGGACCCAACGGTGCCGGCAAGACCACCCTGCTGCGGTTGGCCGCGACCGAGCTGCACCCGACCCGCGGGCTGGTGTACGTCTTGGGGGAACGGATTGGTCGCACCGATGTGTTCGGGCTCCGTCCGCGAATCGGATTCTCTTCGGCGTCGCTGGCGTCCCGGATCCCCGGTGACGAGGTCGTGGCCGACCTGGTGATTAGCGCCGGCTACGCGGTGCTCGGGCGCTGGCGCGAACGCTACGAGGACGTTGACAGCGCACGAGCCATCGAGCTGTTGGTGGCCCTCGGGATGGAGGGGATGGCGAAGCGCCGCTTCGGCACCCTGTCCGAAGGAGAACGCAAGCGGGTGCTGATCGCCAGGGCGTTGATGACAGATCCGGAGCTGCTGTTGCTCGACGAGCCCGCGGCTGGACTGGACCTGGGCGGGCGCGAAGATCTACTGAGCCGGCTGGCCACCTTGGCCGCCGATCCGGACGCTCCCGCGACGGTGCTGGTGACTCACCATGTCGAGGAGATCCCCCCTGGGTTCACCCATGCCATGTTGATGCGCGACGGTGCGGTGGTTGCCCAGGGCCTGCTTGGTGCCGTGCTGACCCGGGACAACCTGTCGAAGACGTTCGGCGTGGACCTGGTGCTACGCCGTTTCGGGCAGCGTTACTTCGCGCACCGCACGGCTACTCAGTAACTCCCACGGATGTAGTAATGTAGTCGCTGTGCGTAGCATCACCAGTGAACCGGGCTGCAGGCGGCCTGGACCGTGGAGGGGATGGCCATCATGGTAGGTCTCATCGTCGCGCTGCTCGTCATCTGGCTGATCGTCGCGTGCATCGGGATCGCCATCAAGGGTCTGTTGTGGCTGTTCGTCCTCGGGCTCATCTTGTTCGTCATCACGACCGCCTTCGGGGCCTTCACAGCCAATAGGTGAGGTGGCCCATCGGGCAGCGCGCCGCGTGGGCTAGCGTGCGTCGGGTGTCGGACGGACCGGACCTCAACCCGCACAACCTGCTCAACATCCTGCTGCACCATCTCGAGGTGCCCGCCGCTTTCATTCCGGGAGCTATCGTCCTGGGCGGGTTAGCCTGGTGGCTGGCGCCGCGTCGGGGTTGGGCTCAGGTTCCGGCGACGCTTGCTGGCTGCGCTCTGGCGCTGGTATTGGCGCTGACCGTGGTGCGTCCGTTCGGGCACTTCTCCGTGGGTGGCCTCAACCCGTTGACGACGTTGCGGGAGTGTTCGGTCGGCAATCTGTCGTTGACCCATCTCTACGAGCAGCTCAACGTGGTGATGCTGGTGCCGTTCGCGCTTTTCGGCACCCTGGCGACTCGTCGTCCGTTGCTCATCGTGACATCCAGCGCTCTGGTCAGCGGGTTCGCTGAGTTCGTCCAGGGCGCTACCGGCGGCGGCGAGTGTCAGGTCCGCGATCTCGTGCACAACACGGTGGGCGGCGTGCTCGGCGCGCTGCTGGCCGTGGGGATACTGCGGCTGCGCTCGCGGCGCTTGTCCGGCATCACCGCAGAGCTCGGAGTCGGTGCAGGATCATCGCGTTGATCGGCAAAAGGTCGGCGTCGCAAGCCACTTGCACGGGGCGTTGCGAACCGTTGCCGGGCTGCACGGCACCACGGTCGCGTCCGTGGTCGCATACCACCTGAAGGGCCATCGGGTTCGTTGTCAACGTGCCGGACACGGTGGCTTCCAGCACAGCCAACGAGTCGTGCAACGCCACCGGCGTCGAGCGCTGTTGCCGGCACTGTCCGATGATGCCAGCCAAGGCGGCGCAGCGCGGTCCGGCCGCCGCCAGCTCCGCGAGCCAGGCACCGTCAACCGTGACTCGCTGGGTCAGGTTCAAGGGCACCAGCGTGGTCGGCACGTCCTCCTCGACGAGCACCCGGCGGGCGGCTTCGGGATCGGAGCCGATGTTGAACTCGGCTGGTGCGCCGCTGAGGTTGCCACCCATGATCACGATGCGGCCGATCCGAGGTTTGACCTCCGGGTGTACGGCGAGCAATAGCGCGATGTTGGTCAGCGGTCCGATGGCCACCAGCGTCACGGGAGCCACCGCGCCACGCAGCAAAGTGGCCATCAGGGGCACCGCGCCGAGAGCATTGACCCGTCCGCGGGCTTCCGGTAGCAGGTCGGCATGCCCGCCCAGGCCGTCTCGACTGTGCCAGCGATCGGTCCGCGGCGGCGGTGGGTACACCAGCGGCCGGGCGGCACCAGCGGCCACCGGCAGGTTACCGATCCCGGCCAGGGTCCGCAGCCGTAGCGCGTTGGTCGTGGTGACCTCCACGCCGGCGTTGCCGAACACCGTGGTCACGGCGAGCAGTTGCACCTCTGGGCTGGCTGCGGCCAGCATCAGCGCCACCGCATCGTCTACTCCTGGGTCGGTATCGATGATCATCGGTACGGTCACCGGGCAAGCACCTCGTCGATCTCGGCGGCGGTCGGCAGGGATGGTTGAGCACCGGGCCGGGTCGCCGCCAGCGCTCCGGCAGCGCAGGCCCGGGCGAGCAACACGGCATCGGGCAATCCGCGCAGGAGGCCTGCTACCGCAGCACCGATGAACGCGTCGCCGGCGGCGGTGCCATCCACGGCGTTGACCGAAGGGGGGACCGCGGTCGCGACTTCGATGCCCTCGCGAAGCAGCACCGCACCGCGCGGTCCGTCGGTGACAGCGACGGCTCGGGCAACCTGCAGAGCGGGTAGCGCGGCGTATTCGGCACGATTGACTACGACCAGATCGGCACGCCGCAGCACGTCGGTCGGGACCGCGCGGGTTGGCGACGCGTTGAGCACGAACAGCCCGGTGGCGTGTCGGGCAGCGGCGGCCACTGCCTGCTCAGAGACCTCCAGCACGGTGAGCACCGCTTCGGCGCCGGTCACGTCCTGAGCTTGTACCTGCAGTCCTGCGTTGGCGCCGGGAATCACCACGATGGTGGTCTCGCCCTTGGCGTCAACGGTGATGAGCGCCAGCCCGGTCGGCTCGGTGACTCTGCGTATCCGGTCCAGATTCACACCCTCGTGGAGCAACCGCTCCAGCGCCATGTCGGCCTCCGGGTCGACACCCACCGCGGCGATCAGCTGCACTGGTAGTCCGAGGCGATGGACAGCCAGTGCCTGGTTGGCGCCCTTGCCTCCGGGCACCCGGGTCAACCCGGTAGCGGTGAGGGTCTCACCTGGCCCAGGCAACCGCGGCAGTGCGGCCACCAGATCGAGGTTGACGCTGCCCACCACCGTCACGCACACGGCCTTCATCCCACCACGCCAGCTCCCAGAGCTCACGGCGCGTTGTAGATGCGGCCCGACCAAAATTGGATCAAATCACCGCAGTGTGCCAAAGTTTGTCCATTCCTGGATAGCCGATCGTCACTCTGGAGATGGTGTGAGGCGCGTCGGGGCCTTGGAAGTAGGCAGGCATCGAGTACCCACCGCGGACCCGGGTGGGCGCCCCGAAATTTGGTGGTCACGCCGACGACCGCTCCGGTGGCGTCGCGCAGCAGGGTGAGGGTCAAGCCGTGGTTTTCCCATCCAGTCGGAGAGCTGGTCAGTGATGCGGGGCTGCCTTCCCTCACCGGAGTCGATGCTATGGGTCCGAAGTGCGGCGCGGCGCGTTACTGATCTCAAGGTACAAAGATCGCTGCCGTAGGCTCGGATCTTCTGCGACCATGCCGGCTTGAACAACTTCTTGGTGATGTGTGCTATAGACGGACCGGTCCGTCACGGCATCAAAATCGTCTTGCCGGTGAAATGAAGCCGCTCGTATGCGGCGCGCCTTACTACGGCGCCTTCGGCACATGCCGCCGAAGGGCGGCGGTCGAGTGGGAGTAACCTTCGCAACGCTCAACCAGCGGATGACAGACCTCGGATGGCGCCAACCCGCGGGAGACACCGTGACGACAAAGAATCCAAATGCGATTCTGCGGAATATCCGATCTTCGATGGCCACGTTGTGCCAGGGCAGTCCGGCCGCCACACCGCCCGCCTTGCACGATCTCATCCAGGCCATCAAAGATCTGGACAACCACCTGTCCTGGGGCGGGACTCCACCCGACGAGTGGCGCAGTGCCCCATTCGCGGTGCCCCCGGCGCGGGTCTCGGACACCGGGGCCCATCAGCTACGCCTGCGCAGAACACCGTCCCCCGAGCCCGATCCGGTGGAGGACATCATCCGCCGGATGTGATGGTCGGCGCTGCGCCGGCACGCTACCTTCGAAACCATGCCGACCTCTGGGCAACCGTCGTGCGTAGTGATCCACTGCACCGGTCACCAGAGCGATCCGCAGCATGAGGTGTGTATCAAAGGCAGCGATGGGCTGTGCCCGGTGCCGGTGTGCGCCGTCCACCACGGCCGAATCGGGAAGGGTGAACCCTGGCTGTGGGTTCCCTGGCAGCGGTTGAAGGGCGCCAGTTCCAACCTGTCAGAAGGCTGCATCCTGATGGACGAGGCATTGGCCGGCTACGGTCTCGTTGTCGACGTCGACGTCCGGATAAGCAACAGCCTGGTCTTTAGTGCTGACCTCGCCGATGGCCGGGAGACGACGACGTTGGCCATCGATGGTCGGGTGTTCGGGGTGAATCAGCCGGTCTCCCTGGAGTTGGTCCTCGCGCCGGAGACGGTCGCGCATCTCAAAGAGGCGCTGCGTTTCGCCCGGCCCTGAGTTGATTCTGGGCTACGTCAGGGCCGCCAGATAGCGGATCGCGGAGATGCTCGGCAGAAAGCAGTAGGCCCCGCCGCGGGTGGTGACAAATCGAGAGAGCCCGTGCAGGACCACAGATCCTCCCGGCCGCGGTATCAAGAAAGTCCCGGCGCCATTGCCTTGGGCGCCGATCAGTGGATCGTTAGTCCGGCCGAGTCCGGCGGTGAAGATCCCGTCGTTCGCCCACTGGGTCATGAGGAATTCAAACTGATCGCGCAGGCTGACCCCGATGAACAGGCCGAGCAGCCCCCGAGCCTGGCCGTCCCTGGGATGTGCCTGGTCATACGCCGGACCGTAGGCGATTCCACGCCGGACGACACGGTGCAGGTGACCGCCGTCGCCGGCGACGCGTTGCCCGCGCGGATTCATCCGGCGAATGTGCGAACCGATCGGGCACCGGTAACCCCACCCGTCGCCGCTCTCTCCGGCGTAGTCGAAGTCGTTGAATGCTTCGGGCGGGATCGGCGGCTCGGGTGTGTCGGTGTCCGGTGAGAGAACAAGCGGTGTGCCGTTGCGCCAACGTCCGCACAGCTTCGCTTCGATCAATTCTTCCGACAATCCGGTCGCCGACGCCTGCTGGTCTACGAATTTCGCGAACGCGTCGACGTCTTGTTCAAGTACTCGGAATGCCGCGAAACTACCGTTGACACCCAGCTCGGACGGCTCGGGAACTGGATAGCTGAATTGGGAGAACTGGCTGGGATATCCGAGCAGGAATTCGCCTACCGGAGCTCGCGGCAGGTGATCCGGCAGCCCAGCGAGCGGAACACCGTCGATGGTGGGCTGGGATAACCCATCGCGGTACCCGAAGTGTGCGGCATTGCCGGGCAGCGCCGCGCCGTCGTGGCGACCCAGCTCGACGCAGCTTGCGGACCAGGCCTGTTCCAGCTGCTTCGTCGCCGCGTCGAGCTCGTCACCCGACTGGGCTGACAGGAACAGCAACAGGTGCAACCCTGAGTCCACCAACCACGGCAGCCATTGGTCGGGCGCGCTCGTACCGACATCTCCCACGCTGACCGCACGCCGCACCGCACCCTCGCGATACTCCACCGGAAAGCTCGCCAGGGACGCTCCTAGCCCCCCCAGCGCCGCCAGGCCGTCAAAGGTGATGCCAAGATTCACGCAGCACGCTGGTTTCGCTGTCCAAGGTTTCGCAGTGGTAATGGAAGGTACAGTCGGGTCTCCGTCAACCAATGTGCCCAGAAGTGTGCCGGCGCCCTTCGGCTCGCGAACGCTCAGACCGAAATACCGGGCCACGGGCATGGTGTAACCCCGGAGGATGAATCCCTGCACATCCGCGAGCTCGACGGCTACCATTGCAGCATTCCCTCCTTACGGTATCCAGCTGGTGGCGCCAACCGGCCCGAGAATGTCGAGTACCGTTCGCTCGGGGTAGGCGCTATAAAATGTCCCGACGCACCCAACATCGACGCTGCGAACGTAGTCGAGGAACTTCTGGCGATAAGTCTGAACTGGCCGCGGGGAAGCGTTTTCCACGTGGTCCAAGAGAGCGTTGAAAACATCACCGATAGAGTCGATGAACTCGTTAATGTATACTGCGAAGTCGCCATCGTAGGTCGTGATCACACCTAGTTGATCGTTGCCCAGGAATGCAAATCGGGCGAAGTGTACCGTCCCGATTTTATTCAGCGCGATGGTGATTGGATTCTGCTCCGGCGGCAAAGACTGAAAGTGTTCGATGAGCTGTTGAAGTGCAGCGTAGTCTTCCGGAGACTTCGCTTTCATCACCATAGTCAATGGGTTCTGGACGGGCTGCGGCTGCTGTTCAATCACGGGATTTTCCTCTCCGACGGTCAATAGTTGATCAGTATCAGGATTATGAGCGGAAAGTTAGCCCGCGTTCGTCGAGCCTGCGCCGCAGCTGGGTCAGGGCCCGCGCCCGCGTGGGTCCGATGCCGCCGGCTGGGATTCCAGTATTCCGAGCGACCTCCGCGTACGGTCGCGGGCTATCGAAAAACAGCTCGCGGAGAAGTATCTGACGGCGGGGTGACAACGTCGCGATAAGGCTCCGCAGCAGCCGCGCCGTGTCTGCGTCAATCGCGTGCTGCTCGGGGCTTACGGATGGGTCAGCCAGCTGCTCTACCGCCGCGTGGGACGGCGGGAGGTGCTGTGCCTGCTGGCGCAGGATGCGCAGGCACTCCCGACTTGCGGTGGTCGCCAGCCAACCGGCGAGCTGCTCAGGCAGCAGGATCCGGTGGCAGTTTTCGGCCAGCCGTAACCAGGTCATCTGCACCGCGTCGTGGGCGTCGGCATCCTGCAGTCCGAATGAGCGCACCTTCCCGATCACCACTCCCCGGTATCGGTGCACGAGCTCCTCCCAGGCCCGGGGATCTCGCTGGCGCGCGCGCTGGAGTAGGTCGGTGACGCTGAGGCTGGCCTCAGGTTGGCTGATGGCGGTTGTCATTGGAATACCCCCGGTGCCGCGTGGGTGGGCGGTGGGCATGAGGTGTGTGCCCGGGTCGTGATCAGTCAGCGTGACGCAGTGGTTACGGCGTAAGCTGAACGTACGTTGTACAGTCAGATGTACAGTGTTATGGTGGAGGGCAAAAGCCGCTATAGCCCGATCGGGTATACGTTGTACGTATGGCGGTAGTGACTACGAGGAGGATCAAGGTTGAACGACCAGTCCGGCGTGCCCGGCCGCGCCGACCCGACTACCTGGGTGGGCATCGATCCCAGCAAGGACCACACGCGGCCACTCCCGCTGTCGCGGCCCCGGATCGTGCGGGCCGCGCTGAATTTGGTCGACGAGAAGGGCCTCGCTGCCCTAACGATGCGGGCGCTGGCCACTGAGCTAGAAGTCTCCCCGATGGCGCTGTACAACCACGTGCGGGACAAGGACGAGCTGGTGGACCTCATGGTCGATCTAATGCTTGCTGAGGTGGACACCTCGGTCACCGAAGGTGACTGGTTGACCCAGCTCCGGTCCCTGGTCCGCAGCTACCACCAAGCGTTAGCGGCTCACCATGAGCTGGCCCGGGTCTACAGCGTCCGGGTCAGAATTGGCCCGCACGGCCTGTTGGTCATGGAGCGGACGGTTGCGCTTCTGCTGGAAGCGGGCTTCTCGCCCGCAGAAGCGTCCGATGCCTTCTTCGTGCTGTTCATCTACACCGCTGGCTTCCAACAGATAGGCGATATCGTCCCCCGGCGCGATAGCGCGACTCGGGAGGAGACCGGCTATTACCCGCCGCTCCCACCGCAGCAGATCCCTGCTATCACCGCGGTGAGCCCGCATCTGAACGGCCCGCACCGGCCGGGGCGGTTCGACTATGGCCTCGAGCTTCTGCTCGCTGGTTTGCAGATTAAAATCGCTCAGCCTGAGAAGGCTGTGACCGCGCCACAGTGAGGCCTGTCACTTCGCCGCGGATCTACCGATCGGTAACATTGTCGTCATGAACATCGTGGTTCTGATCAAGCAGGTGCCGGACACCTGGTCCGCACGCAACCTGGCCGATTCCGACCACACCCTTGATCGCGCCTCGGCGGACGTCGTTCTGGACGAGATCAACGAACGCGCGGTCGAGGAGGCACTGAAGATCAAGGAGGCGGACGGTGGTGAGGTCACTGTCGTGACGATGGGACCCCAGCGGGCCGCTGACGCCATCCGCAAGGCCTTGTCGATGGGTGCGGACAAGGCCGTGCACCTGTGCGATGAGAGCCTGCACGGGTCCTGCGCGGTGCAGACCGCCAAGGCGCTGGCCGCAGTCATCGGCACGCTCGGCGACGTCGATCTCATCATTGCCGGCAACGAGGCCACCGATGGCACCGTGGGCGCCATCCCGGCGATGGTCGCCGACGTGCTTGGGTTGCCTGAGCTGACCCATGCCCGCACGGTCACCGTCGAAGGGCGCACGGTGACCGTGGAGCGGGAGACCGATGACGCGATCACGGTCCTACGGGCTGACCTGCCGGCCGTGATCAGTGTGAACGAGAAGATCAATGAGCCGCGCTACCCGTCGTTCAAGGGGATCATGGCGGCAAAGAAGAAACCGGTCGCCACCTTGTCGCTGGCCGATGCGGGCATCGAACGCACCGCTGTCGGGTTGGCAAACGCCACCTCGGTGGTGATCGAGTCCACCCCACGCCCGCCGCGGCTGGCCGGGCAGGTCGTCACCGACGACGGCGACGGCGCGGCCAAGCTCGCCGAATATCTCATTGGCCAGAAACTGATCTGATCGGCGCAGAGGGGAACCGTCATGGCAGAGGTCCTGGTCCTCGTGGAGCACTCCGGCGGCGAGGTCAAGAAGGTCACCAACGAACTTCTCACCGCGGCAGCGACGCTGGGTGAGGCGTCGGCTGTGGTGGTCGGCACTCCAGGCACCACAGCCAAGGTCAAGGACCGGCTGGCGGCTTATGGCGCTGAGAAGATTTACGTTGCCGAGTCCGACGACGTGGACAACTACCTCACCGCTCCCGCCGTAAGCGTGCTCGCGGCGCTCGTGGAGTCGGCTCAGCCGACCGCCGTCCTCATCGCCTCGTCGCCGGACGGCAAGGAGATCGCCGGCAAACTTGCCGTCCGTACCGGATCGGGACTGCTGTCCGATGCAGTCGAATTGGCCGCCGACGGCACCGCCACTCATTCGGTTTTCGGCGGCTCCTATCTCGCGAAGTCGCAGGCCACCACGCCGGTTGCGGTGATCACTGTCCGGGCTGGCGCGATCGAACCGGTCGAGTCGCCGGGCGCGGCCGCCGAGCAGATCGTCGAGGTCCCCGCGGTGAGTGCGATGAAGACCGCGAAGATCATCGAGCGTAAACCCGTGGGAGGTGGCGACCGCCCAGAGCTCAGCGAGGCCAGCGTGGTGGTCTCGGGTGGCCGGGGGGTCGGTTCGGCGGACAACTTCGGGGTGGTCGAGAAACTCGCTGACTCGCTCGGTGCTGCGGTCGGGGCCTCTCGAGCGGCGGTGGACTCCGGCTATTACCCGCACCAGTTCCAAGTCGGGCAGACCGGCAAGACCGTCTCGCCGCAGCTCTACGTCGCGCTCGGCATCTCCGGCGCGATTCAGCACCGCGCCGGCATGCAGACGTCCAAGACCATCGTCGCGGTCAACAAAGATCCGGAAGCGCCGATCTTCGAGATCGCCGACTTCGGTGTAGTGGGCGACCTGTTCACCATTGCCCCGCAGCTCACCGACGCGGTCACCCAACGCAAGGGCTGACGGCTACGGGCGGCGATCGCGACTAGGTCGTGGACGGACGGTCGAGGATCGGGATGTTGCCGTCCGGGCCCGCGCTGACACGCCCACGCGGCCGACGCCGCAGCCTCGGCGGGCGCCGTTAGGCTGAGGTCTCGATGACCTACCTTGACCACGCCGCCACGACGCCGATGCTGCCGCAGGCGGTGGCAGCGATGAGCCAGGCATTGTCCACCTTGGGCAACGCCTCGTCGCTGCATGGCTCGGGCCGGCGAGCGCGGCGCACCGTGGAGGAATGCCGGGAGGGCATCGCCGACGCGGTGGGTGCGCGCCCGTCTGAGGTGGTGTTCACCGGCGGTGGTACGGAGGGCGACAATCTCGCCGTCAAGGGGCTGTTCTGGCAACGGCGCGCCGCCGACGCTCGCCGCACTCGGATACTCGCCTCCACCGTCGAGCATCATGCGGTGCTCGACGCGGTGTCCTGGCTAGCCGATCACGAGGGCGCCGAGGTGGATTGGCTCGAGGTCGATGACCGCGGCCGGGTGCACCCAGAAACGCTCCGCTCCGCGCTGGCCCGAGACCCTGAATCGGTGGCCCTGGTGACCGTGATGTGGGCGAACAACGAAGTGGGCACCGTGGCGCCGGTGCGTGAGCTGGCCGAGGTCGCCACCGGGTACGGGGTGCCGCTGCACACCGATGGTGTGCAGGCTGTCGGCCAGCTGCCGGTGCACTTCGGCCGGTCCCAGGCCGCTGCCCTCACGCTGACCGGGCACAAGCTGGGTGGCCCTTACGGAGCCGGGGTGCTGTTGCTGGGCCGGGAGGTGGCGGCGACTCCGCTGCTGCACGGCGGTGGCCAGGAACGCGATGTGCGCTCCGGCACGCTGGACGTCCCGGCAATCGTCGGGTTGGCCACCGCGATCCGGCACGCCGTGGCGAGCCAGCCACAGACCACGATCCGGCTCGCGGCGCTGCGAGACGAGCTGGTGGACGGGATCATGCCCAAGGTGCCCGATGCAGTGCTCAACGGGGATCCGGGTGACGGCCTCATCGACGGCGGTCCTTCGCGATTGCCGGGTAATGCCCATTTCACCTTTCCCGGCTGCGAGGGCGACTCGCTACTGATGCTGCTCGATGCCCGGGGCATCGAGTGCTCCACGGGAGCGGCGTGCACCGCCGGTGTGGCGCAGCCCTCGCACGTATTGCTAGCGATGGGAGCCACCCCCGCCGCGGCCCGCGGCTCGCTGCGTTTCTCCCTCGGGCGCACCTCTAGCGCCGCGGACGTGGCCGAGGTTCTCGATGCGATCGAGCCGGTCGTCGCTCGGGCGCGGGGCGCCGGATTCCGGCGAACGGCGGCATCGTGAAGGTCCTGGCCGCCATGAGTGGCGGGGTGGACTCCTCAGTGGCCGCCGCTCGGGCGGTCGACGCCGGGCATGAGGTGGTCGGAGTGCACCTGGCGCTGTCGGCGCAACCCGGCACGCTGCGCACCGGAGCCCGCGGCTGCTGCACGAAAGAGGACGCAGCCGACGCGCGGCGGGTCGCCGACGTTGTTGACATCCCGTTCTATGTCTGGGACTTCGCCGAACAGTTCACCGCGGATGTGGTTGACGACTTCGTCGCCGAGTACGCCGCCGGGCGCACCCCCAACCCGTGCTTACGGTGCAACGAGCGGATCAAGTTCACTGCGCTGCTGAACCGGGCGCGAGACCTTGGCTTCGACGCGGTCTGCACCGGTCACTACGCGCGCCTCGCCGACGGCGTCTTACGCCGGGCGGTGGACGCGGGTAAGGACCAGTCCTATGTGCTCGCTGGGCTCACCGCCGAGCAGCTGGCGCATGCGCTGTTTCCGGTCGGGGACACCGCCAAGGGCGAGATCCGGGCCGAGGCGACGCGACGCGGCTTGGCGGTCGCCGGCAAACCGGACAGCCACGACATCTGTTTCATTCCCTCTGGCGATACCCGCGGATTTCTGGCCAGCCGGCTGGGCGCCCGGCCCGGAGAGTTGGTCGACGGTGAGACCGGGGAAGTCCTCGGCCAGCATCAGGGCGTGCACGGCTTTACCGTCGGACAGCGTCGGGGACTGGGATTACAACACCCAGCCCCTGATGGCCGACCTCGATTCGTCCTGGGGCTGGAACCGGCCACCGGCAGGGTGCGGCTGGGTTCCGCCCAGCACCTAGACGTCGGCGTGATTGAAGCGCACCGTCCGGTGTGGGCGAGCGGTGCGCCGGGCGGTCCGCTCGAGTGCATCGCGCAGGTCCGGGCGCACGGTGGGTGTGCGAGCGCGGTCGCTGAGGCCGCCGGTGATGGCGTGCTGGTGCAACTTCGTGAGCCGCTGCGCGGGGTGGCACCCGGCCAGGCCGTCGCTCTATACCGGCCAGACCCTGGTGGCGATGTCGTACTCGGCAGTGCCACCATCACCGCCGCGCGATGACCTCTCGATGTCGCCAGGCCGACACTGCACTCCCGCCGGTGTGGAGCGAAGTCAGCTATTTGCTGGGGCCATTACTGCCATCGGTGCCGTGATTGCCACCGGTCATACCCAGCATCGACATCGCACCGGAAATCACGTCATCGCCAATGCCGTTGCTGCTGGCATCGCCGATGGGTATTTGGGGTGAGACCGTCGACAAAACGGTGCGGGGCGGCAGTAGCTCGACGTACTCCCGGTCGAGCGCAGCAAAGCCTACTGTGTCACACATCAAATCCTCCTAGGAGAGGGATTTCGAGGAGTTGGGATCAGCCATTGGCGTCGCCGCCATCGACGCCGGGAGTGCCGGGCACGAGCGTGAGCTGATGGTCGAGATGGTTGAGATCCCATCCTCCCGTGCTGTCACTACCGTTGGTGCCGTGACCGCCGTCGCCGGTGCTGAACATCGACAGGACGGTACGGGCGGGCAGCAGCTCTACGTGCTGCGCATCGAGTTCGACGAAACTCAGTATGGCCGGCATCGGATGCTCCTAGAAACGGTGGCCGAGGTGGTCCAAGGCCCGGAAAACACCTCATCGGTGAGTGTGCCAATGCGTTACCACATACCGTGCCCAATTCTGATGTCTGCTGCAATCAGTAGCCCCACGTAAATGTGCATCGCATCCACCTAGCCGTGGACTGGTAGGACCACCCGCGGCGCCCACCGGCGACTTTGGTAAACATCCCCGGTGACTGACCTACGACCGTGGCCCGCTGGTACCGCGACCGGTATCGGCTCGATGCCCGGAACCGACGCCCGTGAAGCTGCCCGCACCGTGATCGGTGAGCTGCCTGGCCTGCCTCACCTACCCGAGTTGCCCGACCGGGGCGCTGGTGCGGACCTGATCGGGCGCACTGCGGCCCTGCTCGTCGACCTCGCCGTTGAGCTGGTGCCGTCGGGTTACCGGGTGACCGCCCGGGCTGGGCGCGATCACCGCCGTGGCGTCGATTTGTTGCGCGCCGATCTCGACGCGTTCGAAGAGGCGATGGACTCCGCCGGGGCCCGACCGGACGTGATCAAGTTGCAGGCCGCCGGACCGTGGACGCTGGCCGCCGAAGTGGAGCTGCACAGCGGGCACAAGGTACTCACCGACCACGGCGCATTGCGTGAGTTCGCGGCGTCGCTGGCCGAGGGTTTGCGTATGCATGCCAGCGAGGTGCACCGCCGGCTCGGCGTGCGCACCGTCGTGCAGCTTGATGAACCGGGACTACCAGCGGTTCTGGCCGGTAGCGTGCCCACCCCGTCCGGGTACGGCACCGTGGCGGCGGTGCCCGAAAGTGCCGCGGGGGACCTGCTACGCAGCGTCCTTGAAGCACTGCCTACGCCGCGGATCGTGCACTGCTGCGCGCCGCGGCCCCCGTTGGCGCTGCTACGCGAGGCTGGCGCAGACGCGCTCGCCGTCGACGCCGCACTGCTCGCCGGCGCCCCGCGGGCGACCATCGACGCCCTCGGCGAAGCATGGGACTCCGGAGTGTCGGTGTTGCTCGGGCTGATTCCTGCCGTCGAGCCGGCGGCGGCGCCAACCCTCGCCGGCCTAGCTCAGCCCGCGCTGGACCTGGTCCATCGGCTTGGGTTCAACCCTTCGGTGCTCGGCCAGCGCTGCCTGCCCACTCCATCCTGCGGCCTGGCCGGCGCCAGTCCGGGCTGGGCTGGCCGAGCGCTGAGCCTGGCCCGCGAACTGGGACAGGCATTCGTCGACCCGCCTGAGTCCTGGTCGTCATAACAGGGGGCGAGAAATTCGGTGGCGCGTGGTGCCGGCTCGTGGGGTGATTGAGCCATGGTCACCGTCAGCCTCAGCGGACTCTCATTTGCGCCGATCGAGCCGTCCGATGAGGATGCCATCCGGCAGTGGTACGAGTTGCGCTGCGCAGTTGCACGTGCGGACCAGCCCGACGATCCACCGCCGTGCTGGGTTTATGAACGTGGCTGTTTCCGGCACCCGTCGCCCGGTGCGGACAAGACCGGATGGCTCGCCCGCGGCGCCGGTTCGGTAGTCGGTGCGTGCGTGCTTCACCTCCCGATTCTGGACAATCTGTACAACGCTGAGTGCCAGATCCTGGTGGCGCCGCAGCACCGCCGGCGGGGAATCGGCCGGGCGTTGCTTGCTCACCTGCGGGTCGAGGCGCAGGAGCAGGGCCGGATCCGGCTCGTCGGCTCGGAGGTGGACCAGCCGCTGGATCCGGCCACGCCCGACCCCGCCGGGCGATTCGCGGCGGCCTGCGCAGCGGTGCCTGCACTGGTCGAGACGAGGCGGCGCCTTGAGGTCGACTCGGTGGATCCGGCGGTCCTAGCCCGGCTTGATGCGCAGGCACGGGTGAAGGCCGAGGGTTATTCGCTGATCCAATGGGTGGGCGGCACCCCGCAACGGTGGCTTGATGACGTCGCCTACCTCACCGGGAGGATGTCCACCGATGCCCCACTGGATGGCTTGCAGTGGGATGCGGAGGTCTACGACGCGGCACGGATGCAGGCGGAGGACGCCAGTTCGTTGGCCCGTGGACTGCACATCGTCACCACTGCGGCAGTGCACCACACCGGACAGTTGGTGGCCTTTACCCAGATCGTCGGTTTCGCCACGTCGACCTGGTTCGCCAGTCAATGGAACACGATCGTGGCGCCGGAGCACCGCGGCCACCGCTTGGGCACCCTGATCAAGGTGGCCAACCTGCGCCACGCCCTGGCGCAGCGTCTCGAACTACGTGTGATCGACACGTGCAACGCCGATTCCAACCTGTACATGGTGGCGATCAACGAGGCGATGGGATTCCGGCCCTATCGTCGGATGGCTGAGTGGCAGCTCCACTTGTAGTCACGGTTCGTGATCAGCCGACGTCTACCGGGGTGAACGGCTTCGACGTAATCTTCCCAATGGTGTTACGCGCCATGTGGAGGTCCCGGCGATCCTGGGATCAAGGCGGTACGACCCGGACAACGTGTTCCACCACAACGTCAACATCAGGCCCGCGTTACAGCCGACCGCTCCACTCCAGCTGCTCTGTTGGTATCAGAGACGGCGTGAAAGCGCTCCTTTCAACGGCACGACTATACGGCCGATTGGGGTTCCATGATGCAGACTGCCGACATCGCGGCGTTGCGGACACAGTTGTCCGGCGCAGCGCTAACCCGCGGCGACACTGGTTATGACGAGGCGCGCTCGGCGTGGAACGGTGAGATTGACCGGTACCCGGCGGTGATCGCGCGCTGCGCCACGGCCGCAGACGTCGCCACGGCCATCGGATTCGCTAGACAAAGCGGGCTGGAGATCTCGGTGCGCGGTGGCTTCCGCAACACCGCCGGCACCGCGATCTGTGATGACGGCTTGATGATCGATCTCAGCCCGCTACATCACGTCGAGGTCGATCCGGTGGCGCGCCGCGCCCGGGTCGGCGGCGGCGCCACGCTGGGCGCTCTGGACGCTGCCACTCAGGCGCATGGCCTGGCGGTACCGGCCGGGATCGTCAGCCACACCGGCGTGGGCGGTCTCGCGCTGGGTGGCGGTATGGGCTGGTTGACACCGTTGTTCGGGTTGACTGCGGACAACCTCGTCTCGGCCGAGGTGGTCACCGCCGACGGGTGCCAAGTGCGCGCAGCCGCCGACGAGAACCCGGACTTGTTCTGGGCGTTGCGGGGCGGTGGCGGCAACTTCGGTGTCGTCACCGAGTTCGAGTTCCAGTTGCATCCGGTCGGTCCGCTGGTTCATCTAGGTATGTTCTTCTGGGATCTCGACCAGGGTGCCGAGGCATTGAGGCTCGGCCGGGACGTGTTCGCGACTCTCCCCGGCCGCGCGAATGCGATGATCATCAGTGCCAATGCCCCACCGGCGCCGTTCGTGCCCGAGCAGTTTCACTTCATGCCCGGCTACATCGTGGTGGTCGTCGGCTTCGGCTCGGCTGAAGAACATGCTGGCGTGCTGGCCCCGATCCGCGCCGCGCTCCCGCCGCTGTTCGAATTCGTCACTCCGCTGCCCTACACCCAGCTGCAACAGATGTTCGACGAAGACGCACGGTGGGGGCTGAAGTACTACGAGAAGGCGCTCTATCTCGACCGGCTGTCCGATGACGCGATCTCGTTGATCATCGAACATCAGACCCGCAAGACATCGCCGCAGTCGATGCTGGAGTTGGTTCGGCTTGCCGGGGCCTACACGGAGGTCGGCGAGGACGACACGGCCTTCGGCGGCAGCCGATCGCCCCGTATCAGCGTCAACATCGTCGCGATCACCGACGACTTGACTGTACTTGCGGCAGAACGTGCTTGGGTCCGATCGTTTTGGGAGGCACTGCGTCCGCACGCGACCGGTGCCGGGGGCTACGTCAACGCGATGGCCGAGATGGAGGAGGACCGGGTTCGTGCCTCGTATGGGCCGGCCAAGTATGAGCGACTGGCCCGGGTCAAGGCCGTGTACGACCCGGACAACGTCTTCCACCTCAACGCCAACATCCAACCCGCGTTGCAGCCCATCTGACGGATGTCGCGTGCAAGCCGCGCTACCGGAGGGTGGTAGCATCGTACTTGGTTGTGGTCGTGTAGTTCCCCGATCGTTGTGAAGCGTCCGTGGAATGTCTGACTACGGGCTTCGCGTTCCCATCGGGGATGTCTCCCATGAAGGGCGCGTTGTCCGCGCAACCGCGGATCGGCACGGTGCCGGTCCAGGCATCAGATTCCACAGGGAGAGCACATGGCACAGGGCGTCGTGAAGTGGTTCAACGCGGAGAAGGGCTTCGGCTTCATCTCCGTCGACGGGGGTGGCCCCGACGTATTCGTCCACTTCTCCGCCATCCAGGGTGACGGTTACCGCAGCCTGGACGAGAATCAGCGCGTGGAGTTCGAGTCGAGCCAGGGACCCAAGGGCCCGCAGGCTGACTCGGTTCGCGCCATCTAGCAGCGACTCACCTCTCGCGGCCCCGCACCGGTCCTGGTGCGGGGCCGCGAGTTGCATGCGGACTGTCGGTGCCCAAAGCTAGTCTCGCCGCGTGACCACCCCCGCTGCAGAGCCACCTGCCGAGGTCCGCGCTGAGTACGGCGGACTCGTCGAAACCGTGCGCGGGCACCAGTTCCGCTATTACGTGCTCGACGCTCCTACCGTCTCCGACGCCGAGTTCGACCGGCAGTTCCGCCGGTTGCAGGAGCTGGAGCAACGCTGGCCCTCTCTGGTAACACCGGACTCGCCGACGCAGGTCGTTGGTGGCGGCTTCAACACCGAGTTCACCGCGCACGACCACCTCGAGCGGATGCTGAGCCTGGACAACGCCTTCGACACCGAAGCGCTGAGCGCCTGGGCTGATCGGGTCACCCGCGAGGTCGGCACCGACGTGCACTACCTGGCCGAGTTGAAGATCGACGGACTGGCGGTAAACCTCGTTTATCAGGACGGCCGCCTGGTCCGCGGCCTGACTCGCGGCGATGGGCGCACCGGTGAGGATGTCACGCTCAACCTGCGCACCCTGCGGGACATCCCCGATCGGCTGCGCAGCGGTACCGAGTATCCGGTGCCCGAGTTGCTCGAGGTGCGTGGCGAGGTGTTCTTCCGGCTCGCCGACTTCGCCGAGCTCAACGCGGCGCTCGTCGAAGTCGGCAAATCACCCTTCGCCAATCCCCGTAACTCCGCAGCCGGTTCGCTGCGGCAGAAGGATCCGCGGGTCACCGCGACCCGACCGCTACGAATGCTCTGCCACGGCCTGGGGCGTCGGCGCGGGTTCGAACCGGTCTTGCAGTCGCAGTCGTACGAGGCGCTGGCGGCGTGGGGGTTGCCGGTCTCCGAACACACCCGGCTGCTGTCGAACATCGGCGAGGTGATCGAGCACATCACGTACTGGGGCGAGCACCGCCACGACGTCGAGCATGAGATCGACGGCATCGTGGTGAAGATCGACGAAGTGTCGGCGCAGCGCCGGTTGGGCTCCACGTCGCGGGCGCCGCGCTGGGCGATCGCCTTTAAGTACCCACCCGAGGAGGCCACCACCAAGCTTCTGGACATCCGGGTCAACGTCGGGCGCACCGGACGGGTCACCCCGTTCGCGTTCATGGAACCGGTGACCGTCGCGGGATCGACGGTGTCGCTGGCCACGTTGCATAACGCCGATGAGGTACGTCGCAAGGGGGTCTTGATCGGCGACACCGTGACGATCCGCAAGGCCGGCGACGTCATCCCCGAGGTCCTCGGCCCCGTGGTGGATCTGCGCAGCGGTGACGAGCGCGAGTTCGTCATGCCCACGCAGTGCCCGGAGTGCGGCACGCCATTGCGTCGCGAACGGGAGAACGACGTCGACATCCGCTGCCCCAACGCCCGATCCTGCCCAGCCCAGCTCCGGGAACGGATATTCCACATGGCCGGGCGCGGCGCCTTCGACATCGAGATGCTCGGTTACGAGGCCGCGGTGGCACTGCTAGGCGCCGGTGTGGTGCATGACGAGGGTGATCTGTTCGCCCTCGATGAGCGCAAGCTGCTGGCGGTCGATCTATTTCGCACCAAAGCCGGCGATCTGTCGGCTAACGGGCGAAAACTGCTGTCCAACCTCGACGCCGCGAAGGACCGCCCACTGTGGCGGATCCTGGTGGCGCTGTCGATCCGGCATGTCGGGCCCACCGCCGCCCAAGCGCTGGCCCGGGAGTTCCGTACGTTGCAGGCAATCGAAACCGCCGACGAGCAGGCGCTGGCCGCAGTCGACGGCGTCGGCTCCACGATCGCCGCTGCCGTGCGGGAGTGGTTCGCGGTGGACTGGCACCGCGAGGTGGTCGCCAAATGGCGCGCCGCCGGGGTGCGGATGGCTGAGCCGGTCGACGACTCGGTGGTGCGCCACCTCGAGGGACTGTCCATCGTGGTCACCGGCTCGCTGGAGGACTTCTCCCGGGACGAGGCAGTGGAGGCCATCGCCGTACGAGGGGGCCGGGCGGCCAGCTCGGTGTCGAAGAAAACCGCGTTCGTGGTCGTCGGCGAGGCGCCTGGTTCGAAGTACGACAAGGCTGTGGCGCTCAAGGTGCCAGTGCTCGACGAGAACGGATTCCGGGTCCTGCTCAGCAACGGCCCTGACGCCGCAGGAGCGGTGGCGGTCATACCGGCGGAGAAATCTGCGGGATGAGCCTGCTATAGCACTCGTGCTACTCGTAGGGGTGAGCATGGTAGGTCTACGCGAGCTGCGACAACCGGCCTCTGAGCTGGTGCGGCGAGTGGAGGCCGGCGAGGAGATCACCATCACCGTCGCCGGTCGTCCCAGCGCCCGGCTGGTGGCCGTGACACCCCAGAGGTGGCGCCGCTGGGAAGACGTGCAGGAGCTCTTCCATGGTCCGGCAGACCTCGCCTGGGAAAGCTGGCCGAACTGCATTTTGGTGTTCTGGTCGCTCGAGAGCAGAGCGTGCGTGCTGAGCGGCTGCGGCGGTTGTCGATCCTGCACCGAGAGTTCGATGCTTTGCCCCTCGACGAGGCTGTCGCCGCCGGCTACGGCCAACTGGCGGCCGCTGTCGTCGATGCCGGCCGTCAGCCGCGCGCTCGCGCTTTGGACCTGCTCATCGCCGCCACCGCGCACGCGCACTCCGCGCGCCTCTACACCCGCAATGCCGGCGAATTGGTGGGCGCGGACGGCCTGATTGAGGTTGTGTCTGTCTGATATCGGCGCGAGACGTGCGCTCTGTCACTCCAAGCCCGAGCTGGTGGCCGTGACGCCCAGAGGGGGCGCCGGTGACCCTGCTCAGCCGTTATTTTGCCAGCCGATGTTCTCAGGGGTGGTGGTGAAGAAGCGCCCGCTGCCGTAGTTGGCTAGGCCGCGTTTCACCGCGGTGATCGCTGGCAGGGTCAGCGACGGCATGATGCCGTAGGTCTTGAAGGCTTGGGTCTCGACGTCGGCACCCTTGGCGAACTGCTCCTGGGCGGTGGGCAGCGTGTTCACTGACTTGACCTCGGGGTCGAACGCCGGGTCGTTGGTCCCGGAGAGGTTCAGCTGGCTGTCCGAGCAGTAGATCTGGCAGATATAGGCCATTCCGAAGGGGTCCGTCTGGCCGAAGCCCGAGTAGAACATGTCGAATTTGCGCCCGCTGAAAATGCTGGAGAGCTCGGCGCTCGGCACCTGCCGGATGTCCAGTGTGACCCCGATGTTCTTCAGCATCGCGACCACGGCACCGGCGATCGCCTTACCAACCGGGTCATCGCCGGTGTTGACGTAGCTGAACTCCAGCGGCTGACCACCCTTGCTCCGCATCCCGCCCGGCCCGGCCGTCCAGCCGGCGGCCTCCAGATCCTGCTTGGCCTTGGCCACGTCAAAGGTGACCGTTTTGGAGAAGTTGTCCTGGTAGCCGTCCTGGAAGGAGAGCAGGGTCAACGACCCGGGCGGGGCCTCGGCGAAGTTCAAGCCCTGGAAGGTGATGTCGGCGATCTGCTTGCGATCGATCCCCTCGAAGACCGCCTTACGGACCTGCGGGTCAGCCAGGATGGGTGACTTACTGTTGAGGGTGAACAGGTCGGTGTGCAGGGACATGCCCTTGCGGATGTCTATCCCGGTCATGCCCCGGACCTGGGCCAGCCGATCCTTGGTGCCGACGCCGGTGGCGTCGAGCTGGCCGTTTTTAAAGGCGTTGATGCTGGCGGTGTCCTCCATCGCCAGGAAGGTTCGGGTGTCTAGCTTGCCCTTCTTCCCCCACCACTTCGGGTTGCGGGTGAAGACGACGGTGCCATTCTGCTTGTCAAACTTCGCCACCGTGTAGGGTCCGGCGCCCCACTCCGGATGCGGAGTGTCGATGTAACCCTTGTTGAAGACCTGGGAATCAAGGGCCTTGGGGTTGAGCAGGATGTTGAACAATCCCTGCCACCACACGTTGAACCCGTTGAAGGTAACGATTGCCTGCCGGTCGTCAACACCCCTGGAAACCGAGGAGATCCGGTCGTAACCGTCGCTGGAAAGCACGATGTAGGCCTTATTCTGGGCGTTGTCGGCTTTCCAGGTGGCTTCGAACGCGGTCCAGTCGATCGGCGAGCCATCGTTATACGTAGCCTTGGGGTTGATCGTGTAAGTGATGCGAGTATTGCCGTTGACCGTGTCTGTCTTGACGTCGGTCAGATAGTCCGGGTTGAACGCCGGCTTGCCGTCTGCCGAAAAAGTGGTCAGAACGGGATTGTACCAATTCCACAGCGTAAAGGAATACAATGTCGAATTGCCCTGGAAGGGGTTCCACTGGGTGGAGATCTCCGGGAGGGAGGTGGCCAGGGTGCCGCCGTCTTTGAGGTTCTCATAGGGCTGGGGGTTGTACTGGGCCTGATCGGCGAGGGACTTTGCGGTGTCGCTGCTGCCGTTGCCGGTTCCGCCCGATCCCGAGCCGCCACAGGCAACCAACGTCACCGACAGCGCGGCGGCGGCCCCCAGGGCGGCGATCCTGTTCACCACAGACATTGCGTGTTCTTTCTCTTCAGGGTTCAGCGGAAGTGACAGGCGTTGCGCTGACCGGTGTCCCCGCTCCCGGTCAGTTCCGGAGTCTCGCTGGTACAGCGGGCCTGCTGGGCCACGTCCAGAGTCACGTGCAGGGGGCAGCGGCTCACGAAGCGGCAACCAGGGGTGGAGTCGGTGGGGCTGGGCAGCTCGCCGCGCAGGATGATCCGCTCCCGGGTCCGTTCCACCACCGGATCAGGCACCGGGATCGCAGACAGCAACGCCTGGGTGTACGGGTGCTGCGGGTTGTCGAATACCTCATCCACCGCGCCGATCTCCACGATCCGGCCAAGGTACATCACAGCCACTCGATCGGAAATATGCCGCACCACCGACAGGTCGTGGGCCACGAACAGGTAGGACAGGCCTAGCTTCGCCTTAAGCTCGTTCAGCAGGTTGATCACGCCGGCCTGGATTGAGACGTCCAGCGCGGAGACCGGCTCGTCAAGCACCAGCAGCGACGGGTTGATGGCCAGCGCCCGGGCGATCGCGATGCGTTGGCGCTGTCCGCCGGAAAACGCGGTCGGGAACCGATCGCTGTGCTCGGGGTTGAGCCCTACCAGGTCCATCAGCTCGTCGATCCGGGCGCCGATCGCCGTCCGGTCCGCCTCGCCGATCGCCTGCAACGGTTCGGCCAGGATGTCGAACACGGTCATCCGGGGGTCCAGTGCCCCGATCGGGTCCTGGAATACCATCTGCAGCTTGCGCCGTAGCTGGCGTTCCGCGTCACGTCCGCGCAGCTCGGCGACGTCGACCCCGTCGACCCGGATGCTGCCGCTCTGCGGTGGGCGCAGGTTCATGATCTCGAGCAGGGTGCTGGTCTTCCCGCAGCCCGACTCGCCGACCAGCCCTATCGTCTCGCCTTCCCGGATGTCCAGGTCGACCCCCGCCACCGCGTACACCCAGCCCACCCGCCGCTTCAGCAAAGCGCCCTTGAGCAACGGGAACGTCTTGCTGAGACCGTTGAGCTCGAGTACGGCGCGACGTTGCTCGCGGGGTACCTGCGCCACCGGTGCGTCCGGCGCCGACGCAACCGGGTAGACCGCGCGGCCGTCGATGCGGCCGTCGTGGATCTCGTGGGCCCGGATGCACGCGGCGCGGTGCCCGTCCATTGCCCCGCTGGGAACGAGGTCCGGCTCCCGGTCGCTGCACCCAGGCACCGAGACCGGGCAGCGCGGCTGGAACGGGCAGCCGGGGGGCAGGTCCACCAGCAACGGCGGATTGCCCTGGATAGGCACCAGCGACCGGCGTTGCGCCACGTCAACCCGAGGAATGGCGCCGAGCAGGCCGATCGTGTACGGCATCCGGGGCCGGGCGAACAGCTCCTCCACTGGCGCCTGTTCCACCGGCCGTCCCGCGTACATCACCAGCACCTCGTCGGCGATCCCGGCTACCACGCCGAGGTCATGGGTGATCATGATCAGCGCCGCGCTGGTTTCGGCCTGGGACAACCGCAGCACGTCGAGGATTTGCGCTTGCACCGTGACGTCCAGCGCCGTGGTCGGCTCGTCGGCGATAATGATCTTAGGATCGTTGGCCATTGCCATAGCGATCACCACCCGCTGTCGCATCCCGCCGGAGAACTCATGCGGGAACGATCGTGCCCGCTGCGCCGCGTTGGGAATCCCGACCAGGTCGAGCAGCTGCACCGCCCGTTTCCAGGCGACGTCGCGGTCCAGGCTCTGATGGATCTCCAGCGCCTCGACGATTTGCCGACCCACACTGAAGATTGGCGTCAAGGAGGAAAGCGGATCTTGGAATATCATGCCGATGTCCCGGCCACGGATCTTGGACATCTGCCGGTCGTCCAGCTCGAGCAACTCCCGACCGTCCAGCGTGATCGAGCCGGTCACCGAGGCGTAGTCCGGAAGCAGACCCATGACAGCCATCGAGGTGACCGACTTGCCCGAGCCGGATTCGCCGACGATGGCCAGCGTCCGGCCGGGGGGCAGGTCGAAGTCGACGCCGCGAACCACATCTACCCGGCCGGCCTCTGAGGGGAAGGACACCGCCAGGTTGCGGACCGACAGCAGTGGCACCGTCTGCTGCGGCGCGGTCATGCCCGGCCTGCAGAGTGCGAGGTGGGGTCGAGGGCGTCGCGCAGGCCGTCCCCGATCAGCGCCAGCGAGACGGTGAGCAGGGTGAGCCCGGCGGCCGGGAAGTAAAACAACCACGGCGCGCTGGTGATCGTGGCGGCGCCGTCGGCGAGCAGCGTGCCCAGTGACACGTCGGGCTGCTTCACGCCGAAACCGATGAACGACAACCCAGTCTCGCTGAGCACGGTGCTGACCACGCCCAGGGTAAACGAGACGATCAGCAGCGAACCGATGTTCGGGATCAGGTGACGCAGCACGATCCGCAGCGAGCCGACGCCCATGTACCGGGCCGCCTGGACGTACTCGCGCTCGCGCAGCGAGGTGGACAGCGACCACACCACCCGCGCACCGTACATCCAGCCGAACGCGGTCAGCACGAGGATCAGCACCTTCCAGTCGCCGCCGGCCTTCTGCGAGACCAGCGCGAGGATGAGGAAGGAGGGCACGACTAGCAAAAAGTGCACGATCCCGAGGATGGCCTTCTCTGCGGCGCCGCCGAGGTAGGCGGCCGTCGCCCCGACGAAGGCCGCGATCAGCGTGGTGAGCAGTGACACCACCAGACCGATGATCAGCGAGCGCTGCAGGCCATGCGCCGTCTGGGCGAAGGTGTCGTTACCGGGGCCGTTGGTGCCGAACCAGTGCTGCGCCGAGGGCGCCGACGTCAGGTTGGTGAAGTCGACGTCGGTGTAGGTGTAAGGGGTCAGCAGCGGGCCGACAATGGCGAACACCACCAGCAGGCCCAGGATCACCACTCCGGCCACCGCGCCCCAGTTGCGTAGGAATCGGCGCGTGTAGAGGCGCCCGCGGGACAGCCGCTGGCCGCGGCGGACCACCTTCTCCTCAGTCGGGGACAGCACGGTGTCGACGTCGCCGACCGTGGGCTGCAGCGGGGGAAAGTTGACGGTCATCAGCTCACTCGCACTCTTGGATCCAGTGCCACGACGGCGAAGTCGGCGAAGATCGCGCCGATCGCGGTCATCAGCGCGCCGAATGCGGCGACGGCGACCGCACCGTGGATGTCGTTCTTGCTGATGGTCTGGACGAAGTACTGCCCCATGCCCTGCCACGCGAAGATCGTCTCGCTGATCACCGCTCCGGTGAACAGCGCTGGGATCGCGAACGCTACCGAGGTGGCGACCGGGATCAGTGACGTGCGCAACCCGTGGCGGCGGATGGCGCTGTGCCGGGTCAGCCCCTTGGCTCTGGCCAACCGCACGTAGTCCGAGTTGATATTGTCAAGCAGCAGCGCGCGTTGTAACAGGTGGTATCCGGCGTAGCTGATCACGGTCAGCGAGATGGTGGGCAGGATCAGGTGCCGTACCCGGTCCAGCAGCAGCGGCCAGAATCCGGTCACCGTGGGCGACTGCGCGCCCGCGACGAACAGCACCGTGGCGCCCACGGACTGGTTGAACGCGATCGCCAGCAGCACCACCGCCAGCGAGACGACGACCACCGGAAGGTTGAGCGCAATGATCGACACACCCTGGTAGAAGCGGTCGGCAAACCGGTACTGGCGGGCGGCGGTGTACACCGCCAGGCCGATCCCGATGAGCGTGGACAGGATCAGCGATCCGAGCACAAGCTGGGCACTGAGACCGATTCGGAAGCTGATCTGGGAGTTCACGGCCTCCCCGACCGGCGAGTACCCCCAGTTCCAGTGAATGACGATATTGCTGATCCAGTGCCACCAGCGGTCCAGCAGCGGAGTCTCCCGGCTGAGGTTGTACTGGGCCAGCGAGCGGCTGATCTGCTCGGGCGTGGAAGGGGGTCGTAGCTGCAGGTAGTTGGCCCGCGGGTCCAGAAGAAAGTTCGCCAGGAAGTATGTCAGATTGGTAGCCACCACGATCATGAGCAGCCAGCCAAGAGACTTTCTGAGGAGGTATCTCAGCACGAACGCAGCGCTCACTTTCTCTCGTGCGGATCGGTTACGGTTGTACCCGATCGCCCTGTCGTAGTGAACGCGAAGGGGCTCCACCGAATAATCGCGGACACTATATGACTCGGAGTGATACTAAACCTGCAGGTCTAGGCTGCCGTCGACGAGCAGCACCGGCCGGATCACCGCCGCCGGCGGCGGCGGGGTACGGCCTTGCAGCTCACCCAGCGGGAAGCACCTCAGTCGGGTCCGCGAACCGTACACGGAGACTCGTGAAGAAGGCTTATCCGAGGACGCAGCGGCGAGGCCGGTGGGCGTACTGTCACCGGCCCATGAGATCCATGAGGCGATCGAAGATGCGGCGCGTAGTCGCGCTCGTCGCAGGCGCGGTGGTCGCGCTGGCGGCCTGCAGCGGCGGTGGTGGTGCAACGGGGCGGGGCGGTCAGCGCCACACCGGGTCCGCCTTCGCGGCATGCGAGGCGAACCCGAACAGCTGCAACTCCGCAGCGCCCGATCAGCTGCGGCAAGGTGGCCAGCTCACCTACGTCATCGAAAAGAACATCGCGAACTGGAATCTGCTGTCCAATGAGGGCAACGTTTTCGATAACAACGAGGTCCTCAAGGCCGTGTTGCCCTACACCTTCGTCACTCAGCCGGATCTCACCGTGACGATGAACAACGATCTGCTCGACTCGGTGAAGCTGACCAGCTCGAGCCCGCAGACGATGGTCTACAAGATCAGACCGACCGCGGTGTGGTCGGATGGGACGCCGATCACTGCGGACGATTTCAGCTACAACTGGAAGCTGCAGAACGGCCGCGACTGCCCGGGCTGTTCGGTGGCCGCCACCGCCGGCTATGACCAGGTCCGATCGGTCGTCGGCTCCGACAACGGCAAGACGGTGACGGTGACCCTGACCAAGCCGTTCACCGACTGGAAGCAGCTGTGGAGTGGTGGCTCGCCGATCTACCCGGCACATATCGCCGCGCAACACGGGGATATCAAGACCCCGCAGGGTCTAGCTTCGTCGTTCAGCTGGTTCGGAGCGAATGCGCCGACCTACTCTGGTGGCCCCTTCCAGATCGACAACGTCAAGAACAACGAATCGGTCACCTTGGTGCCCAACCCCAAATGGTGGGGAACGCCCAGCAAGCTCGACCGGCTGATCTACCGGATCATCACTGATGCCAACCAGGAGCCGACAGCGCTGCAGAACCGCGAGGTTCAGGTGATCTACCCTCAGCCGCAGGTGGATCTGGTGCAGCAGATACGCCGGATCCCGGGCGTGTCTTCCTTCGTCGGGCTCGGTCTGAGCTGGGAGCACTTCGATTTCAACCTGCAAGGCGGCTACCTCAATGACCCGGCGCTGCGCACCGCCCTGTTCACCGCCGTCGATCGCCAAGCCATCATCAACAAGACCGTGGGCCAGTTCGCCACCAAAGTGAAGCCGCTGAACAGCCACAACTTCGTTCCACAAGAGACCGGCTACCGGGACGTGATCAGCGATACCGGTCAGGGTTCCGGCAACCTGGCGAAGGCCAGAGAAATTCTCGTCAGTGCCGGATATAAGATTGACGGCGATCAGCTCAAGACACCCATCGGGCTGACGGTGCCGCCGTTGCGGATGCGATACACCATCGGGAATCAGGTCCGCCAGGTCGAGTGCGAGTTGTTCGCCCAGATGGTCAAGCCGTTGGGGATCACAGTGCGGGTGACGCCAACCGACGACCTCGGCGCTACAACTTCCAGAGGCGACTACGACATCATCGTATTCGCCTGGGTCGCCTCACCGTTTCCTTACGCCAACGCCCTGCAGATCTGGGGCACCGGGCAGGGCAACAACTTCGGTCACTACAGCAATCCCGACGTCGACCGCCTGATCGCCGCAGCCGCTGGCCAGACCGACGAATCGCTCGCCAAGGAGACGCTCAACGCGGCGGACCAGCGGCTGACCAAAGACGCCTACGTGCTACCGCTGTACCAGAAACCGACCTTCATCGCGCTATACGACAACATTGCTAACGTGCGTAACAACTCCTCGCTGGACGCCCCGCCGTACAACGTCGGGCAGTGGGGCTTCCGCGCAGCCGGTTGAGCACGCGGCGACGTAGGCTACGGCCGCGGACTGCACCAGGTGTGCGGCCGGCCGAAGGGACCCCTGCAGCAGGAAGACGTTCATGCTCGCCTACGCCATTCGCCGGATGCTCGTCTCGGTGCCGATTCTGGTCATTGCGACGTTCGTGGTCTTCGTGATGGTGTCGCTGTCCGGCGATCCGCTGTCCGAGCTGAAGACCCGCAACCCACCACCACCGCCGCGCACCCTGCAACTCGAAGCCCATCGGCTGCGTCTCGACGAGCCGCTGCTGGCACGCTACTGGCATTGGATCACCGGAGTGCTCCACGGTGACTTCGGCCCCTCGGTGCAGTCGACCCAGGTGATCGGCCCCGAGCTGGCGCATCGATTCCTGGTCACCTTCCGGCTCATCGGGGTAGCGATGCTGCTGGCGCTGGTGCTCGCGGTGCTCGTCGGAGTGGTCAGCGCCGTTAAGCAGTACTCGGCGACCGACTACACGTTCACCTTCTTCGGGTTCCTATTCCTGGCGATGCCGTCGTTCTGGTTTGCGATCCTGCTCAAGGAAGCCGGCATCAGCTTCAATGACACGGTGGGTAGCCAGGTGTTGTTCACGATCGGTGACAGTTCGGTGTACATCGAGGGCGGCGCCTGGGCGTCGATCACCGACATCGTGGGCCATATGATCTTGCCGACGATCTCGCTCGCGCTGCTGTCATTCGCCGCCTGGAGCCGTTTTCAAAGGGCGTCGATGCTCGAAGTACTCAACACCGACTATGTCCGGTTGGCCCGGGCCAAGGGCCTGAGGCAGGGCACGGTGATGACCCGGCACGCCCTGCGCACCGCGCTGATCCCGCTGGTCACAGTCACGGCATTGGATCTCGGCGCGATCATCTCCGGCGCCATCGTCACCGAGAACGTCTACCAGTGGCGTGGGGCTGGCAGTTTCCTGCTCGACTCGATCCGGCACGACGATGCCTATGCCGTTGCGGGATGGTTGGTGATCGCGGCGACCTTCATCATCGCGTTCAACCTGGCGGCTGACTTGCTCTACGCCGTGCTGGATCCGCGGATCCGGTATGCCTGAGTTGCGGGTTGGGCAGCGCAGCCAGGCTCAGCTGGTTGCCCGCCGCTTCCGGCGGCACCGGCTGGCCATGGTCAGCCTGGTCGTCCTGCTCGCGCTGGTGTTGCTGGCCGTCGTCGGTGGCTGGTTGTGGAAGTACTCCGTCGCCGACCTCACCGTCGATGAGTCGGTGCCGCCGTCGTGGGACCACCCGTTCGGCACCGACGCTGCCGGACACGACACCTTCGCCCAGGTGCTGCGGGGTACCCAGATTTCGATCGGGATCGCGGTGCTGGGCGCTCTCATCGCCACCGCCGTCGGGACGGTCTGGGGCGCCACCGCGGGCTACTATGGGGGCCGGCTCGATACCGTGATGATGCGAATCGCGGACCTGGTCCTCACCCTGCCGTTCCTCGCGGTCGCCGCGGTGCTGGGGCACAACCTCGGGGGGAGCTGGTGGCTGGTCGCGGCGGTGATCGCCGGGTTGTATTGGGCCTACGTCGCCCGGGTCGCCCGTGGGGTAGTGCTGTCACTGCGGGAAAAGGAGTTCGTCGAGGCCGCCAGAGCCATCGGCGCGGGCGACGCCAGGATCATCTTCCGGCATCTGGTGCCCAACGCGCTGGGCTCGATCATCGTCAACGCCACCGTGCTGGTCGCCATCGCGATCCTGCTGGAGACGGCGCTGTCCTACCTCGGTTTCGGGGTGCGGCCACCGGACACCTCGCTCGGGCTGCTGGTCAGCGATGCGCAGACCGCGGTGGACACCCGGCCCTGGCTGTTCTTCTTCCCCGGAGTGTTCATCATCGTGATCGCGCTGACGATCAACTTCATCGGCGACGGCCTGCGCGACGCGTTGGATCCTCAGCAGACCAGGATGCGTCGGTGACATCTCTGGGCACCCCCGTGCTCGAGGTCGCGGACCTGCAGGTGGAGTTCCGCACCGACGAGGGCCGGGTACAGGCCGTGCGCGGGGTGAGCTACCAGCTCAATCGTGGTGAGGTGCTCGGTATCGTCGGTGAGTCGGGCTCGGGCAAGTCGGTGACCTCTCTGGCCATGATGGGTCTGCTGGCCGGCTCCGCACGGGTGTCCGGGTCGGTGCGCCTGCACGGCGCAGAGCTGCTCGGGGCGTCGGACAAAGCGCTTAGCCGGGTCCGCGGCGACAGCATCGCGATGATCTTTCAGGATCCGATGACCTCGCTCAACCCGGTGTACCCGATCGGATACCAGGTCGCCGAGGCGATCCGAGCCCACCATGACATCAGCCGCGATGCAGCGGCCAAGCAGGCGGTGCAGCTGCTCGATGCGGTCAGCATCCCGAACTCGGCCCAGCGGGCGGACAACTACCCGCATGAGCTCTCCGGCGGGATGCGCCAGCGGGTGGTGATCGCGATCGCGATGGCCAACGGACCCGATGTGATCATCGCCGACGAGCCGACCACCGCGCTGGACGTCACGGTGCAGGCGCAGATCCTCGACGCGCTGCGCACCGCGAAGGAGCAGACCGGGGCGGCGATGCTGCTCATCACGCATGACCTCGGCGTGATCGCCGGACAAGCCGACCGGGTGCTGGTGATGTACGCGGGTCGGGTCGTCGAAGCGGGCACCGTCGAGGAGATCTTCTACGCTCCGCGGATGCCCTACACGCTGGGTCTGCTGGGCAGCCAACCCCGGCTGGACGCGCGCAGGCAGCGGCTGCACCCGATCAGCGGCGCGCCTCCCTCAGCACTCAACCTGCCTCCTGGTTGCCCGTTCGCTGCCCGCTGCCCGCTGGCCGCCCCGATCTGTGAGGCCGAGGAACCGCCGTTGACGGGGAACAGCGGGCATTTGTCGGCCTGCCACTTCAGCGATCAGCTGATTGGTCTTGAGCCCGGCGACCTGTTCCGGCCCGTGTCGCAGGACCCCACGCCGTGACCCTAAAACCTGGGACGCCCCAGCCGGTGCTCGAAGTACGCAACCTGGTCAAGCACTTCCCAGTGCGTGGCCGCGGGGTGGCTCGCCGGCGCAGCGGCGAGGTGCACGCCGTCTGCGACGTGTCATTCGACTTGTATCCGCAGGAGACGCTGGGGCTGGTCGGCGAGTCCGGCTGCGGCAAAACCACCACGGCGCGGGTGCTGTTGAACCTGCAGCCGGCGACCGCGGGCCACGTTTGTTACCAGGGCACCGAGCTGACGCAGCTGTCCAGCAAGGCGATGCGGCGGCTCCGGCGCGAGTTGCAGATCGTGTTCCAGGATCCCTACGCGGCACTCGACCCGCGGCTGCCGGTGAACGAGATCATTGCTGAGCCGCTGCGGATCCACGGCCTTTACGGTCGTTCCGGACGCGAGGATGTGCGCGAGTTGCTCAGGCTGGTCGGGCTCACCGCTGAGCACGGCAATCGGTTCCCGCACGAGTTCTCCGGGGGGCAGCGCCAGCGGATCGGTATCGCCCGGGCGCTCGCGCTGCGTCCCAAGGTCCTCGTCCTGGATGAGCCGGTATCCGCGCTGGACGTCTCCATCCAGGCCGGGGTGCTCAACCTGTTGGCCGATCTGCAGGCGCAGCTGGGGTTGTCCTACCTGTTTGTGTCCCACGATCTGTCGGTGGTGCGCCACATCGCCGATCGGGTCGCCGTGATGTACCTGGGTCGCATCGTGGAGGTCGCAACAGCCGATGAGCTGTTCAGCGCGCCAGCCCATCCCTATACCCAGGCGTTGATCTCGGCGATCCCGCTGCCTGACCCGCGCAAGGAGCGCGCCCGCGAGCGGATCATCCTCACCGGCGATGTTCCCAACCCGGCGGCTCCACCGTCGGGCTGCCGGTTCCGGACCCGCTGCCCGCTGTTCGCCACTCACCTCACCGACGCCCAACGCCACCGCTGCATCGAAGAGGTTCCCCCCCTCATCACCCACCACCATCCCACCGCCTGCCACTACGCCGAAGTCTCGATCCCTCCCGCAGCGAGCCGGCTCAGCGTGGTTATCGGCGATGATTCACCCCGCTCAGCCCGCGCAATGCGGGGAAGGGAGGGGCGATGAGCGCGTCGAGGTGGTTGGTGGTGGTGCATGCGCATCCCGACGATGAGACGTTGTGGACGGGCGGGACGATCGCGCGGTATGTGGCGGCTGGCGTCGCAGTGACGGTGGTGACTTGCACACTGGGTGAACAGGGTGAGGTACTCACCGACGAGTTGCGCGGCCTGGCCGCCGATGCCGCTGACCAGCTCGGCGGCTACCGAGTGGCCGAGCTGCGCGCGGCTTGTGCCGTGCTCGGCGTCGCCGACCAGCGGTTCCTCGGCGGGATCGGCCGGTGGCGCGACTCCGGCATGGTCGCACAACCCGGCGCCAGGGCAAGCGCGCCAGCGGATCTGCACCCGCGGGCCTTCGCCGCAGGGCGCCTCGATGAGCAGGTCGACGCGCTGGTCGAGGTGCTCGAACAGGTGCGTCCCCAGGTCGTGGTGAGCTACGGCCCGGACGGTGGCTACGGGCACCCCGATCACGTCCGGGCCCACCACGTGACGATGGCCGCGGCGGCGCGGATACCCGAGGTAGCCCGGGTGTTCTGGGCGGTCCAGCCGGCCTCGGCGGTGGCTGACGGAATCGCCGCACTCCGAGCGACGCCTGGGCTGCCCTTCCCGCTGCCGGGAACCGACGGGTTACCCGGGGTTGCCGATGCCGAAGTGACCACGTCGTTGGACGTCAGCGCGCACCGCGGCGCGGTGCTCGGGGCGATGCGCGCCCACGCCACTCAGGTCAGCGTCTGGACGCACGGTCCTTACGCTGCGTTCGCACTGGCTGACGGGGTGGCCCGGCCAGTACCTGACATCGAGTACTTCACCCTCGCGCACGGCCCGGCCACCGGCTCGCACGACGACCTTTTCGGTGGGCTGGCTCAGTGAGCGTGATCGCTCGCATCACCCTGGGGGTGCTGGTCTTCGATGCGCTCGCGCTGGCCACGGTGGAGCTGCTGTACCTCCCACTGCGAGTGGGTGCGGTGCCGGTGCCGATCACCATCGCGCTCGCCGCGGTGAGCACCCCATGGTTGGTACACATTGCGGCGGAGCTGGGCGGCCCCCGCGTGGTGGCCGCGATCCCGCTGGCGATCTGGGTGCTCACCCTCGCTGTCCTTGGCTTCGGCGGGCCGGGTGGTGGCGTGCTATTTCCCATGGACGTGCGCTCGGCCCTGCTGCTGGCTGCTGGCCTGTTACCGGCCGCTGTCGTGCTGGGTCGCGCACTCGCCCGCTCGTGAGCGGCGGGGTCGTTGGGCAGTCCCTCAGCAGACGGAGATACTGTGCAGGTAGACGGCCCGGTGCGGGTACCGCAGTGAGGAGCAGGAGAAACCCCGTGACATATGTGATCGCAGAGCCGTGCGTGGACGTCATGGACAGATCGTGCATCGAAGA
>JAVXWL010000259.1:0-4251 GCA_032230565.1 Pseudonocardiales bacterium | reverse complement strand
AGCGAACGGGCATAACGTCTCAGACCGTGGCCGGATCCCGCTGCAGGTGGCGAAGGCGTTCGAGGACGCTCACCGGGGACTGGCGGCCGTGGGGTGACAACGACAGGCGCAGGAGCCAGGCGAGCTGTCGCGGCCCATTCCCTCGGATAGTGACCTTGCCGACTTCTGGCGTTCCTCAACGGCGCTGGCTAAGAACGTCGTGACGAAGACGTCCCTGGTAGGGACGGCCGCGTGTACCACCTGACGGAAGTGACTATAGCTTCACGGAGCGCGCACCGACGAGGTCTTCTATTACTGGCTAGTTATCCTTGCGCAGGGCGTGCGTCGACAAAGGGCAAACGCTTAAGGCTATCGAAGTGCTGATCGTTTCAGCCTGACGGGTACATCTTCGGCCCGTCGCCCAGAGCGGCATGATCTTTTTCAATTGATCGGTTCTGCGTTGCACCACCTCGTGCACGCCACCAGTGTATATACGGATAGACACCGGTTGAACCGCAGCACCGCCGTAGGCCTAACACCGTGGACTCGTTTGGGTGAACGCGCCGGCTGATCTCAAGACACCACGCCAGTAGGGCGAGGTCTACTCCAGACCTCTTTCGCCCGGCCTACGGGAGATCCCTTTGCGTCATACCCTTGGTGGCCTCGCTTGCCGCCGCAGTGGCGTCCGTTTCGCTGGCTCTCACCGCCGCCCCGGCCCATGCTGATCCGGTTGTGGTGTCGTCTGGGCGGCCGGTGGCCCGGTGTTTCTTCGCCAGGGCGATGGCCACCATAAAGGTCGTCCCGGTGGAGGTCACCACTGACAAGGCGGTGGTGTACCCGCATGTTCTTGATGAGCTGGCCCCGGGTGCCTGGCACTGTACGGAGCTCTACGCCAACAACCGAATGGAAGCAGATCACGGCCAGCTGAAGCGGCGCCTGCGTCGGAACAGCACGGCTCGCGATCATGTCACGATCACGCTGAGCCAACCAACCCGCAGCTCACCGGACTTGTGACGAGTTTTGGCACGTTACAGGATCGGTGAACGATCTCTCAGTAGGCGACGTGGCCGCCTCGACCCGGCGGCTGCTGGCGGCCGTCGACGAAGGGACTCTGGCGTCGACACCAGCGACGCGGATTGGCTCGCCGGGGCAGTGGCAGCGTTGGAACGGATCGCTGCGGATCAGGCTGCGTCACCCGCGTCGGCGAGCGATGCGTAGAGCATGCTCCGGCGGACCCCAAGGGTGCGGCAGATCGAGCTCATTGACTCCCCGGCGGATCGCATCGCGGTCGCGGCCCGTAACTGCTCGGCGCTGATCGCGCGGGGTCGCCCGAGAAGCGAGGATTCCGGCGATCATGCGGCCGGTGGGTGTTGAGTAGCCCACCCCGTCGTTGAGGCCGCGGATCAGGACGCCGCGTTTGTGGAGCTCTTCCGCGGTGCGGACCACGTGGGACAGTGAGCGCCCGAGCCGTCCAGCCGCCACACCACTACGGTGTCGCCGTTCCTGGCGTAGTCGAGGAGTGCGGCGAGGCCTTTGCGGTCGTCGCGGGCACCTGAGGCAATGTCTTCGAAGATCCGATCACAGCCGAACGCTTCGAGCGCGTCTCGTTGTTGGTCCGTTGTCTGCTTGCTCGTGCTGACTCGGACGTACCCAATGACGGCCACGTGAAGTTGCCTCCCGGCTGTAGCCCCTCACATTGCTTGTCGTCCAGCAATTCGGTTCGTTACATCATATCGGGACGAACTTTGTTGGACGGATATACGGGACACCTGGTGCTGCGGAAAACACGGCCGCCCGGGGCGCTGCACGTGGGTGTCCAGGTTCGTTGGAATCTGGATGCCGGTGAGTCGGTGCCCGCGCTGGTGCGGCACGTTCGGCGGGTCCGCGGGACCATGTACCGCCTGCTGGCTGCCGCTGCGGTCGTATCGGCTCGATGTACCCCGCCGCGTTATACGCATGACTTCGCCCGCGGGAGCCCTTCCGTCGATGCTGCTGGGTCCGCCACGCTGTACCGATGGCCGATGAGCGTTACCACGGATACCGAGCAGCAGTCGAGAATCTCCTTGAGGAGGAGGTGACGCTTCCCGCAGAGAAGCGTGACAAGGTCGCCGAGGCTCAGGCATGGGCGACGCTTGCGCTCGCGCAGGCAATCCGCGAGGCCTGGCTCCCGTCGACGAAACCGGCGCAACCCGCTCAAATGGGCGAGATAAGTCGGATTGCCCGCGAACGGCAGAAGAAATTCGACGAGCAGATGGCCCTCCGACGTGAATCCCTGGCGAACCGCTCACCAGATCATGACGCCGGCGGTGGTCTAGGACCCTCCGATTGACGGTTTGTTGTCATGCCCTGCACGGCGGGCGCGAGCACGGGGCCATCCGCTGAGCCGTTGTTAGTACGCGTGGGGCAGAGGATTGGCTCGCCCCAGTCGTAGCCGCGGGAACGCGAGAGGCGGCCTGGGAAGCCATCCGGTGAACTAGGGACACCGTGTTCGGGAGTTCGACAGTGACCGGCTAATACCTCGCTGCAGGGGCCGATGACCACAACATGCTCTCCTGCTCCCTCGATCCCGGAGCTGGGGAGGTGCCAGGGACCGGGATAACTCGCGGCGGCCTCCCCACCGCCGTTGGGATTCCGGCCTCTGGGCGGCCCGGCATGAGTACCCCTTCCTCGGGCCGGGCCGCCACCCCTTGGAATAGCGATGACGTCACTGAAAGGATCTCGAGATCGGGACGGTGGCCGCACTCGTCGAGGCACCGGTCCATCACGGCCCGCAGCTCGGTGCGGTACCGCTCAATGTCGGTCCGCAGACGCGCCACGTCGCGGGCCAGCGCCCGAGCGGCCCGAGTCGCGTTGCCCACGCGCACTGCCTACCGGCTCCGTCCGCCTAGCAGCACCGCCGCTCAGCCGCAAACAGACTGTTTCGCCCTATCGCCACACCACTGCGAGCTACTAAGCGCGACTGGCGACTACCACCTCTTCGCGTACTCGAACGCGGGCGGAGGCGGCATCCGTCAGACCGCGTCGAACGAGGCGCCATGGTCAATCCCGACCGGTGCACGTCGAGAACACCCCAAGCGGCGTATGACACAGCGTTGGCCGCTGGTGCAGAATCGGTCCGGCCCCCGACTAAGATCATGGCCGGGGTGTGCACCGCATTGGTCCGCCTTTCCGGCGGCGTGCTGATCAGGTTCTCCGGACCGACCCGCTGAGCGTCCCGCTTGTGATCGCTGAGCGGCTTATTTGATCGTGCGTCGAGTCCACCGCTGATGTTGTCAGGGCCTTCCGTTCGGGCGAGCATGGCTTCGGATTGAGATGGGGAGCGGATACTAATTGCGTGATTCGCACACACGGAGCTCGCGCTGTAACTAATGGCCCGATTGGCGCGATAGCTGGGCATGGCGACTATCCGGGTTGGCAAGGACAGGCGGACTCCCACGCCCGACGAGGAGCGGGCCATTACGAATCATCTCGTGGATTACCCAGAGGGCGATCACGACATTTGGGATGAGGGCGACCAATCCCTACTGTTGGCCAAGCCGCAGCTGCGGTGCAAAGGCGACGGGTCGCGACTGACGGTCCCGGTCCGGCTGTTTTAGGTCCCGGCCGCTCCCCGCGAGGAAAATCACTGCTGGTCATTAGAAGGTCACCAGCAGGGCGGGCGATGTGTCAGTGTCGAGATGCTCGGTGAGTAACGACTTGGGGACACTATTTTCTCACGCGACCATCACGATCATGAATTCGACGGATCGCACTCAGTCGTACATGGCCACGGTGAGCGTGAACAACGCCAACCCCGCCAGGGTTAGTGAGATCAACGTGTTCAGCGACGAGCTTGGCGAGCATCAGGCTGTGACAGGTCTTTCAGGCAGTGCGCACGTTCAGATCGACAGAATAAGCCGTGAAGTTGTAGCGGTCTGTGGGTGGCCGCCCGTTCAAGTCTCTACGTTCAGTTGGACGGTTCGCGACAGGCGGTCACGCGACGGACGTAGCAGAAGGGATTCGCCGCCCCTTAAGCCCGCTGCGTCTCAAGATCGACAATCGTTTGGGGACTCTGGCAGGGCACTGTTGCATCGGCGATCATCGCGAGCGGGCAGGCTGGGTTGATGCGTTGTCGCCCTGCTCGAGTGTCCGCGCCGAGATCGGGCTTCGCCGGGTTTCGGTTCCCGCCGGAGGTGATCACCTTGGCGGTCCGGTGGTACCTGCGCTACGGGCTCTCCTACCGAGACGTGGAGGAGCTGCTGGCCGAGCGGGGCATCACCGTCGATCACGTGA
>JAVXWL010000260.1:0-3306 GCA_032230565.1 Pseudonocardiales bacterium | reverse complement strand
CGAGAGTGGCGAACGCCGAGTCGTCTCGATACCGTCGGGGTGGAAAAGCTGGTGATCACCTGGGCGGCGCTCCGCCGGCTACGGCTACCGCCCCGCGTTGGTTCTGACTCCCGCTGGCGGTCGGTTGCCGCCGGCTTGGTGGGGCACCAGTGGCAATGGGGTCGCTACTCTCACGGCGTGGTTTGGCCAGTGACCGACGCGCCAGTCGTCTTGTTGCGGCTGTCTGCAGCTGACGCCGGAGAGGTATTCACGCTTCAACGCGCGGCGTACGTCACCGAAGCTCAAGCCCACGGCGACCTCGCCCTGCCGCCCTTAGTGCAGTCACTGGCCGAGCTGGCGGTGGAGTTGACCGATCCCCAGGTGCTGGCATTGGGGTTGCGGGAGGGCACTCGCCTCGTGGCAGCAGTTCGCGTCCGCATAGAGGCTGAGGCCGCGAGCTGAGGCGTCTTGTTGTTGCGCCCGACCGCCAGGGACACGGTCTGGGCAGCCGCCTGCTGCGTGAGGCAGAAAGTCAGGTGCCCGAGCGTGTCCAGCTACTGCGGTTGTTCACGGGTGCACATAGCCTCGCGAATCAGCGCCTGTACAAACGGCACGGCTACATCGAAGATCATCGGAGTTCCGGCGGCGATTACCAGCTCGTACACGTGACCAAGCTCCGGCGACACAGCGACTGAGCGAATAACTCAAACGGCCCCCGGTGCCACTGGCCGATTCCGTTTTCGGGCGATGAGGTGCGGAGCGTGAGACTATCCAAAGTCCTGTGTGGACAGCGCCCAGCGTGTGGATCGGGTTACGAGGTGCCGGTTCACCCGAGCCATTCCCGGAGGATGTCGAGCAGCGCCGTGGCGGCTTGCTCGTCGAGTCGCAGCACGCAGCAGTTAGCGATGTGCGGGTTGAGCACGATGATCCCGTTCTCTTTGGTCACGAGCAGGTTGGTGAAGCCTGTCGCGCCGTGTGTCTGACAGGTGGTCATGATCACTCGGCGGTGGTTGTTTCGTGCGGTGTTCTCGGTGCTTTCGGTCATCACGGATCTGTTTGCGTGCCTGCGATCACGGTTGGCAACCGCGTCAGGGCACGTTCTCCTTGTCAGTTGGGTCGGGGGCAAAGGGGAGCTTTCGACTGGTGGAATCCATGGGTGCACCCGGCGCCGGGGTGAGGCGGAGCGCACGGTCCGTCGCTGGTGGTGGATCCTTTGCGGCGGCTCGTGCCGGCCCGACGCCGGGTGCTTGTCCCTACTGAAGCGACGCGAGTCGGGCTGGCACAGAGCGGCAAGGTCGGCGTTTCGTGAGACGGATGTGGCACTCTGCGAGCTCACCTGCAGAAATAGGTGATGGCCCTGATATGGTGATCATGAGTAGGAGCTGCGGGAGGTAGCGAGTGGTTGTGGTGCGCCGCCGGGCGGCGTTGGCCGGTGCGCGCAAAGCGGCGGGCCACACGCAGGAGAGTTTGGCTGCGGCACTGCATATCGACCGGTCGACGGTGATCCGGTGGGAGGCTGGTGAGCATGCTCCGCTGCCGTATCTCCGGCCGGGATTGGCTCGGCTTCTGGGGCAATCGCAGGCGCAGCTTCGCGCGCTGATTGAGGAAGAGTCCGATCCTCGGTCGCTGCCTGAGGGGATGAGAGTTGATGTTGGGGTCGCCTTCGATTGGTTGGACCAGCACGCTGGATGGCCGCCGGGAACGAGCCGGCGAAAGGTCATGGCTCGACTTGCGGCGCTGGATGAACGTGCGCTTCACCGTCGCTACGGTCGACGGGCGAAGGCGGGTCGCGCCGAAGTAGCGAGCGCGTTGTCGGGCTACTATGGGAATGGGCGCATTCCTCACTGTGGCCCTTACCGTGTGCGTTGCGAGGGCCGAGATGTCGTGACCAGCATTGTCACTCGACCAGAATGGTTGGATCTAGCGTGTCCGCTGACGTCTGGACACGATGGATTGACGCTGGCGAGTTCCGCGTCTAGCGATCCGGGCGAAATCGATAGTATCGCTGCACAGCACGCCATACGTCGGCTCGTTGAGGTGATTAAATTGGACGTGCGGCTCACTAATGCACCGATTTACCGATTGCTGAGACTTGGTGTCCTACAAGGTTCGATAGGTGGCGCGCTCGGGCTGGCGTCGTTTGCGGAGTATGCCCTGACGATGGATCTGCTTGAAGGCGAGCTGCTCGACGCCATAGTGGGCGCCGCCGCGCCCCGTCCGGGTTCCCTACCGCTGCGTGATCGTTATCTTCCAGACCTCGACGCTCTGCTTGACATGCCTAGCCGCTTATGTGCAGGCGGTGTGGTCGCGTTATGTGCGATCGCGCGTCCAGCTGATCCCTATCGTGGTGGAGCGGACTACGTTTTGCTGGTGCAGGAGCGTTCCGGGCATGTTCTCAACGCTGCGGGCCAACTGGCGGTGATTCCAAAAGGATTTCATAAACCGCTCGCTGACTACCGGTGTGATGCCCAGGTGGGCGCGACGTTGCGCCGGGAGATGGAAAAAGAGCTGTTTGGCCGAAGCGACGTCGATAGCACTATCTCACCGCATATCTCTGCTGCTCCCATGCATCCGAGCCGGCTGTCGGAGCCGATGCGCTGGCTGACCACCGTGCCCGGTGCGCTGAAATTGGAGTGCACGGGCTTCGGGTTGAACCTGGTCAGCGGGAACTACGAGTTCGCCTCCTTAGTCGTCATCGACGATGAAGAGTTCTGGGATCGGTATGGTGGGCACATCGAGGCTAACTGGGAGTCGGCCGGGCTGCGTCTTTATTCGAGTCTCGACCGTGAACTGCTCGCCGAGTTGATGGACGATGAACGTTGGAGCAACGAGGGGCTGTTTGCCTTAATGCTGGGATTTCGCCGGCTGAGTGAGCTGGGTGGAAGGCGCGTGAACTTGCCGGATATCGTGAGCGGGCTCGACGGCTAACTCGTTGACGAGGGCCAGCGAACAGTGATGACTACGGAGTCCTCTTTTGCTTCCCAGGAGTGATCGATTCCGTGGCCCCATATCGCGTAGTCACCCTGTCTGGTGAGCTCGGCGTATCCGGCTGTGAGGCTGATGTGGAAGTTACCATCAACCAGGAGGACCATGGTTGTTCTTTGGTCATCTTTAGTCCACTCGGTGCGCTTTTCTCCGGCGGGGTGGATGGCCCATTTTACTTCGACGTCTTTTGTTGATCGGATGCCTTCGGAGCTGTCGATGAAGTGGCCGAGTATCCAGCCGCGGGTGTGCTGTCCATCGTCAGCGGCATTCCCGGTGTGCCAGCCCGTGGTCATGGCTGTATCTCCCAGTGGATCGGTGGCAGGTTCATACGGTTCCCGCCAA
>JAVXWL010000238.1:0-3736 GCA_032230565.1 Pseudonocardiales bacterium | reverse complement strand
CCAGTACGTCATCCGTAACTTCAGCTCTGGTAGACACGCGGTTCCCTCTCGCGGTGCGATGACAGCACCGTGCTGCCGCCCACATGTCGAGGATCATGAGGCGTTCGTTACGTCGACCGTGTAGCAGTGGCGCTCAAGGTCTACGGCGGCATCCCTTTTGATCACTGCGCCGGTCTCGTGCAGCTAACCCCCGGCGAGGCCGAGGGCGTGTCGCTGGACGAGATCTACACGCTGCTCGGCCTGCTCCGCGAACACCACACCACCATCACCGAGGTGGCCGCATGACGATCGCTGCAACTGTCGTCGACCTGACGCACATGACCCGGGCGCAGCGGTCGGTGCTGCCGTTGAGCGCGGATGTTGCCGAGGCGATCGCCCAAGAGCACGGCGTGTGTATCCGGCCGCTGGCTATGCGTCGCATCGACACCACCACCGGCCGGATCGAGATTGTTCCGATTCCGTGTGGCTCGACCCGGGAGGATCAGTGCCGCCCGTGCGCGGATAAGGCTCGGCGGTTGCGGATGGCCCAATGCCGCCAGGGCTGGCACCTCGACGAGGAACCAGTGACCGAGCGGGAAGAGCCCAGCGAAGAGAGAAAAGAGTTGATGACCACTCGCGCTGACCTGTTTCTGGCCTACGCGCACGAGCCGTACTCGGTGCAGGAGTCCAAGCGGCTGCTGATCCACGCGCAGCGGCATCGATTGCATGCGCTTTGGGTTCTGCTGGTGATGCTGGGCGTGCGGCGGGGAGAAGTCCTCGCGCTGCGCTGGGCTGATGTGGACCTCGGCGCTGGCACCGTTGCCGTCCTGGGCAGCCTACAGCGGGTCGGCTCCAGTTTGCAGCGCGTCCCGACCAAGACCCGCGGCTCCCAGCGGACGATTCCGCTGCCGGCACCGTGCGTGGAAGCCCTGCGAGCGCATCGGGCACGGCAAAACGCTGATCGGCTGGCCGCTGGCACCCAATGGGTAACGAGCGATCTGGTGTTCACCACCCGGCACGGCACACCGATCGAGCCGCGCACCGTGAACCGGATGTTCCGAGCATTGACCGATGCCGCTGGTCTTCGACCAGTTCGGCTGCACGATCTGCGGCATGGATGCGTGTCGCTGCTGCTGTCGCTCGGCGTACCACCGCGAACGGTGATGCAGATCGTCGGACACACCGTGATGGAGATGACAATGGAGCGCTACGGGCACGTGAACCTGGACGACCAACGTGAGGCACTCAGCCTCCTCGATCAGGTGTTGAGGTAGGCCATTGATGTACCAAATGGATGTAGAGGCAGCCGATATGAACTGAGCTCACTGCCGTTCAATGGTGTTTTCGCTGGTCAGATATGGCGCGCCCGGAGAGACTCGAACTCCCAACCTTCTGATCCGTAGTTGGGACGCTCCCCTACTCATGGCAGGTATCCAGGCGTTTCACCGGGCACCACAGTCACCAAAATGGGCGTTTCCGGTGATGGTGTGCAGCAGTTCGAGGATAGGTTCGTGGATGAAGATCACCATAATTTGTCCACTGTGGACCTCTGGAGACGACAAGCTCGCGGCCAAGCAGTGCCATCTGCCGCGGCCGCCGAGTGACGGTCCCGGCAGATGGCCGGCCGATACGCGTCAGCGGCCGATGAACGGGGCCCGCGCCTGGCGCTGACCCGGAACCGCACAGGAACCGGCGGGCTTCAAGGAAACCGGCGGGTCTCGGGTGCTCCGCGCTAGGACCCCGTAGGCCTGTCCAGCGGCTTGCGGGCCGCATCGGGTAATACCCGCCGGATGTCTTCAAGCGATTTGGCGGGAGCCGGCCCGGCTGCACTGCAGCAGGTGCAGCGGCATCCCCAGCCGACGAGCGTGCCCTGCGGGACGTCTTGGGGTGTGGCCATCGATCCGAACTGGCGAACCGTGGTCTGACCGCCAACCCCCTTTGCCAGGGCTGCGAGCATATGGTTCCGGGTGGCCGTACCGGCGACCCGTCGGGGGTGGGCACCGGCACGTTTGGCGCTGGTGTTTTCTGTCGGCTGATGCCGCACCAGACTTGCGTGGCTGTTCGGTGTGGTCGTTGGTGGGCTTGGTTGTCGGTGCCCCCGTTTGTTGGTGCGTGTCGGCGTGGGTGTGGTTCATTGGGGCACGATCGGCTCCTTCGGGCAATGATTTCGGTGATCTCGTGTAGGCCGGGGGTTTGACAATTCCTGTTTCTGCGGATCCCGGCGTTCACCGCGACCATCACTGTCCGTGGTCTTCTCCCAGCCAACTGTGAGGTTGTGTGCAGCTTGCTCTCACCTAGCCGGTCCATAACGGAGAGCACAACCTCGGCACGGCTTCGCGTGCTGCATCCGATCAAGAAGGAGTGACTGATGAACAGCGGCACATGCTGGGATCATCGACGGATAGCGACAAAGGTGGCGATCGGGGTAGTCGGCGCCTTTGTCGCGATGGGCGTGGCGGCTTGCTCTGGCGGTTCGAGCAACCCGAGTGTCGCCCCGACGACGACAGCGCCACCCTCGGCGACCGCGCCGGCCAAGGCCGGCCATGCCCATAGGCTCATCGGCCAGATCGCCGCCGAGAACGGTTCAACCTGGACCGTCAACGCCAGAAATGGCACCCAGTACACCGTGACCATCACGCCTCAGACGCAGTTCGGCACCAGGCGGACGCCCGGCACCGCGCAGCAGTTCCCGGTTGGCAGCACCGTGCACGTAAGCGGTACCGCCAACGGCAACACAATCACTGCCAGCCGGATCACGGCAACCAGACCGCGGCACCCGGCGAGCACAGCACCCACCGCCCCACCCAGTTGATCGGATCACGGTGCGCTGCGGCTCCTCGGCGCCGCGAGAACGTCGAGAATGCCGCAGCAGCGGAGGACCGCGCGGCGGTGCGGGTGCACCACCGCGATCCGGCGCGACAGGCCCGGTCTAGTGCGGCCGATCACAACCCCACGGCGGCCGGCTACCCAGCACTTTCGGGTAGCAACGCCGCGCCAGCGCAAGCCAAGACCAGTAGGACAAGCGCCTCGCGGTGTGGGACCTGTACCGCGATCACAGCAGCGAGACCGACCCTCGCCTGCCCTCGTCGAGCATGATCCGGGTGGAGACGCCGGGCGGGCTCGCCACCCAGCTCAGCGCGGCCAACCGGCGCCGTCCAGCCCACGGGCCCGCGTTAGTGGGCTGCCCGGCAGCAGGATGACGAGGACCCGCTCGGAACCCTGTGCCGCATGCCGCCTCCAGCGAATCGGATGGTAGCTGCTGACGCCCAGAGATCCGCTACGTCATCATGGCCGCGATGTGACAGACGGCCGCCGGCCCGGTCCCATCCCGGGGACCCAACATTCTCCGGGAAACGGCCGGGTGCGCCAGCTGATCATCCCAGTGCTGGCTTGTGACGTGTGGCATGGGTGTGTTCTTGGCGGTGATTTCACGTCCCACCCCTGGTCGTTACCGCCAAAGAGGTGCCGGACTCCGCGAAGCGGGTGGAACTGCAGAACTCCGACCAGCTCGACCACCTCGTGGGCTGCCAAGACAAGGACGAGCTGGCCATCATTGGAGCCCGGTCGCTGACCTCCGCCGCAGAGCTGGCGCTGCTCAAACGACGCGGGTGGATCGGCCACGGCGAGGTTGCGGATCTGCTGGGTCGTCCATCGGCCATCGGGGTTCGTAGTCATCCCCAGCAGGTGCACAGACCTGGTGGGCACTTCCAGTACGAAGAACACGTAGATTCGTTGGAGCGTGACCGCGCAGTCCACA
>JAVXWL010000142.1:0-7613 GCA_032230565.1 Pseudonocardiales bacterium | reverse complement strand
CCTTGCCGCGACACAGGCGCCCGCCAGTTCCACGACGTGGGGAGGCATCACAAGAAGTGCGGGGACGCACTGCTGAGCAGGAAGCCTGCGCAGATACCTGCAGACACGCTAGAACCGGCGCGCTGCTAGCGCCGACAGCACAGTTTACGTCCAGGTCAACACTCGGTCCAAACCGACCCCGGATCAGTCACCGGGGACTACTCGAGGCACTACCCCGTTCGCCGCCACGCTGCCCGTCAGCTGGCGATCACGGCCTCCGCCTCGATCTCGATTTTCCAGCGTGGGTCGAGCAGCCCTGCGACGATCACCATGGTGGCCGCCGGACGGACCTCGGCGAACACCTCGCCGTGTACTGCGCCGACCGCATCCGCGGCGGACGAGTCGACGAGAAACATTCGGGTGCTCACGACGTCAGTCAGGCTCGCGCCAGCCTCGGCCAGCGCTTGCATGATGATCTCGAAGCAGCGCCTGGTCTGGACAGCCGCGTCGTCTGGGCACGAGCCGTCGGGCCATACCGGCGCAGTGCCCGATACCAGCACCCGGTCGCCGACGCGGACAGCCCGAGAGAACCCAATGGCCTTTTCAAACGACGATCCGGACGTCACCAGCTGCCGCAACACCACTCCTCATCAAAGTATGATCGCAGCCGCGGCCGCCGCCGATAGTGGGTTACGCCTTGACCGGCTCCGGTTCGGCGATGGGGTTTGCGCCGTGGATCGGGCCCTCGGCGTTGGCTAGCCGGGTGGCGCCGCCGCCAGTAGCACCACCGCCCCAGCGCAGCGAGATTATCTCGGCGGCGATGGCCACTGCGGTCTCCTCGGGAGTGCGGGCACCCAGGTCAAGCCCGATCGGCGAGGCGATCTTCTTGAGCTGCTCATCGGTCACGCCCGCCTCGCGCAGCCGGGCCTCCCGGTTCTTGTGGGTCTTGCGCGATCCCATCGCGCCGATGTAAGCGAGGTCCAACTTCAATGCTTCGACCAGCACCGGCACGTCGAATTTCGGGTCATGGGTGAGCACGGTGATGACGGTCCGCTGGTCGATCCGCCCGGCCTCGGCCTCTTCCTTGAGGTACCGGTGCGGCCAATTGACGACGACCTCGTGCGCGTCGGGGAACCGACTCTTGGTGGCAAACACCGGTCGCGCGTCACATACCGTCGTGTGGTATCCGAGGAGCACTCCCACCCGGGCCATCGCGGCAGCGAAGTCGATCGCGCCGAACACCAGCATCCGGGGCGGCGGCTGCATGGAGTTGACGAACACATCCATGCCTTCGCCGCGGCGCTCGCCTTCGGGGCCGTGGTGCAGGGTGACCACCCGGCCGGCGGCAAGGGCGCCGCGGACATCTTCGAGAATCGCCTCGTCGGCCTGCGGCGAGCCCACTGTGCCGGTGTGCCGATCGGGCCAGACCACCATGCGCAGGCCGACGCGCTCGGGGTCGGGATGCGCGACCACGGTGACGACCGCGACCGGCTCCTTCTTCGCCACTGAGGTGGCCACGTCGTCGAGCTCAGGGAAGTGGATCGGGTCGACCTTCTCGACGAACACGTCAATGATGCCGCCGCAGGTGATGCCGACGGTGAACGCATCGTCATCGGAGACGCCGTAGCGCTGCAGAACTGGGGTCTCGTCGGCGAGCACCTGCTGGCCCAGCTCGAAGACCGCGCCTTCCACGCAGCCACCGGAGACGCTGCCGACGGCCCGCTCGTCCGAGGTCACCAGCATCGACGCCCCAGCCGGGCGCGGCGCCGAGCGGTAGGTGGACACCACTGTGCCCACTGCGGTCGATTTGCCCTGGCGCCACTCCGCCACCAGTTCGTCGAGCACCTCACGCACCGCAAACCCTCCTCGCGCTGACCTTCCGGATGACCACAGGTGTACCCCAATTAGAGAGTATTCGGGCCGGCCCGCGGGCCGGTTCACCCACAACGACTGTTCTCCCCACGACGCCGCAGCGCCGCGATCTATTCCCTCAGGTTGTTGGCTATTCCCTCAGGGCTACGGGCTAGAGCCAGGCGTGTCCACGTCGATCCCGCTGGCCAAATCGGAGCAGTCCACGACGATCAAATCCTGGCGTTGCGCCAGCCAATCTCGGGCCCCCCGGTCGCCCTGCGCCGATGCGACGATGTCGGCCCAGTGTTGCCGGCCGAGCAGGACCGGATGGCCGGGCTGAATCTCGAACCCCGCCCGGGCGACCACTGCAGGACCAGCCAGTGCGACGAGCCTGCGGACCACTGCGGCATCGACGTCGGGTAGGTCGACCAAGTGCACCAGCGCGGCCTGCACCTGCGGCGGCGCGCTTCGGAGCAGCTCGGCCAGACCAGTGCGCAGCGAGGCGCCCATTCCCTGCGCCCAATCCGCGGCCAGCACCGTGCTGGCGGTTTCCGGCACCAGCGGGACGACTCGGTCGGCCTGCGCGCCGACCACGACGAGCACTGAGTCGCATCCGCCGTCGGTCAGCGTGGCAACCGCCCGGCGCAACCAGGCCCCACCGTCGACCAGGGCCTTGGGCATGCCATAGCGTCGCCCGGCCCCGGCCGCCAACAGCAGTCCGGCGATCATCGTCGCATCCTCTCACGGGGTCGCCGGATCCTCGATCAAGCGAAGCCGCTGCGCATGATCGCGGTTTGTGTCTCGGCCCGGGAGGTTGAAGCACCGATAGCAGGGTCAGTCGCTCAGTGTGCGCTTCTGCTGGTAGACCGTCTCGCCACGAGCAAGCATGGCGACGAACTGGTCGATGCGACGGGCTCGGGTGCCGACGCTTTTGGCGTTGCTGATCCGGTAGAGGACCGCGTAGCGATTCTGGCTCGTGAGGATGTCAAACATCGCCTGCGCGCGGGGTTCGGCGGCCAACGCGGCGCCCAAATCGGCTGGCACCTCGATGCTGGCCGGACCGGCATAGGCCGCGTCCCACCGTCCGTCGGCCTTCGCGCGTTCGACTTCGGTCACACCCGCCGGGTGCATCCGTCCCGCGGCGACCAAGCCCGTCACGATTCCCACGTTGCGCGCCGACCACGGACTACGGGGCCGCCGGGGGGTGAAGCGTTGCCGGTAGGTGGTCTGGTCCCGGCGCTGCACCTGGCCATCGATCCAGCCATGGCAGAGCGCTTCCTCGAGCGCTTGATCATAACTCAGGCTGGTCGGTGCAACCGTGCCCTTCTTGGCGAGCACCAACCACAACCCGGGCGAACTCCCTTGGTGCTCGGCTAACCACGTACGCCACGCGGCTGCATCAGCGAAAATCAGTTCCTGGATTTCATCGGCCATCGTCAGATCAGCCTCGCAGATAGCCGACCCGATTCGTTGTGCACCGGCACACCTGACCGGGCCGGGTGACCCCGAGGCGTTACGGTCCCGTTCCAATCCTGCCGCAGCGCCGATCGAGTAGTTGGACCGGTCGAGATAGGCCAGGCTGTAGGTGATGAACGCGATGCGGACGGGCCGCCGCTAACGCTGGCTGGCTAGGCCGGTACGGGCCGCTGTGACGTGGTCACGACCATTCTCTTCACGAAAGGCGCGCCATGTCGAAGGATCCGGCCGTTGAGATCGCGATCGCCACACCACTGCAGGCCGAGCTCGTCGACGTCATCCGCGCAGCGCAGCCGACCACCCGGGTGCACTACCAGCCAGAGCTGCTCCCACCGCCGAGGTATCCCAACGATCACGCGGGCAATCCGGACTTTCGCCGCAGCGCCGCGGGCGAGGACCAGTTCACCGCGATGCTCACCGGCGCCGACGTGCACTTCGGCGTTGCGGGCGAGACGCCCGCCGCTCTGGCGGCCGTGGTGCGTAGCTGCCCGCGGCTGCGCTGGGTGCAGGGCACCGCCGCCGGGGCTGGCGAGTTGCTGCGTCATGCCGAGCTCACCGCCGCCGAGCGCCGCCGGGTAATGATCACCAAGGCACGCGGTGTACATGCGGCTCAGCTTGCTGAGTGGGCGATGTTCGGGCTGCTCGCGGTGACCAAGGGTCTGCCGGAGCTGATCGCGGACAAGGCCGCCCGTCGCTGGCACCACTATCCGGTCCGCGAGCTGCGCGGCGGGATCCTGTTGATCGTCGGGCTGGGCGGGATCGGCCGAGAAGTCGCCCGGCTGGCCCGCGGGCTGGGCATGCGAACGATCGGGGTCCGACGCCACGTGGCGGCCGGCGAACGTGACGACGACGTCGACGAGGTGCATGCGACCACCGAACTACCGGAGCTGGTCGTGCGGGTGGACGCGGTGGTGCTGTGCCTTCCCGGCACTCCCGCGACCGACGGGTTGTTCGACCGGGCACTGATCGAGATGCTGCCTTCGCATGCTGCGGTGGTCAACGTCGGCCGGGGCACCACGATGGACGAGACCGCACTGGTGGAGGCGTTGACCGCCGGACGGATCGCGGGCGCGGCGCTGGAAGTGTTCGCCACCGAGCCGCTCCCGGCGGACAGCCCGCTGTGGACCATGGATAACGTACTACTCAGCCCGCACACCGCCGCGCTTTCGATACACGAAAACGAGCGGATTGTAGAGCAATTCGTCGGTAACCTCAGCCGTTACCTCGACGGTCTTCCCTTGCACAACCTGGTCGATCCTCAAACCTTTTACTGAGAGCGCTCGATGACCTCGACGCGGTCGCCAACATGCAGAGTGGCCCCGGGGCTGTCCGGGATGAGGTTGATCGCGAACCAGGTCTTTCCGTCCCACCGCCGATGACGAGCCAGCGTCGCAAGCGGCTCCTTGCCCTTGCGCGCCGTGCCGGGATCGATCGTTGTGAGCATGCAGCGGTCGCAGGCTTTCACCGCGCGGAAGCTGGCGGCTCCGATGCGCAGCACCCGCCAGCCGTCCTCATCCCAGGCGGATGCGCCGGCGACGACCAGATTGGGACGGAACCGCGTCATCGGCACCGGCCCCTCTTCCGGCCGCGGCCCCGCCGCGATCAGATCGTTCAGAGCGGCCAGGGATCCTTCGGTAGCAAGCAACATCGGGTAACCGTCGGCGAAGGACACCCGATCATGCTCGCGGCTGTACAGGGGATTCGGCCGGCGCTGCGCGGGATTTTTGAGATACACCAGTCGGACCGGCTTGCCGACCACCTTGCTGAACCAGGCATGCGCCTGCTCCGATGCGGGCGCGGCTGTCAGCTCACTGGAGAAGACCCGGACGTCGGCGACCACCGACGAGTCGGGAGTGCCGACCAGCAGCGGGTCGACGTCCGGCGCCTGCACCAGTAACCCGTCGACGTCGAACTCTGGGGTCACCAGCACCAGCTGCGGGTACTCCCGTGCCGTCACCACGCAGCCTTCATCGTCGACGAGCATCCACCGCCGATCACCGGCCAGACCCCACGGCTCGACCCCGACGTGGGTTAAGCCGTGGCCGCGGCAGGACTTGATCGGATACCTGTTTATCCCGGTCAGTGTGAGCCCCACGGACGCCAGGCTCCCGGGTCAGGCGCATCGACGGCAAGCAGATTCCACGGCGGGCGCCTTGGACCTACCCGGCCTCGCCCGGGTGCGCTGGCCGGTGGTCTGACCGGACCGGCAAGCCGCCGGCGTTGGTACGGTGCGGCGGTGGTGCTTGCCGCGGTCCGGGACTGCATACGACGGTTACTGCAGCGTCCCGGATCGGTGGCCGTGCGCCAATTCCAGCCGGTCGTCGACGGTGCGGGCGCCTGGGAGCAACGGTACCGGCGGGTGACTGACGCTGAGCTGGCCGAGTCGGTGCGGGCGATGTTCGTTCAGCACGGGCCGGAGCGCTCCCACGATCGGCTGGCCGAATTCTGCGCGGCGGGTCGGGAAGCCGCCCGGCGGGCGCTGGGTCTCCGGTTGTTCGACGAGCAGTTGCTGGGTGTGCTGGGCCTGCTGGCCGGTCATGTACTCGACATGGCCACGGGGGAGGGCAAAACGCTGTGTGGTGCGATCGCCGCCGCCGGTTTCGCCGCTCAGGGACGTCAGGTGCACGTGCTATCGGTTAATGACTATCTGGCGCAACGTGACTGTGGGTGGATGCATCCGGTATATGCGCTGTTGGGAGTCTCGGTGGACTGCGTGCAGCAGTCGCATTCATCACGGCGCCGCCGTGAGACCTACGCGGCGCAAGTGGTTTACGGCGCGGTCAGCGAGATCGGTTTCGACGTGCTACGCGATAGGTTGGTCACCGATGTCGCGGATCGTGTCGGGCCCACGCTGGATGTGGCGATAATCGATGAGATCGACTCCGTAGTAATCGATGAAGCGAGAGTGCCGCTGGTTCTAGCCGGCGCGATGCCCGCCGAGGGCATAGACCCAATCATGATGGAAGTGGTACGGACGCTGCGTCCAGGCCGGGACTACCGGGTCGATTCAGAGCGGCGCAACGTGGCGTTGACTGATCACGGCACAACGGTGGTGGAAGATGCACTAGGCGGGATCAACCTTTACACCGCAGCCCACGTTGAGACGCTTGCGGGGCTCAATATCGCCCTGCACGCAATGGCGCTGCTGAGCCGGGACGTGGACTATATCGTGCGCGACGACGCCGTTGCGCTGATCAACCCATCACGCGGTCGGGTAGCGCCGCTGCAGCGGTGGCCGGACGGGATTCAGGCCGCTGTCGAGGCTAAGGAAAGAGTGCCCCCGTGTCCTACCGGGGAAACTCTCGACTCGATCACGATCGGCAATCTCGTCCGCCGTTACCACCTGGTGTCCGGCATGACCGAGACGGCGGTCGCGGTTGCCGACGAACTGCGGGAATTCCACCAGCTCGAGGTCATGGTTGTGCCGCGGCACGATCCGTGCATCCGCATTGACGCACCGGACCGAATTTACGCCACCGCCCAACGGCGTCGTCACGCGGCCGTGGCGCGGATTCGCATGGTCCACGCCACCGGACGCCCGATTTTGATCGGTACCCAAAGCGTGGCAGCCTCCGACGAGCTCGCCACCGCGTTGCAAGAAGTGGGATTGGATCCGGCGGTACTCAACGCACGAAACGACGCCGAGGAAGCCGCCATCATCGCCCGGGCCGGCGAAATCGGGCGGATTACGGTCTGCACCCAGATGGCTGGCCGAGGCACCGACATTCAGCTGGTGGATACCGGGCGGTTGGGCGGCCTTTATGTGCTGGGTTACGGGCGTCACGACAGCAGCCGGCTCGACGACCAACTCCGCGGTCGGGCCGGGCGGCAGGGCGACCCGGGCAGCAGCGAGTTCTTCACCAGTCTCGACGACGAGATCCTCACCCGACCTGGCGTTGGTATGCCTACCTCGGCTGAAGATCCACGCGCTGCCTCCGCCGTCGATCAAGCTCAACGCATCGCGCAAGCGGACAACCTGAAAATTCACCGCAGCACCTGGCACTACCACCATCTCATCGACCAGCAACGCGACCGCGTCCTGCATCAGCGCGAGCAGATTCTGCGCACGCGGTTAGCGTCGGAGGATCTCGCCCACCGGTGCCCCGATCGATACACCGCCCTGGTCGGGACCCTCGGCCGGGAAAGCGTTGACCAGGCTGCTCGGCAGATATGGCTTTACCACCTCGATCGGCGATGGAGCCAACACCTCGCATTTCTCGCCGACCTCCGTGAAGGGATCCACCTACAAGGTCTCGCCAGAGGACCCACCGCGCTTTCGCCCTCAGACGAGTTCCATCGAGAAGCGA
>JAVXWL010000105.1:0-17627 GCA_032230565.1 Pseudonocardiales bacterium | reverse complement strand
TTCCAGCTCAGCAGAAATAGCGGTACAGCAACGCCCCCGCCTGCCTGGTTACCTCATCGGGTACCAAATCGTCGGTGAGCAGCTTGGTGAGCTCGCTGAGCATCGCGCCGGCCTGGGCGCTGCTGCGGGCGCGTTCGCCGCCGGCACGCAAGGTGACGATCTGGCGCTGTTCGGTAGCCCACTTGCGCTTGTACGCGATCAGCCCCGGCTGATCGAGGTCGGACAGGCCCCAGTCGACCAGTTGGGCTGCGTGTTGCACCGCCCAGCGGATGCCGGCCCAGAAGATCGCGTCGTTCGGGCGCAGCGCCAGGTGCTCGTGGCGCGACGCCCCGAACTTGTAGTACAGCGTGTCACCCCAGGTCAGGAAGACCGCGCCGGCGATCAGCTCGTCACCGGCGTGGGCGAGCATCGTCACGATCGCATCGTCGGGGGCGAAGGCCTCCCAGATGTGATCGAACAGCTCGATGGGCTGGGCGAGCAGCCGGTACTTGCGTTTGCGCAGCCCGACGTGCAACCCGTGGAATCGGTGCACGGCGTCGCGACCGGTGTGCGCCTGGACCTGGACCCCTTCGCGCTCGGAGAGCACGATGTTGCGCCGGGCGTGCTGGGACAGCCGCCGCCGGATTTCCTCGACGCCACCGTCCAGCGGCGTACCGTGCCACGCCGCCGCGGCGACCCGCTCGAAGCGGGGGTCGCCAGCCACGACGGCGGTGTCAAAGCATCGCAGGGTCAACGGGGCAGCAGCGGTGATGATCCCGTCCACGAGCGCTTTCCAGTCGCCCTGGTCATCGGTGAGGGGCTCAGCCCGGTCGGAGAACGGCAGGCTGGACAACCGGTCGCCACGGATGTCGCTGATCGGGACCCAGGCCAGCCCCGCGCGCGGTTGCCCGTCCCAGTCGAGCCGGATAGCGCTGGCGGGGGTAAACCCATAGGTGCTGCATACCGCGTCGATCCACGGCGGCGAGGTGAACACGCTGCCGTGCGGCCCGAGCGCGAGCTGACGCCAGCGGGGGTCGCTACGCGGATCGGTGAGCACGGTCTCCGGTTGAGCTGCGGCCACATTCACGGCGCCGACGCTACCGATCCGAACTGGCACGCTCAGGAGCCACCCCTTGGCGCCAAGTGGAACCTTTTGCACCCTCCAGCGCACCCGCGCGCTGCGAAATGGAACCGATTGCCTAGCGCCACGCACTTGCCCAGTGTTCGCCGCGGGGCAACCCTGGGCGCGTCGAGTTCGGCGCCAGGGTGGCTCGGGCGGCTCCGACAGCTCTGGCGTCGAACTCCGCGACGGAATGGCGGTCGTCTCAACGGTATTTCGAAGCATTGCACTCAGTGACCTCAGCTACTGGGGTAGTGTGTGCGTGACGCAGCGCAAGCACGCTGTCGCAGTGAGTGCGCGACGACAAGCCGAGTTGAACGGGGTGAGGGAATATGACCACGCTGTTTGTCGCCACGACAGGTGGGCATCTGACCCAGCTCGATAGTCTGGCGAGCCGGATCCCGCCCGATGGCGAGGCGGTGTGGGTTACCCATGCCAATGAGCAGAGCCGGTCAATGCTGGCGGATCGGGACGTGGAGTTCGTGCCCTACGTCGGGGTGCGCAATGTGCCTGACGTGCTTCGCTGCATCCCTTATGCGCGTCGGCTGCTCCAGCACCGCAAAGTGACCAGGGCGGTGTCGACGGGGTCCGGGATCGCGCTGGGGTATCTGCCCTATTTGGCCGCCCGCGGGGTGGAATGCCACTACATCGAGAGCGCCACGCGGGTAAGCGGACCGTCGGTCACCGGCCGCGTGCTGCAGTGGGCTCCCAGGGTGCGCACCTACACCCAGTACCAGAGCTGGGCGGATCACCGCTGGGCTTACGGCGGCAGCGTGTTCGACGGTTATGAGAGCGCCGCTGTGACGCGGGTGCCCGACGCGGTGCTGCGGGTGGTGGTGACGGTGGGTGCGGCGACCCAGTACCCGTTCCGCCGGCTGTTCGAGCACCTCGCGCCGTTGCTGGCAGCCGACGGTGCGCTGGCGCAAGCCATTGGGCTGCCGGTAGAGGTGTTGTGGCAAACCGGGGACACCCCGGTGGACGATCTTCCCATCCGGGCCACGCCGGCGTTGCCCGCCGCCGAGCTGGGTGCCGCGCAAGGCAAGGCGGACCTCGTGATCAGCCATGCCGGCACCGGCTCTGCGCTGGCCGCGCTCAACGCCGGGCGCTACCCGATCCTGGCCATCCGGGACAGCGCCCGCGGCGAACAGGTCGACGACCACCAGCACCAGCTGGCCACCGAACTCGCCCGGCGAGGCCTGGCCATGCACCGCGACGCGCAAGCCATCACCGTCGACGACATGATCGAGACGATGGGCATCTCCGTCCGGCGCACCACGTCGCCCCCACCGTTCGAATTGCGCTAGCGCCTCCAGGGTGCGGGCCAGTCCCTCGGCCAGACTGAAAGACATCTGCGACGCCGGGACCGGCTCCCGGTCACCATCGCCCGCGACGGCGGGTCAGTCGGCAACGGGTCGCAGTCCCGCAGCGCGGGCGACGCTGACTGCTTCCAGGCGGCTTCGCACACCGAGCTTGGTGAGGATGCTGCGCACGTGGGTCCGGACGGTGGTGGGGGACACCACTGACTCGACGGCGATTCGACTCACCGGCATGCCGTCGACCATGTGTAGCAGTACCTCACGCTCACGGTGGGACAGTACGTCGAGGCGCGCGCTGCAGTCGCGGGCGCGTCGCACGTCGTCGCGCAACTCGCGCAGCACCACGCCGAGTTGGCGGGGTGGGTAGAAGGCATGACCGAGCGGGACCCCACGCAGGACTTCGAGCAGGTGACTCAGGGAGCTTTCCTTGGACACCCATGCGGTGGCGCCGGCCCGCGCCGCCGCGACGGCATGGGCGCAGTCGTGGCTGGCGGTGAGGATGACGAGCTGCGCCGGGGGATAGGCGGCGTGCAGTTTCCGGACCAACCCGCCAGTCGCAACCGTCGCGGAGCCGATCTCGGTTGTCACGACGTCCGGGCGCAGGGTGCGGACCATATCCAGCAGGCGTGGGTCGTCAGGTGTGGCGCTGCCGACGACCCACAGATCAGTGGTGGTGGACAGCTGGACGGTCAGGGCATCGGTCAGCATCGTGTGACTGTCCACGAGGAGAACCCGCAAGAACGTCACGGGCTCAACTGTGCCCGGCAGTGCCTCTAGGCGGCAACTCCCGATCCGCGTGACGTTGTCTAACCCGTCCATGTCGGCGGATGCGTCTAGTCCGTCGAGGATGCTGTTACCGCCGATGACACGGTCATCTGGTCGCTGAGTGCCGGGCGCATCCCCACCGCTCGGCGGACCGGACTGGTCCAGCGCCCGGTGGAGCTCAACCAGGCGCGTGGGAACACGGACAGCGCGATCGCGGCGTCGAGCACCCGCAGGAACGGAAAGAATATCCACAGCAGCACGAAACGAAATCTGCGTTCGATCAACGCGACCACACAGGTCAGCGCCAGATCGGCACCGGTCACCGCGAGCAGCAGCACCCGCAGGGTCATATGCGCGGCGACCGCGCCGTGCAGCGACACCATTCCAGGCCACGACAGCGCGTCCGGATACACCGCGGGCACGGCGAGTACAACCACCAGCAACGGCAACAGCAGGAAGAACATGCTGCTGGTGAGGAGCTCGAGCAGCAGTACCGTGAGCATCGCGCTGAACAGGTTGAATCGGGGTGGATGCCGCCGCACCGTCTGCCACAGACCGAGCCCCCACCGCTTGATCTGACGGACGTAGTCGCGGAGGTTGTCGGGATCCTGGGTCACCGCGACGGCGCCGAGGCTAAACGCCACCTTGCCCAGCCGCTTCTGGTAGATCTCGAACGTCATGTTGAAATCCTCGATCACCAGGCCGGGTGGGTTCATCTCGATATGGGGCAGCACAGCTGTGCGATACATGCTGGCGAACCCGGGCACGATATGGGTGGCGTTGGTGAACCGCCAGGTCTGACCGAACTTCAGCAGCCGCTGGCTGATCGCGTAAATGCGCTCCCGGTGACACACGAGGACCTTCCCGACCATCGACAGCGCGCGGCCATGCCAGTGGGTCCGGACCGCACCGGCGACGGCGACGACTTGGGGGTCGTCAAAATGCGGCAGAGCGGCGTCGAAATAGCCCGGCTCGATGGTCGTATCAGCGTCTAAGAGCAGGACTGCTCGGAAACGCTGCACCAACCCGAAGCGCTCGATCGCCTCTTCAAGGGCGCCGGCCTTGCCGACGTTGGTGCGCGTTTCGATGACGTTCACCCCGGTCTGGCGGGCCAGCTCGGCGGTCCGGTCGGTGGAGCCGTCGGAGACTACGTGGACATTGCACCGGGGAACCAGCGCGGTGATCGCCGCGATGCTGGCCTCGATCACCAGTTCCTCGTTGTGCGCGGGGATCAGCACCGCCACGTCCTGCACGGTCATCGACGGACCGCTACGAAGCCCAAGCCGTCTCAACCGGCCGCGGAGTGTCTTGGTCGCCCAGGTCTCCTCGAGCAGTCGCGCCAGACCAACGCTCGCCCAGAGCACGAAGTTCACGCCGAAGACGACAATCGCAACTGACCACCAGGGCATCAGCGGGACGACCCTTCAGGAGCGGGCACGGGCAGGATGTTGTGCAGCGTTGCCCAGGTCCGGTCGTCCTCCGAGCTGATCATCCACAGGAAGACACCGCGGATCCCGGCGGCCTTGGCGGCCTCAAGCTTGGTCGCGGTGCTCTCGGCGTTCTCGTACCAGACCTCGTGCTGGTGGCCTTGGGCATCGGTGTACTTGAAATGGGGTGACTGGCTGAGCCGGTCGTACTGCGAGGTGGCGTTAAACGCCCTGGTGCGTCCGAAACATTGAATCCAGGTGACCACTTCGCCCTGGCCGCCGTCCACCCAGTCGTAGCCTGAAACAGCAACCCCGAGCACGATCTTCTCGGCGGGTATCTGACTCTTGGTGTAGGTCAGCACATCGCGGACCCAGGGCAGCGGCGCGACCGGTCCCGGCTGTGACTCCGACCAGTTGTAGTCGTATGCCATCACCCGGACCTCGTCGGCCGCCGCACCAATGGCCGCGTAGTCCTGCCCGGCGTTGCGCCCGTCCTCGCCGGCGTCGGTGGTTTTGGCGAACACGGCGATTGTGAGGATCTTGTCCTTGTCGTGTAACGCGTCGGCCAGGCGGGTCACGAACGTGGTGAACATCTGCCGGTCGGTGGCCGGCAGATCCTCGTAGTCGATGTCGATCCCGTCGTAGCGTTCCCGCTGCACCAGCGCGACGATGTCGTTGATGTGCCGGGTCATCGCGTCGGGATTGTGCAGCATGTTCGCGACCGGTTCGTAGGCCCACAGGCCGTTGGTCCTGTTCGCGATCGACGGGACCAGCGGGATTCCCAACGTGCGCAACTGAGCCATGCCCGCCGTGACTTCGGCGGCCCGTCCGGGCGGCGCCTGCGAGACGATTTGACCGTTGTTCGTGATCCCGTAGATCCACGGGGAAACTTCGTTGAAGGTGCCCCGATTCGCTGCCAGGACGGTCTGACCGGCGCTGAGGTTCCAAAACGGCAGGGATGCCACCGCGAGGCTGGCTGGTTTCTCGCTCGGTCCGAGCATCCGCGGCACCGTGACCAGCAGCGCCACCGCGCCCAGGAACAGCACGATGAGGAAACCCGATCCGGTCAGCAAGCGCCGCCTACTGGACCTCCGCGACTTCCCCGTGAGGGGTGGCTGCGGGTCGATGCTGGTATTGATCATCAGCGCACCGCTGCCGGGCTCAAGTTCGGCCGGCTCTGCTCGTCGATCACTGAGCGCAGGATGTCGTCCAGCGTCCGGGTCGGCCGGAAGTCGATCAGCTTCCGAGCCTTGGTGCAGTCCGGGACGCGTCGCTGCAGGTCCTCATATCCGGGGCCGATGCCCTGCTCATAGGTCAGACGCACGATGTCGCTGGACGACCCGGTCAATGCCAGTACCCGCGATGCCAGGTCGGCGATGGACACCTGTTCGGTGCTGCCGACGTTGACCGCGGTGCCGTACGCGGCGCGTGTCTCCACCAGCGCCACCAACGCCGGTACTACGTCATGCACGTGGCAGAAGCAGCGGATCTGGGCGCCGGTCCCGAACACGGTCAGCGGTGCCCCGGACAGGGCTTGGGCCACGAACCGTGGGATGACCATGCCGTAGCGCCCACTCTGCCGGGGCCCCACCGTGTTGAACAGCCGCACGATCACCGCCTGCAGGCCGAGCTCGGTGACGTAGGCGTGGGTGAGGCTCTCATCCACGGCCTTGGCCTCGGAGTAGGACCAGCGGTGCAGCAGTGGTGATCCCACCACCCGGTCGTCGTCCTCGGTCAGACCGATCTTGGTGTTCTTGCCGTAGACCTCGCTGCTGGACGCGATCAGGACCCGGTTGCCGTGCCGGTGCGCCGCGTTAAGCACGTTCTCGGTGCCGTGGATGTTGGTGCGGAGGCTCTGCAACGTACGATCCCGGATGACGAACGACCCGACGGCGGCAGCGAGGTGGAAGATCGTGTCCACTCCCTGGGCGAGCGTGTCGACCAATGCCGCATCGAGCACCGAGCCCTCGACGTAGCGGAACCGGGGATGGTCGCTGATCGACGACAGATTGACCAGTGATCCGGTGGCCAGGTCGTCGAGCACGACGACGTCGTGTCCTGCTGCCAGCAGGTGGTCGGCCAGGTGAGAGCCGATGAAGCCTGCTCCGCCGGTGATCAGCGCTTTCATCGGTTTCCGCCGATCGGGTCGGGCACAACGTGCGGGGCAGCTGGTCGGCGCCGGGCCATCAGCCGGTCGTAGAGATCGTCGATCCGGCGGACCACCGCCTCGATGCCGTAGCGCTCGCCGATAGCGGGCACGCCCTCGCGGGGGCGGCGTCCGATGGCCAGCTCAGCGGCGATCTCCCGGCGCATCCCCTCGACGTCGCCGGGTACCTGCCGGGCCCGCGGGGTCTCGATGTCATCGAGCGCTGGGCAGGTCGTGTAAAGCGCCGGGATACCGTTGGCCAACGCCTCCAGCACCGACAACCCGAAGGTCTCCTGCTCGGAGGAGGCGATGAACAGGTCCAGGGACGACAGCATGGCGGCCACGTCGTGGCGTTCACCGGCGAAGGTCACCAATTCCGCGACGCCCTGGCGGTTCGCCTCGGCTTCCAGCTCGGGTCGGATCGCCCCATCGCCCACGATCAACAGCCGGTGCTGGTCGTCCAGTAGCGGCGCGGCGGCTTTGATCACCAGGTCGAAGCGCTTGATCGGGTCCATTCGACCTAGCACGCCAATGACATAGGCGTCGGGTGGGAGGTTGAACTCGGCGCGGATCTGGTGCCGGGCGGCGGCGTCGAAGGCGACTCGCGCGAAGTCGAGACCGTTCGGGATGATCTCGATCTTGCGGGCGGCCACTCCCCATTTCGTCAGGCGCTGCGCCACCGCGTCGGATACCGCGATCGTGGCATCCGAGCACAGGTCCGTACCCAGATAAAGGGCCCGCACTCCCAAGGTCATCCGCCGGCGTTCCAGGTGGGTCTCGCCGATGGAGTGCTCGGTGGTCACCACCACCGGTGTGCCCGCCAGCCTGGCCGCGAGTCGCGCATAGATGCACGAGCGGTACAGGTGGGCGTGCACCACGTCATAACCATCGGCGCGGATCATCCGGGCCAATCGCAACAGCGCGGACAGCTCGGTGTTGCGGGTCATGCCCAGATCGCGGATCCGCACGCCGTCCCCGGAGATCATCCCGGCGACCGGGCCCGGGTTGTAGAGCGTCACCACGTCGGATTGGTGGCAGGTGTGTTGGAGCAGCGACCGCAGCTGCAGCTCCGCCCCTCCCACACCCAGTCCGGTGATCACGTGGAGAACTTTCACTTGCTTCCTCCTGAGGACACGGCGCACAAGGTGCGGGCCAAGATCACCAGGTCCATCCATGGCGACCAGTGTTCGATGTAGAAGTTGTCGAGGCGGACTCGCTCGGCGATCGAGGTGTCTCCGTGCAGTCCGTTGACCGCAGCCCATCCGGTCAGCCCGGTGCGCATCCGGTGCCGGTCGCCATATCGCGGGATCTGCTGCTCGAAGGCAGCCACGAAGTACGGCCGTTCCGGCCGGGGTCCTACCAGGGACATCTGCCCGCGCAGCACGTTGACGAGTTGGGGCAGCTCATCAAGATGCGTGCTGCGCAACCATCGACCGAGGCGGTTGGTTTGCTCGGGGAGCACCACCCAGCGGGTGTCCGAGCCGGCGTGGTCGATCATGGAGCGCAGCTTGAGCAGCTCCATCGTCTGGCCGCCGCGGGTAACTCTGGTTTGGCGAAACAGCACGGGGCCGCCACCGTCGAGCCGCACCGCGACGGCGAGCGCGAGCAGCACCGGGAGGACCGCGATAAGCAATACCGATGCGGCCACGAAATCGAACGCGGCCTTGACGCCGGCGCCGAGTCGACCGGCTCCGAGGCGGCGCAGCGGGACCAGCGGTATGTCGCCCAGCTCATCGAGGTAACCCCGGGGCAGCGCCGCGCCGAGCTCGTACATTCGCGGCACGACGCAGACGTCCACTGGCAGCGGTCGGCAGGCCCGCAACAGCGGCACCAGGTCGGCATCTCGGGCTGCCGGGAAGCAGACGATGACGCGCTGGATGCGGTAGCGCGCGACCACGTCGGCCAGCTCCGATAGTTCACCGAGCAACGGCAGTGCGCCGGGCTGCGGTAGCTGGGTGTCGAGGAACCCGCGGGGCGCCAACCCGAGTTCGGGGTGGTTGCGCAGCAGTTGCCCCACCCGCACCCCGGTGGCGCCGGTGCCGACGACCAGGGTCGGTTCGAGGAGCCGCCCACGCCGGTGCGCGGCCTTCAACGCGGTGCAGGCCCCGGCGCGCACGGTGATCAGCGACGCGGTGGAGATCAGCGCTAGGCGCAGGCCGCCGGCTCCCAGTCCGGGTCCCAGCCATGGCAGCACCGCGAGCAGCGGCATCGCCGCCACCGCTACGGTGCGTGGCAGCTGATCAGACACCCGCCGGCAGATCCGCAGCCGGTGCTGCCCGTCAGCCACCAGTAACACCAGCACCGCGCAGGCATAGGCCGCCGCTGCCCACCCAGATGTCCCGATCAACAGACCGGCCGTGGCGAGGACGGCGATGTCCGCCATGGGCAGGACCATCGGTAGGGCAGCCGCCGGTGCGGCGCGACGCAGCAGTCCCACTGGCGATCCGCGACGAGGTGCCCTGACGAGTGAGGTGGTCACCGACGGGCTCCCACGGTGGATCGTGGCCGTGCGGTGGTGGTGAGCGCGCGGGCCACTGTGCGTGCCGCGTAGTCGGCGCCGTAGACGAACCGCATGACCGGTCCGAAGGTCGGTGCCACGGCGGGTCCGACGAAGTACAGGTCCGGTGCAGAGGACTGGAAATCCGGGCCAACGTCGGGAGTGCCGGCCAGGGTTCGCACGGTCGTCCGCAGCCCGGCGTCGAGGAAGGTCAGCCGATCCAGGTCAGGGCGGAAGCCGGTGGCGGCCAGCACGTGCTCGACGGTGATCTCTTTGGTACTCCCACCGTTGACTGCGCCGTTGACTCCCAGTCCGAGCCGTACGCCCTCTGGCACTGAGTCCGCCCACCGCACCGAGTGCCCAACCAGTGTGCGGACTTTGCCATCTACCCTGGGACGCAGCCAGGCGGCTCCGGCCGGCCCGAGCGCGGTCCGTGCGGTCCGGACCCGCTGCGCGGCTGGCAGCCGCCGGTACAGGTCGGGTCGGTTGGAATAGAACCAAATAGCCCAGCCCGAGCCCAGCCCGGCTTCCGGTTCCCGCAGCCGCTGCCGGATCGAGCGCTGGTCGGGCAACGGCGCGCCGCTCCACACCACTTCTGATGCGCGGGCGACCACGGTGACCCGCGCTCCGGACTCGTGCAGCAGGGCCGCTGATTCCAGCGCGGCCTGCCCGGCACCGACCACCGCGACCTCGCGATCGGCGAACACCCCGAGGTCGTCGTGTGCACTGGTATGCGTACACAAATTCGGTGGTAGCGCCGCTAGGGACCCGGGCAGATGAGCGAAGTGCTGCACCCCGGTGGCGACCACGACCTTGCGGGCCAGCGCGGTGCTCCCGTCGGACAGGGTGAGCTGGTAGTTCTCGCCGGCCCGGGTCACGTCGGTGACCATCAGCTCTTCCAGGTGCGCAACCTCGGCGCGCTGGAACCAGTCTCCGTAGGCCACGAAGGTCTCCAGCGGAACTGGAAGGCCGTAGTCGGCGTAGTCGCGGCCAGTGGCTGCGCAGAACGCGCGCAACGTGTGCGTGCCGGCTGGATCGGACAGGTTAGAGGCGAAACCCTGCGACTTGAGGAACATGCCAGCTGGCATCGCGTCGCGCCACAGCTGCATGGGCAGCCCAAACTGGCGAAACGGCACACGTGCGGCGCGCAGATGCGCTCCGACCGACAGACCGTAGGGACCGGCGCCCACGATGGCAACCTCGACCGGATCGTTCATATTCTGGCCTTCCGTGCGGATAGCTGGGTGATTGCAGGTGGCTGAGGCGCACTGCGCAATGGGCGGGTCATCGCCCGCCAGCCCATCCACAGGCACATCAGCCCAAACGGTGCGAGATCATCTTTGGCGAACCAGGCCAGCTCGTCAGCCTGGCGAAGCGACGTCACCCAAGACCGGAAATCCAGGCCGTAGCGCCGGTAGGCCAGTGCGGCGAAGGGGTCGTAGTTCTCTACCAGGAAACGGCGCCCGTGCTGAGGTGCGCCCGGTGGCACCGGGCGGCCGGTGAGGTCCAGGTGCGCCGCGACCACCACGTCGACGCCCGCGGTGTCGGAGAACAGCCGGAACTGCGCACCCAGGCGCGGGTTGAAGTCCAGCAGCTTGTACCGGCCATCCCGGGGGTCGAACCGATAGTCGAGGTCGACGATGCCCTGGAACCCCAGCCGGGTTAAAAGCTCGGTGGCCTGGCGGTGCAGCTCAGGGTTGTCCACCCAGCGTCCGAGGCTGGTCAGCCCGGCGTGCGCCGGGTACGAACGTTCCTTGATGCCGACGAAAGCGGGTCGGCAGCGCGATTCGGCGTCGCAATAGCCGTGAAAGAAATAGTCTTGGCCGCTGACGTACTCCTGGAGCATCAGCGCCTGATCGCCGCAGGCGCGCCAGGTATCGCTGAGTTCCGCGCTGTTGTGCACCACCGAGGTGCTGCGCAGCCCCGTTGCACTGCTGGACTGCCACGGCGTCGCCAGCTTGGCCATCAGCGGGTATCCCACCCGATCGGCGAAGCGTTGGGCTTCGAGTAAAGATCCGGTCAACGCGGCCGCCGGACACGGCACACCGAGCTGGCGGCACAACTGGTACAGCGTGTACTTGCCGGCTAGCTGGCGGGGCAGGTCGCTGGCCGGGTTTGGGAACAAGAACCATTGCCGCAGCTCGGTGCCGTGCTCAGCAAGGAAGATCGCGCCGGCGTCGTCAGTGGGGATCAGGACCGCCGGGCGGCCGATCCGCTCGGCGAGTGTCACCAAACCAGCGCGCACCCTTTCGGCATCATCGGCCGGTGGCCGCCAGACCCATCGGTCGTGCAGGTAACGGGATCTGGCCGCGGGCGCCCACGCGTCCTCGTGCACGCCGTAGACCGGTACGCCCAGCCGCCCGAGGCTGCGGATCGCGCCCAGCCCGCCGTGGTGCATGACGTTGCGGTCGAGTTTGAGGATGACTGCCGGTGTCGTGGTGTCCAGCTCGACGAGCGGTGCGTGGGTCATCTGTTCTCACACCACGCTGCGCTGCACTGGGCTGTCCAACAGGCCCTCGAACAGGTACGTGGCGTCGAGCACCCGCGGGCAGTCCCGTACCCAGGTGTAGTCGGCGTCGGGATGCACCACGTGGATGATCGCCAGATCCCAGTCGGCTCCGGTGGGGGCTGCAACGTTGTGCAGTGGGCCTTCGGGAGTCGCCACGACGGGTACCAGTGAGTCGTGGTAGCCGACGTCGACGCCGCGCCGCGCGAGGCCGTCGATGATCAGCAGCGCCGGTGATTCTCGGACATCGCTGACCCCAGCTTTGTAGCTGACGCCGACGACGATCACCTTGGCGCCGGCGAGGGTTCGCCCGTCGGTGGCGAGAACCTCAGCGGCCCGCTCGACGACGCGGGCCGGCCGCGCGTGGATGGACTGCATGGCCTGCTCGATCAACGGCGTTGGGCGGTTGCGCCCGTGCAGCTGCCACAGCAGGTAGTGCGGATCGCACGGGATGCAGTGCCCACCCACCCCTGGTCCGGGAAACGCAGCGAGGAAGCCGTACGGCTTGGTCGCCGCCGCGAGCGTGACCTCGATGGGGTCCAACCCGAGCGTGCCGCACACGTCGCTGAACTCGTTGGCCAACGCCAGGGTGACCGCGCGGAAGATGTTCTCATACAGCTTGGTCAGCTCGGCGGCTTCTGGGGAGCTCACCAGGTAGACCGAGTCGGTCAACTGCCCGATCACTCGCGCAGCGTGCAGAGCGCACTGCGTGGTGGCGCCGCCCACCACCCGCGGCGTCTCGCGCTGCACGTGGTCGGCATTGCCGGGATCGATGCGCTCCGGGCTGAAGGCGACGTAGACGTCGGAGCCGGCGACCAGACCGCGAGCGCCTAGGGGCTCGGTGAGCAGTTGCCGGGTGGTGCCGACGAAGCTCGTCGAGGTCAGGATGACCGTCTGCCCCGGGTGGGCGTGCGCGACGACGGTTTGGCAGGCGCTGCGCAGTGCGGACAGGTCCGGAATGTGGTGCTCATCGACCGGGGTGGGCACGCAGACGATCACGGCGTCGGCCTCGGCGAGCGCGGCGCTGTCGCTGGTGAGCCGGAAGCTGTCATCGCCGCTGGCCTTGGCCAACCGGACCGTATCGAGATCGCTGAGGTCGACGTCGCCGGCTTCGATGGCGCGCAGCCGGTCCTCGCTCACGTCGAAGCCGGTGATCTGCGATGCGCTGCCCAACAACGCCAACGCCGTCGGCAGCCCGACATATCCGAGGCCCACAATTGCGACCGACCCCAACCGGGCGTGCCCGTTACCGGCCGTTGGTTGCTCGGTTGGCATGGAGAACGGCACCAGCCGCTTCTCCAGAAGTCGCTCACGACCGTTGATCGCGAGCGAAAGCCGTTGTTCGGCCACAATTCCCCCCGACTGTGGATATGTGCTGTGCCGACCGTGGCATCAGCCAGACGCCGGGTCCTCCCTCATCCGCAGTACGCCCCCTACGCCAGCCGCACGACGCTCGCCGCGTGTGCCGCCATTCGGAGCCGAATCGCGGTATGGCATGGGCTCAACAGCGCCATTCGGAGCGCAATTGTCGCCCGAACGGGCGACTTGGGTTGTGATAGCGGCTAGGTGGTTGTGGGTTTCCTGGATGTTGAAGGCGCGCGCAGCCAGTGTGGCGGCGTGTGCCTCGGCTCTACGCAGTTCCGTGTCGGTGAGCCGACGCGCGAGCGCCTGGGCCAGCGCACGGACGTCGCCGGGTGACACCCGGGCACCCACTGCCGGAATGACCGCCTCCGCGAGGCCGGGGATGTCGGCGACCACCACGGACCGACCGCTGGCCAGCGCCTCGAGCACGGTCAGCGACAGGCCCTCCCAGCGAGACGGCAGCACCACCACGTCGGCCGCCGCATACCAGGGTCGGGGATCGGTGACCGATGGCACGAACCGTATGCCAGGCTGAGTTTTGCCACGCCGCAAGCTGGGCAGCAGGTCACCGTCGCCGACGATGCACAGCGTCGCTGTCGGGCAGTACTCGCGCACCTGAGGCCACGCCTTGACCAAAACGTCTTGCCCCTTCTGCCGGGTGACCCGACCGAGACAGACTGCCAGTGGCACATGCCGGTCGATTCCCAGCCGATGCCGGGCTGCGGCGCGCGTTCGCTTGTCAGCCGGCGCGAACCTTCCGAGATCGACGCCATTGCGGACCACGACGTGGCGGCTCCCTATTCGCCGGTCCCGCGCCTCGGCGGCCTCACCGTCGCCGACGCACACGCACACGTCTGTCCAGCGGGCCGCAAAGCGCTCCCAGGCCAGCGCCCCGCGGGCGATCGCGCCCTGAGCCGCCAGCCATGACCAGCCGTGCGGTTGGAACAGCGTGCGGCGGGTCCCGCGCACCGCGAGCCGCCCGGCCAACCCGGCTTTCGCTGAGTGCAGGTGCACCACGTCTGGTTCGACCTGGCTAATCAGCCGACGCAACCGCTGCGTCTCGCCGACCGTATCCACGCTGGGGGAACGGTTAGCGGGCCAGTGCAGCCGTGACACCCCGGCTGCGGTCAACTCGGCGGCGAGCTGACCGCCGGATGGGCATGCGACCACCACCCGCCAGCCTCGGGCGAGCTGGTCCCGGGTCGCCGCGGCGACATATCTGGCCACCCCGGCGTCGGTGGGCTGCGCCGCATGCAGCACGGTCAGCGGCCTCACCGGCGGGCAAGCCCCAGAGTGGGTCGGGAACGCAGGTGGTGCCGGTACCACTTCGCGAGCAGCCGCAACGATCCGTCGCGGTCTCCGATGTAGCTGCGCGCCAGTGCGTGCACACCGGTCAGCGGCGAGCGCCAGATCGCGCATCCGTAGTGGTAGCCGGCAGCGCGCACGGCATCCACGGCCAGCGCATCAACGTGTCCATATGGGTAGCAGAACCCTGAGACCTGCTGTCCGGACACTTCTTGGAGGATGGTCCTGCTCCCGGAAACTTCAGCGGTGAGGTCGTCGGGGGTGATCGAGGTCAACGACACATGCCGCCGGCTGTGCGAGCCGATCTCCATGCCGCACGCGGCGATGTGGTGGATTTCCTTGGCCGTCATCAGGGGTTTGTGAGGACCCGGCTGGTCCCAGTAGTTGGCGCCGCCGAGCAGGTCAGCGATGACGAACACGGTGGCGGTGAAGCCGAGCCGGGTCAGCACCGGCAGCGCATGCTCGAAGAAGTCGGCGTAGCCGTCGTCGAAGGTGAGTCCGACCAGCCCCCGGCCAGTGCCATGGCGCCGCGCCGCCAGCAACTCGCGCATTGACGTGCCCCGCAGGCCACGCCGGTGCAACCAGCGCAGTTGCTGCTCGAACCGTTGCGGGCGCACGGTGACCAGATGCGGGTCGTGGTCATACGGTGCCACCGAGTGGTACATCAAGACCGGGGGCAGCGTGCCATACCCGCGTGAATCAGCGCGGTCGTCCCAGCCGTTGTTGGGACGGACTTCGTCGATCGCTTCGCTCATGGTGCAACCCGACGCTACGGCTGCGCGCTCGAGGTGGACTCCTGCGCTAAGAGGGCAGCAGCTACGTCTGTTGGGGGAGACTGGCCGCGGCGCAGCGCCCCGCGCGCCAGCGCAACAGCCTCCAACCGGCTGTGCACGCCCAGCTTTGTGAAGATCTTGTTGATGTGGGTACGGACGGTATTCGCCGACATCCCGAGGTCGTCGGCAACCTGTGCTGGGCAGCTGCCTTGCGCCAGGCAGGTCAGCACGTCGTGCTCCCGGGGCGTCAGGACATCCAGCGGACCTTCCCGCCGCCGCACCCGGCCGACGTCTGCCCGCAGGTCCCGCAGAACGTGGCCCAGCTGCTCCGGTGGAAAGTAAGAATCCCCCCGGCTCGCGCTGCGCAGAGCGTCGGCGAGGGTGCCGATCGAGGATTCCTTCGACACCCAGCCGTCGGCTCCCGCCCGCGCTGCTTCGACAGCCTGCTTCGGGTCCCGGCTCGCGGTGAGGATCACGACGCGGGCCATCGGGCACGCCGCGTGGAATGACGCCAGCAGGCTCGCGGCGTCCTGGGCCTGCGCGACCTCGATAGTGATCACATCAGGGCACAGCAGGGTGGCGAGCGCACCGGGATGCGGATCTCGGGTCGTACAGTGGCCGACGACCACGATGTCGGGTGTGCCGGCCAACCTGGCGGCGAGCGCCTCGACCAGCATCTGTTGGTCGTCGACGAGCAGCACCCGCACTGGGGCCATCGGGCCAGGCGGTATCGCCCTGCTCATGGCTACCCCGTCTTCGTCCGGCCCTCCGGGCCGTGTTGGTCGTGGTCGACGAGGTCGTAACGAACCGCAAAGGTGGCAGCCTCGAGCCGGGAATGTACGCCAAGTTTGGTCAGTAGCGCCTGGACATGACTGCGCACCGTAGTCGTCGAGACGCCGAGCCGCAGCGTCATCGCCGGGGTATCGAGGCCCTCGACGAGCAATCCGAGGCATTCCCGCTCGCGAGCGGTCAGATGAGCGGCGAGCCGGCGTGCTTCGGAGACGTCGGAGCGCACACTGGTAGCAGCCCGGGGTGCGTCCAGCACGACCGCGCCGTCGATCACGCGTTCCAGCGCGTGGACCAACTTGCGGATGCCACATGTCTTGTGCATATATCCGGCCGCCCCTAGCCGTACGGCACGGCGCATCGCGTCGTTATCGCCGTCCGCTGCTAAAATGAGTACGCGGGTAGCCGGGCTTACCGCGATAACGTGAGGAATTGCACTAATGCCATCGCCATCAGAAAACCGCCGACCCAGTAGGCAGATATCGGGGCGATGACGGCGGACCGCCTCAATCGTACCGGCGAGGCTTCGGGACACCGCAGGTACCCGGAATCCCTGCCCTACCAGTACTGCGACCAACGATTCTACGAACACTGCGTGGTCGTCGCCCAGTACTATGCTAGTCATGGAGCTCGCCCCCCAGCGCTCGCCAATATCCTCACCCCATCATGAATATTTCGCTGCGAACAAGCTCCGCTAGATAAGTCATTGAACGCCTTCAGCCTACAACGGCCCACGGCGACTGGTTACCGAGATCGCCGATCAGGGCACGTATTTATTCCCTTCAGGCACTACCAACCGCACTCGCCGCTGCCGCCAACGACTGCCAACCCAAGCGATCGAGCAGGTGCACGATCGCCTATTGTGGTACCTGACCCCGTGCGCCGGTCGCGTTCCGGGGAGGGGTCTGTGTCGACGACTCCCGCGCCCGAAAGGTCCACCACGGTGCCCGTAGCGACCGCGCTACCGACCACATCCGCCGCTCACCTGTCCGGCCTGCTCGAGGCGGTCCTGCCGGAGCCCTCGCTGCGCGAACTCCTCGGCCGGGTTGGCGCCCCCAAGCTGGAACTGCACGGTCCTCCGGCGGCCCGCCCGCTGGTCGTTGCTGCGCTGGCCCGCATGGGGCACCCGGTGCTGGCTGTCACCGCCACCGATCGGGAGGCCGGTGAGCTGACCGCGGAGCTGGCCGACGTGCTGGGCGCCGGCGTGGTCGCTGAGCTGCCGTCCTGGGAGACGCTGCCGCACGAGCGGCTGTCCCCCCGAGCCGACACCGTGGGCAAGCGGCTGGCGGTGCTGCGTCGGCTGGCACACCCCGAAGAAGGCGCGGCGTCCCCGTTGCAGGTTGTCGTCGCGACCGTGCGGTCTCTGATCCAACCGATGCTCGCCGGCCTGGGCGAGATCCCGCCGGTGCGGCTGCAGGTCGGGCAGCTGCACGACTTCGAAAGCGTGCTCGCTCGGCTGGCCGATCTGGCCTACACCCGAGTCGACATGGTTGATCGTCGCGGCGAGTTTGCCGTGCGTGGCGGGATTGTCGATGTCTTTCCGCCCACCGCTGACCATCCGCTGCGGGTGGAGTTCTGGGGTGATGAGGTTTCGGAGATCCGCTCCTTCGCGGTCGCCGACCAGCGCACCCTGGCGCCCGCCGAC
>JAVXWL010000135.1:0-21751 GCA_032230565.1 Pseudonocardiales bacterium | reverse complement strand
CAGCAGGAATGGAGCTGTGAGTGGGCTTACGCAGGCTTATCCAGTCGTGGCCGGTCTATCGGCAATTAGCGGGTACCGATCCGCTCGGTCGCGGCAAGGCTGTTGAGTCACCTTCGCACGTGTCGCTGACCGCGCGGACGGCCAGCGCCGATCGGGTGGCGCGCTCGGTGTGCCCGTACTGCGCCGTGGGATGCGGGCAGCAGGTGTATGTGAAGGACGAGAAGGTCGTTCAGATTGAGGGTGATCCGCACAGCCCGATCTCCCGCGGACGGTTGTGCCCGAAGGGTTCGGCCAGCAAGCAGCTGGTGACCGGCCCGCATCGCGAGCAGAAGGTGCTTTACCGCGCGCCGTATGCCACCGAGTGGGCTGAGCTCGACCTGGACACCGCGATGGAGATGGTCACCGATCGGGTGCTGGATGCGCGGCGCAAGGGTTGGCAGGACACCGACGAGAACGGTGCTCCGCTGCGCCGGACGATGGGGTTGGCGAGTCTCGGCGGCGCCACTTTGGACAACGAAGAGAACTACCTGATCAAGAAGCTGTTCACCGCGCTGGGCGCGCTGCAAATCGAAAACCAGGCCCGCATTTGACACTCCGCCACGGTTCCCGGTCTGGGAGCCTCCTTCGGTCGTGGTGGAGCGACGGACTACCTGGAAGACCTCTGCAACGCTGACTGCATCGTGATTATGGGCTCCAACATGGCCGAGGCGCACCCGGTCGGATTTCAGTGGGTGATGGAGGCCAAGGCCAACGATGCCACCGTGATCCATGTTGACCCCCGGTTCACGCGGACCAGCGCGCTGTCGGACTTGCACGTACCGCTGCGTGTTGGGACCGACATCGCCTTCCTCGGCGGAGTGATCAATTACATCCTGTCCAACGAGCTTGATTTCCGCGAGTACGTGCTCGCCTACACCAACGCCTCATTCCTGATCAGTGAGGACTACCAGGACACCGAGGACCTCGATGGCCTGTTCAGCGGGTACGACCAGGCAACGGCGGCGTACCACCCAACGACGTGGCATTACGAGGGGGTATCGGCGCGCCGGTCACCGGGAACCGGACATCCCGGGGAGGCCAAGGAAACCTCGGCCGCCTACCAGCAAGGTTCGGGTGGCCCGGTGCTCGACGGCGTTACCGAGGGAGTAGCGGCGGATTCGACGCTGCAGCATCCCCGCTGCGTCTACCAGATCCTCAAGCGCCACTTCGGCCGTTACACGCCGGAGACCGTGGAGGCGATCTGTGGTATCCCGAAGGAGCAGTTCCTGCGGGTCTGCACCGCATGGACGTCGAACTCCGGCCGGGACCGCACTGGTGCGCTGGTATACAGCGTGGGATGGACGCAGCATAGCGTCGGCGCACAGTTTATCCGCGCCGGTGCGATCATCCAGCTCCTGCTGGGCAACATCGGCCGGCCTGGGGGTGGGATCTTTGCGCTGCGTGGGCACGCCAGCATCCAGGGGTCGACGGACATCCCGACTCTGTTCAATCTATTGCCCGGGTATTTGCCGATGCCGACGCCAGCGCATTCCAGCTTGGCGGCCTACATTGAGTCCATTCGCGGTGACAAGCAGAAGGGGTTCTGGCGCAACGCGGATACCTACGTCGTGTCATTGCTCAAGGAGTATTGGGGTGATGCGGCGACCCCGGATAACGATTTCTGCTTCGACTACCTGCCGCGGATCAACGGTGATCACGGCACCTACCGCACCGTCATGGACATGGTCGATGGCAAGGTCTTCGGCTATTTCTTGCTCGGCCAAAACCCGGCAGTGGGGTCGGCACACGGCCGGCTCCAGCGGCTCGGCATGGCCAACCTCGACTGGCTGGTGGTGCGAGACCTGGCGATGATCGACAGCGCCACCTTCTGGAAAAACGCACCGGAGGTCGAGACCGGGGAGATCGTGCCGCAGCAGTGCCGCACCGAGGTGTTTTTCTTCCCGGCGGCCTCTCATGTGGAAAAAGCGGGCACGTTCACCCAGACGCAACGGATGCTGCAGTGGCGGGAAAAAGCCGTGGAGCCGACCGGCGACCAGCGCTCCGAACTGTATTTCTTCTACCACCTCGGACGCCGGCTTCGGCAACGCCTCGCGGGATCGGCCGATGAGCGTGACCGGCCGCTGCTGGACCTGGCGTGGGACTATGAGACGCACGGAGACGAGCCGTCTGCAGAAGATGTGCTGCGCCACATCAACGGCCATGACCTCACCACCGGTCGGCTGGTTAACGGCTACCTCGACCTCCGGGCAGATGGCACGACGTCGTGCGGCTGCTGGATCTACAGTGGCGTCTACGCCGATGGCGTCAACCAGGCCGCGCGCCGCAAGTCCCGCTTAGAACAGGACCTCTACGCACTGGAATGGGGCTGGGTCTGGCCGTTGAACCGGCGGGTGCTCTACAACCGGGCCTCAGCCGACCCCAACGGCAAACCGTGGAGCGACCGCAAGGCCCTCGTGTGGTGGGACGCCCAGCGCGGCGAGTGGACCGGCCACGACGTGCCGGATTTCCCGAAGGACAAGCCACCCACCTACCTTCCGCCCGACGGCGCGGTCGGCCCGGAGGCGCTCCGTGGGGACGATCCGTTCATCATGCAAGCCGACGGCAAGGGCTGGCTATTCGCGCCAACCGGGTTAGCTGACGGTCCATTGCCAACACACTATGAACCGCACGAGTCACCGGTACGCAACCTGTTGTACGGGCAGCAGGGCAATCCAACGCGCAAAATCTACGTTCGCCCGGACAACCCGTACAACCCATCACCGCCAGAACTGCACAGCGAGGTGTTCCCGTTCGTGTTCACCACCGCACGCCTCACCGAACACCACACTGCAGGCGGGATGAGCCGGACCCTGCCGTACCTGTCGGAGCTGCAACCGGAGCTGTTCGTCGAGGTCTCCCCGGAGCTGGCGATGCAGCGCGGGCTGCAGCACCTCGGCTGGGCCCATGTGATTACCAGCCGGGCGGCCGTCGAGGCCAAAGTCGTCGTCACCGACCGGATGGCGCCGCTGCGCGTGCAGGACCGCATCATCCACCAAATCTGGATGCCCTATCACTGGGGCCCGGTCGGCCTCGTCCGGGGCGACGTCGTCAACGACCTGTTCGGCGTGGTCATCGACCCGAATGTGTTCATCCAGGAAACCAAGGTGGCCACCTGTGACATTCAGCCTGGTCGCCGGCCGCGCGGGCCGCAGCTTCTTGCGTATCTCGCCGACTACCGCAGGCGCGCGCAGATCACCGCCGCCACAGGTACCCAGCTCGAGACCACCGGGTCCACCGCAGCTAGGCACACCGAACCCGGCCGACCATCGACGGAGGATCCATCATGATCGGCGACCACAGTCTGTCCGGACCGCTCGACGAGGTGGCCGCCAACGCCGGCCACCTCGACCATCCACCGCGCGTCGGGTTCTTCACCGACACGTCGGTCTGCATCGGTTGCAAAGCCTGCGAAGTGGCGTGCAAGGAATGGAACCTGGTACCCGAGGACGGGCTGAACCTGCTCGGGATGTCGTTCGACAACACGGGGATGCTCGGTGCCAACTCCTGGCGCCACGTGGCATTCATCGAGCAGCAGCGCCCACTGGGCAATCAGGACACCGGGATGACCGAGCTGCCAACCGGGCCCTCAGGAATTGAGCAGACCACCGAGGTGGTCTCGTCGGCGCTACGGCGTGCAGAGCGGGGCGGCGGCGAGCTCGGAACGTCGCCGTTGCCTGTCGATCCGGGACCCCAGAATCTCGGTATGCCGTCCTTTGAACCGCCCGGCGCGGCGACCGGAGTGGAAAGTCGTACGGACTTCCGCTGGCTGATGTCCTCCGACGTGTGCAAGCACTGCACCCACGCAGGATGCCTCGACGTCTGCCCCACCGGCGCGTTAGTCCGCACCGAGTTCGGCACGGTCGTCGTGCAACAAGACATCTGCAACGGTTGCGGTTACTGCGTGTCCGGCTGCCCCTACGGGGTTATCGATCGCCGTCCCCACGATGGCCGGGCGCAGAAATGCACGCTGTGCTACGACCGGCTCCGCAGCGGTCTCGAGCCCGCGTGCGCCAAGGCATGTCCGACCCAATCCATCCAGTTCGGTCCGCTGGACGAGTTGCGGGCCCGCGCCGCCCAGCGCGTCGAGCAGCTGCACGAACGCGGAGTCCCCGAAGCCCGGCTATACGGCCACGATCCGAATGACGGCGTCGGCGGCACCGGCGCATTCTTCCTGTTACTTGACGAGCCCGAGGTCTACGGGCTGCCTCCGGACCCGGTCGTGCCGACGCGGGACCTGCCCGCCATGTGGAAGTACGCCGGGATAGCTGCGTCGGCGTTCCTCACCGCCGCGGTCGCAGTATTCGTTGGAGGCGGTCGCCGATGAGCAACTCGCAGCAGCGACGCGCACGCGGTCGCCGCGGCGACGACGGCAGCCGCGAGCAGTCCATGGTGCCGCGTGCCGAGTTCCGTTCCTACTACGGAAGGCCGGTGCTCAAACCGCCGGTATGGGAGTGGAAGGTTCCCGCATACTTCTTCACCGGAGGCTTATCGGCCGGTTCAGCCGTGCTGGCGGCAGGTGCCGACCTGACCAGGAGACCGGCGCTGCGCCGAGCGGGCCGGATCAGTTCCCTGTTAACCCTGCTCGTCAGCGCTTACCTGCTGATCGCCGACCTCGGTCGCCCCGAGCGCTTTCACCACATGCTGCGGGTCGCCAAGCCCACCTCACCAATGAGCGTCGGCACGTGGATCCTCACCATGTACGCACCGGGTGTCGCCATTGCAGCCGTGAGCGAACTGCTGCCCTCGACGGTGCGCCACACGATGGTCGGCCGGCTGCTGCGCCGGATCGCGCGACCCGCAGCGGTCTCGTCGGCGGTCTTGGCGCCCGCAGTCGCGTCCTACACCGCGGTGCTGCTGTCCCAGACCGCCGCCCCAGCATGGCACGAGGCGCACCCGCAGCTGCCGTTCATCTTCACCGGTTCGGCTGCGGCAAGCGCGGGTGGGCTGGCGATGGTGCTGACCCCCGTGGACGAGGCGGGCCCAGCGCGGATGTTCGCCTGGTATGGCGGCGTCAGCGAACTGGTTGCCTCGAAGGTGATGGAGCAACGGCTCGGTCTCGCCAACGAGGCCTACACGACCGGGCGGGCGCACCGGCTGCGAATGTGGTCTCAGCGCCTGACCACCGCAGGCCTAGTCGGCGCCACGCTCGCCGGTCGCAGCCGCGCGGCGGCCGTGGCTTCGGGCCTTGCCCTACTGGCGGGCAGCGCGTTGCAGAGGTTCGGCGTCTTCGAAGCGGGCGTCGCGTCGACCAAGGATCCAAAGTACGTCGTCGTCCCACAACGCCAACGCCTCGACAAGGCACAACCGGCCAGCCACGGCCAGCTGAAGACGCTGTAGCCACAATCGAGATCCACAGCGCATTCCTGCTAGTGGGGTTTTCCTGATTGCGGCTAGCCAGCAGTTCAGTTTGTAGCTGTCCTCGATGACGCAAGCGGGGTATCAAGGACATTGTTGCTGGTATCGACGGGCCACAACGCCACGGTGATTGGGGGCTATGGCGCAACGGTGACCACAATGCTGATGTCGTCGTGGTCACCGTTGCGCCGGGCTGGATCCCCTAAGCGCGCTTTATCGACTTCAACCGCACTAAGGAGTGACCCCATGCCGTATGTGACCGTTGGTCAGGACAACACCACCGACGTCGGGCTCTACTACGAAGACCATGGCTTTGGACCGCCCGTGGTCCTCGTCCACGGCTGGCCGCTGTCCAGCCGCTCCTGGGAGCCGCAGATCGCGGCACTGGTCCAGGACGGTTACCGGGTGATCGCCTACGACCGCCGCGGATTCGGCGCCTCATCCCAGCCCTGGGACGGCTACGACTACGACACCCTCGCCGCCGACTTGCACACACTCATCGAGCACCTCGACCTCACCGGCGCGGCTCTTATCGGGTTCTCCATGGGCGGCGGCGAGGTCGCGCGCTACGTCGGCCGCTACGGCACCGAGCGCGTCGCCAAGGCCGTGTTCGCTGCCGCCGTCCCGCCCTACCTCTACAAGTCCGCCGACAACCCTGAGGGCGGTATCGACGACGCCACCCTCACCGGCTTCTTCCACGACGGCATCCGAGCCGACCGCGTCGCCTTCGTCGACCAGTTCGTCACGAACTTCTTCTCGGTCCGCGGCAGCACCGATCTGGTCAGCGAGCCGCTTCGGCGCTACAACGCCGCGATTGCCGCAGCTGCTTCGCCGAAAGGCACGTTGGACTGCACGACCGCGTTCAGCAAGACGGACTTCCGCGGTGACCTGAAAGCATTCACCATTCCGACCCTGGTCATCCACGGCGACTCCGACGGGATCGTGCCCTTCGAGGTCAGCGGGCGGCGCACCGCCGAAGCCATCGACGGCAGCAAACTGGTCCTGGTCCCCGACGCTCCGCATGGACTCAACGTCACCCACGCCCAGACGTTCAACGCTGAAATCCTGGCGTTTCTCCGCGGCTGACTGCGGGTTGGAACGACAGCACTCGCACGACGCCGCCTTTCGGTCGGCATCCGCAGCCACCAAAATAACGTTCTGGGAGGAATGGAAGTGATCGATCAGCTCGAGCGGCGCGCTGGGCAGGCGTTGCTGGGCGCCACGTTCATCAAGCTCGGGTTTGACGCCACGGTGCACCCCGGCCCCCGGGTCGACAAGGCGGCGACCCTGGGTTTGCCCAACCCCGAGCTTGCTGTGCGCGGCAACGGCGCGGCGATGGTGGCCGGCGGCGCGGCGTTGACCCTGGACAAGCTGCCCCGGCTGGCTGCCCTCGGGCTCATCGCCTCGATGATCCCGACCACCCTGGCTGGCCACCCATTCTGGGATTTCGACGGTGCCGAACGGAAGGCCCACGAGATCCAGTTCCTGAAGAACGCCAGCCTGGTCGGTGGGCTGCTGTTGGTGCTGAGGAGGAGCCGCTGACGCGGTACGGCTTCAAGACTGCCGGCGAGGTAACCCTGCCCCACGGAGGTTGCTGCTTAATCACCTTGCCCGCGTTCTCAAGATCACCAAGAGTGAGCTGCAACCGTGCAGAATCGCGCGGCCATCACGCAGTTTCGACGATCATGGCAGGTCGTTGGGCCGCCGGTCACGATCGCCCATAGTGCTACCCGCTAACGGGAATATGAGTACTGCGGCGAGCACCCAGGCATGACGGCCGCTGACGGCGATGCCACGGGGGTATGCGCGGTGACACTGTTCGGGTCGGCGAGTCGACCGAGCGGGAGACGTCATCATCGCCGGTTAGCTGAGGGGTGGGAGATGACGTGACCACGCTGCTCGCGACCGTTTGCGGTGTGTTTGCGTCGGTTGATCAGAACTATCTGCTGCAGGCGCGGCAGATGCAGGCTCTCTCGCTTGCCGTCCACATCCCGCTGGTGTGTTTCGGGATCGCTTTTCCAGCGATGGTCCTGTTCTGCGAATGGCGCTACCTGCGTACCGGTGACGGGCTGTTTCGCACGCTTGCCCGGCGCTGGTCGAAAGTGATGCTGGCAGTATTCGCCGTTGGCGTCGTGACGGGGACGATCCTCAGCTTCGAGCTGGGGCTGCTGTGGCCGGCGTTCATGGCGAGTTTTGGCAACGTGTTCGGGCTCGGCTTCACCCTCGAGGGATTCTCCTTCTTTATCGAGGCGATCTTCATCGCGATCTACGTCTACGGCTGGGACCGCTTGGCGCCCCGGGCGCATTTCCTGTCCGGCATTCCTGTCGCGATCGCCGGCGTGACGGGCTCACTGTTCGTCATTTCCGTCAACGGCTGGATGAACCACCCCGGCGGGTTCACGCTGCGGGACGGCCGCGCGGCCAACGCGCACCCGTGGTCGGCGCTGTTCGGCAACTTCTATTTCTGGCACGAGTTCGTGCACATGTACTTCGCCGGCTACATCGTCACCGGTTTCCTCGTCGCCGCCACTTATGCTTGGGGCTTCCTGCGAGGCCGCTGGGGCCGTTACGAGCGGACGGCGTTAACGATCGCGCTGTCCGCCGCGGCGATCGCCGCGCCACTGCAGGTCGTGATCGGCGACTGGGCCGCACGCGAAGTCGCGAGCGCGCAACCAACGAAGCTGGCCGCCCTCGAAGGACTCGGCCCGACCACCCGCGGCGCCCCGGAACACCTGCTGGGTTGGTACAACGGCCACGAGGTCATCTTTGGAATCGAGATCCCGCGCCTGCTGTCGCTGCTGGCCTTCCACAACCCCAACGCGACGGTCGCAGGCCTCGACGCGGTACCCGCGCAAGACCGGCCACCGGTCAACGTCGAGCGCTTCGCCTTTCAGACGATGGTCGGCATCGGGACGCTGCTGGCGCTGCTGGGCGTGGTGTACCTCTATGTTCGCTTGCGCCATAAACGGCTGCCCCGATCGCCGTGGTTTTACCGGGCCGTCGTGCTGGCTGGCCCCTTGTCGGTCCTGGCGCTCGTCGCCGGCTGGATCACAACCGAGGTCGGGCGCCAGCCCTGGATCGTCTACGGGGTCATGCGCACCTCCCAAGCAGTCACCGGCGCCCGAGGGATCCCGATCGGCTACGGCACGCTGATCGTGGTCTACCTGGCGCTGGCGGCCGGGGTGGCTTGGCTGTTGCGCCGCTTTAGTCGCCTGCCGCTCGAGGTCGACCGGGATGGCTGAAATCCCGATCATGTTCATCCTCGCCGGTCTTGCCGCTTACACCGTCCTGGCCGGCGCGGACTTCGGCGCCGGTCTCTGGACGCTGCTGGCCGGCCCCGGACGAGCCAGCCGGGCGGCAAGCCGCGACCACGCACGGCACGCGATGGGACCGGTCTGGGAGGCCAATCACGTCTGGCTCATCTTCGTGCTCGTCGTGTGCTGGACCGCGTACCCGGTGGCCTTCGGTTCGATCACCTCCACGCTGGCGATACCGTTGTTCATCGCCGCGGTGGGGATCATCCTTCGCGGAGCCTCCTACGCGCTGCGTGGCCAGCTCGACGGGGCCCGCGGCCAGCGCACGATCGAAAACCTCTTCGCGCTGTCCTCGGTCCTAACCCCCTTCGCGCTGGGCACCGTCGTCGGGGGGATCGCCTCCGGCCGTGTTCCCGTGGGCAACGCCACCGGCAACCCCATCACCAGCTGGCTCAACCCCACCTCGGTGGTCATCGGCGCGCTGGCCGTCGCCATCGGTGGCTACCTCGCCGCGGTATACCTCGCCGCCGACGCGCACCGGCTCGGCGAGCGGACACTGGAACTCGACTTCCGCGCCCGCGCTCTCGGGTCGGGACTATGCGCAGGCGCATTCGCACTCGTCGGCCTGCTCGTCGTGCGCTACGACGCTCCACCGATCTTCAACGGCCTCACCAACGGCGGTGGCGCGGCGATGATCGGCGTCTCCGCCGCAGCGGGACTCATAACCCTGTTGCTGGTGTGGCGCAACCACTTCGGTGCGGCCCGCGCCTCAGCAGTCCTCGCCGTTGCGGCGATGGTCGCGGGTTGGGCCCTGGCGCAAAAACCCCGCTTCCTCCCCGGGCTCACGATCGATCAGGCCGCCGCTGGCCGCTCGACACTGCTCGCCATTATCATCGCCGTCGCAGGCGGTGCGATCGTGCTGGTTCCCTCACTGGTCCTGCTATTCCGCCTTTTCCTCCGGGGCCGCCTCGACCCGGCAGTCACCCCCGACGCGACCGTCCTCAACCCGCCCCCCATCCCCCAGAAAGTAAAAACCCGCCTGCTCTCAGCCTTGGCCGGCGCCGCTCTGGTGATCGGCGCAGGCGTGACCGTCTTCGCCGACCCCGGGTGGGCCCGCGCCGTAGGCATCGTTTGCCTGTTCGCCTGCGCCATATTCACTTTCGGCCTGGCCACGGCAGAACTGGGCGAGACGACATGACCGCACCGCCAGTGGAGGATCATCGCCAACATCAGAGCTGGAGATCACTCAATGTGTTCTCGGCCTGCGAAACTGTGGCGGTGCGGGGGCGCAGGGCGCTAGCAGAACTGCGCACCACGCTGACCGGAGTCGATCCCGGCCTGGTCAGGCTACGGCTGGCCGGCATCGGGACGGCGTCGATGGTCCTCGCGACCGCGGTGATGGCCGGTGTGCGGGCGCTGAGCGGGCAACCGGTGACCGTGGAGTTGTTCGCCGCGGTGATAGCGATGATCAGCAACCTCGCGGTGAACGAGTCCGAGGTGCCACGACTGCGCGTAACGACGCTGCTCATGCTCGGCCCGGCCGTGATCTCGACCGTGGCTGGGACACTGCTTGCGTCGCACCGAGTCCCCGCCGACGTCGTATTTGTCGGGGTGACGATGGTCGCGGTCTACGTCCGCCGGTTCGGCCCGCGCGGCTTCGCGCTAGGTATGGCCGCGTTCATGCCGTTCTTCCTCACCCAGTTTCTGCATGTCACGGTGGCGCAGTTGCCCTGGCTACTACTCGCAGCCGCAACCGGCATCGGTGCAACGCTGCTGCTGCGCGGATGGGCGTTTGCCGAGCGGCCGGAGCGGACCCTAGACCGGCTCGTCCGCGCGTTTCGCGCCCGCCTGCACGCGCTCGTCGAGGCGGTTGCGGACCTGCTGGCGGCCGTGCCGAAAGCCGTCGAGGACGAGTTGGGCGACCTCCGGCGCCGCCGCACCGGGCTCAACGACGCCGCGCTGCTCCTGGCCGATTCCGTGGAGCAGCGCGGCGCTGACCGCCGAGGCGCCTTCAAGGATCGGGATACCTGCGCCCGTGATGGGGAGGCCTTCACCCTGGAGATCCTCGACGCCGAGCTAGCCGCCGAGGCCTTAGCCGTCGCAACCGAGCGGCTGGCACAGCGCGAGGCGCCGCCGGATGATGGCAGCCGGCGCGCGCTGCTAGCGGGGCTGCGGGGCCTCGGGGCGGCCTCGGCCACCGGTACCGCGCCGGCGAGGATCGACGCGCTGCTCGAGCAGGCACGTCGCAGCGTCTCCGCGCTGGCCGCCGAGACGCAGGGAGGCAGGGACCGCACTCAGCAGGTGGCCTTCGCGGTGATCCGCCTGGCGGATGCGCTGGAGGCAGCCCGGCGCGGGGATGGTCCCGTTCGCATGGACCAGCCCGGCGGCCCGGACAGGGCAGGGGATTCCAATGCCGACGAGAATGCGGCCACCAAAACTGCTGTTGACCAGCCTCAGGGCCTGCCGCTGAGCACCCGCCAGGCCATCCAGGTCGGCATCGCGACCAGCCTGGCAATCGTAGTTGGCGAGTTGGTTTCGCCGGCACGCTGGTACTGGGCGGTGCTGACCGCGTTCCTCATATTCGCCGGCACCAGTAGCCGCGGTGACGTGCTCAGCCGCGGCTCGCAGCGCATCGTCGGGACGATCGGCGGCGTGCTGGCTGGGATGGGCCTGGCCGTCCTCGTCAGCGGCCACGAGCTGCTATCCCTCGTGGTGATGTTCAGCTGCGCGTTCCTCGCCCTATACCTGGTGCGAATTTCCCAGACGATGCTGGCGTTGTGGATCACCGCGGTGCTGGCTGTCCTGTACGGTCTCATCGGCCAATTCAGCGTCCAGACGCTGGTCCTACGGATCGAGGAGACCACCGTCGGCGCGGCGATGGGCATGCTCGCCGCGTATCTGGTGCTGCCAAAACGGAGCCGGGAGGCGTTCGGCGAAGCGCTCGACGACATGGCCGACACCGCCGACGCGACGCTGGCCGCGGCGGTCGAGCGAATCCTCGGCCGGGAGCCTGCCCGCCCGCTGCGACTGCTCCCCCAGGATCTGCATAGGGCGTTAAGCACGCTCCGCGAGCGGAGCCAACCGCTAGAGAACCCACTGCCCTGGCGACGCGGCCGGTCCAGCTACCAGCGCACGCTACGGATGCTGACCGCCGTCGATCACTACGCCCGTAGCCTGGCCCAGCTTGGCGACCAGGTCCGCGAGCCTGGGTGGGCGCCGACACTGCAACCCGCCACCGCCTGTGTCCGGGCTAACCTCGACGCGCTGCGCCAGATGCTGCATGGCCGCCAGACCGGACAAATCTCCTCCGCTGAGGATCTTATCGAGGTCGCGGAAGCCTACGCCGCCCACACCCCCGACCAAGACCGCCGCGCTAACCTGCTCAAGGCGGCCCGGCTGCTGCGCCGCATCGACCAGGTGGTCGTCAAGTTCGCGACCGACCTCAGCCGCGCTGGCGAGGCGAGGCAGCCGCAGAACCTGCCAGCGACCGCCTAGCGTGCTCAGCCGGCCTCGCCCTGCGCCGAGATGGAGACCTGCTCCCACTCGTGCCAGGTCGCCAGCCGCGACTCGTAGTCGGCCGTGGCGATGCCGAGTGGCCCGTTTCCAAAGAAGACGCGCAGTGGCGGCCGCTCCGCGTCGACCACCTGGAGGATGGCGTTCCTGGTCGCTTCGGGCTTGCCGGGCGACGCCACCCGGCGGGCACGCTGCTCGGCGACCTGCTTACGGACCGCGTCGTAGGCCGGCAGGGGCGTCGCGTGACTGGCCGACGAGGCGCCCCAGTCGGTGTCGTAGGCTGCCGGCTCGATCAGTGTCACCTTGATTGCGAAGGTGTCGACCTCCTGGGCCAGTGCCTGGCTGAGCCCTTCAAGAGCCCATTTGGAGGCGTGGTACATCCCGATGTTCGGGAAAGCGGTGATGCCGCCGATCGAGGACACCTGGATGATATGGCCGCCACCTTGCTCACGCAGGAACGGCAGCGACGCCTGCGTCACCCACAGCGCACCGAACAGGTTCGTCTCGATCTGGGCGCGGGCCTCCTGCTCGCTGAGCTCCTCGATCATGCCGAACTGGCCGTATCCCGCGTTGTTTACCACGACATCGAGCTTGCCGAAGTGGTCGTGAGCTCGGGCAACTGTGTCGAATACCGCTTGGCGGGCAGTGACGTCGAGAGCGAGCGGCAGTACGGCGTCGCCGTATTTATCCGCCAGATCGCGCAACGACGCCCTGTCGCGGGCGGTCGCGGCCACCTTGTCGCCGCGCTCCAGGGCGGCGATGGCCCACTCGCGGCCGAAGCCGCGCGACGTACCGGTGATGAACCAGACCTTCGCTGCCATGAGACTCCCCTTCGGTAAGGACCTTGACGCCTAGCGTGCCGGGCTGATGGGTGTGCTGCGCAGAAGGAAGGTGAGTCCCTCAGCTATCGTCGGATGGGCGAATATCGCGTTCCGCATCGTGGTGTAGGGCACCCGGCCGATCATTGCCGTCTGGACGGCGGCCATCAGCTCGGTTGCCTCGACCCCGAACGCGGTGAAGCCGAGAATCTCGTCACTGTCCGCGGCGAGGAGCATCTTCATGAACCCGCGCGGCTCCGACAGGGTTCTGGTCCTCAGGACAGCGGCCATGGGCAGGGTGAGCAGGCGGTATCCGATGCCACTGCGTCTGGCCTGGGATTCGTTGCGGCCGACCCGCGCCAACTCGGGATCGAGGTACATGCAGTAGGGCACCAGCCGGTCCCTGGTGGTGCGGTTGCCTCCCATCAGGTTGTCGTGCACCACACGGAAGTCGTCGAAGGCGGCATGGGTGAACTGCGGGCTGCCGGCGCACTCACCCATGGCCCAGACGCCGGGCGCCGTCGTGGCCAGGCGCTCGTCCACCTTGATGTAGCCCCTCCCGGTCCGGTCCACCCCTGCCCGCTCCAACCCGACGCCCTCGGTGTTTGGCGTGCGGCCGACGGCAATAAGCAGATCGGACCCTTCGACAGCGCCTTCGCCGTCTGGTCCGTCGGTCAGCACGCGGACCTCGCTGCCGGATCTTCCCTCGACGCCCCAAACCTTTGTCCGGAGCCGAACAGCGATTCCCTCGTCGCGGAAGAGTTCAAGTATCGCCGCACCGACGTCAGCGTCTTCGCCGCCGGCAAGCTGCGGCCTTTGCTCGATGACGGTCACGCACGAGCCGAAACGGCACATCGCCTGCGCCACTTCGAGCCCAACGTAGCCGCCGCCCATGATGACCAGATGCTCTGGTAGCCGATCGAGATCGAGAAGCTCGATGTGGGTCATCGGCCGGGCGGCAACGAGGCCGGGCACATCAGGCACTGTCGGGCGAGTGCCCAGGTTCAGGAAGACGCGATTACCGCTGATACGGCGGGTACCGCCGTCGGCCAGCTCAACGTCGACCGTTTTTCCCGCGACGAAGCTGGCCTCGCCCATGATGAGCTCGGCTCCGCTGGCCCGGTAGCGGTCGAGATGCAGCTGGCGCAGGCTGTCGACCATCGCCTGCTTTCTGCCCTGTACGCCCTTCATGTTGGTCGCTGCCGACCCGAGTTCGACCCCAAATTCGGCTGCATGCGTGGTGAATGAGCGAACCTTGGCGGAGCGAATAATGTTCTTGCTCGGCAGGCAGGCTATGTTTGGGCACGACCCGCCGATCAGCTTCCGCTCAACGACCGCGGTGCGATGGCCGTCACTCGCCATTGTCCACGCGAGATACTTGCCCGCTTCACCGCTGCCGATGATGAGAACGTCATAATTCTCGATACCAGACATCTGCTCCGTCTTCCTTAATGGGTACCAGTGGCGGACAGCGGGATCGATCACGTGCTAGCCGTTGCATCGGCCGGCTTGGCGCGGTTGATCGGGATATGACCGAGGATGTCCACCACAGCGGTGCCGTCGATGGTTTCTCGTTCCAGTAGCAGGTCGGTGAGGCGGTCCAGTGCGTGGCGGTGGTTGGTGAGGGTGTCGGTGGCTCGTTGTTCGGCCTCGCGCAGCAGCGTGGTGACCTCCTCGTCGATCACTCGCTGCGTGGCCTCGGCGTAGGGGCGGTTTCTGACCTCCTCGCTGCCCAGGTACATGGGGCTGCCCGAGGCGAAGCCGATGGGGCCGAGCGCTGCGCTCATGCCGAACTCGCGCACCATCCGGGTGGCCAGGTCGGTCGCGCCGGCCAGGTCGTTGGCAGCGCCGGTGGAGGTCTGGCCGAACACAATCTGCTCGGCCGCCCGGCCGCCCATGCGGATGGCCAGCGAGTCCTTCAGGTAGCCCTCGGAGTACAGGTGGCGCTCGTCAATGGGGAGCTGCTCGGTTACGCCGAGGGCTTGGCCGGCGGGCAGGATGGTCACCTTGGCGACCGGATCCCCATGCTCGGACAGCACCGCCACCAGGGCATGGCCGCTTTCGTGGACGGCCACGGCGTTTTTTTCCTCTGGTAGCAGCGCATTGGAGCTATCGCGGCGGCCCAGCAGGACGCGGTCTCGTGCCTCGGCGAAGTCCTCAGCTTCGATCACCTGCCGGCCGGCGCGTACGGCGAAGATCGCGGCCTCGTTGACCAGATTGGCCAGGTCGGCACCGGAAAACCCCGGCGTGCCCCGCGCGACCACCTGCAGGTCCACGTCTGGGCCCAGCGACTTACCTCGACTGTGGACGGTAAGAATGGCCTTACGTTCCTGCTGGGCGGGTAGGGGAATCACCACCTGCCGATCAAAGCGGCCGGGGCGCAGCAGAGCGGGATCTAGCACCTCTGGGCGGTTCGTGGCGGCGATCACCACCACTCCGGTGGTGGGGTCGAACCCGTCCATCTCGGCCAGCATCTGGTTGAGGGTCTGGTCGCGCTCGTCGTTGGAGACCAGCGCTCCGCCGCGGCGCTGCCCGATCGCGTCGATCTCATCAACGAACACAATCGACGGCGCGAGCCGGCGCGCGTCGACGAACAGGTCGCGGACCCGGGCGGCGCCGACGCCGACAAACATCTCCACAAAGCTCGAGCCCGTCACCGAGATGAACGGCACACCCGCCTCCCCGGCCACCGCCCGAGCCAGCAGCGTCTTGCCGGTCCCCGGCGGTCCGACCATCAGCACCCCCTTGGGGCCGACCGCGCCCGCCCGCCGGTAGCGATCCGGGTGCCGGAGAAAGTCAACTACCTCGTTGACCTCCCGCTTGACACCCTCGTAGCCGGCCACATCGGCAAAGGTCGTGCCGGGCCGCTCGGTGTCGTACACCTTGCCCCGGGACCGACCAATCCCGCCCAGACCCGCCAGCTGCCGACGAGTCGCCCGACCCGACCACACGAACAGCGCCACGATGACGGCTAGTGGCAGTAGGTTCAGCAGCACCGACCATGTCGAGGTCCGCGCTGATTGGGTAGTGACGTGCACGCTGTGCTGGTCGAGCAGTTGGGCGAACTGGGGATCCTGCAGGCCCACCGGATAGCTGGAGGTGAACTTGGTTCCGTTGGTGAGCTGGCCTGAGACACTGCCGTCTGGACCGAGCGCGACCGAGGAAACTTGCCCGGCGGCGATATCGCTCTTGAGCTGCGAGTAGCCAAGCTGCTCGACGTTGCTTGATTTCGGGATCGGCAGCAAGAACAACACCGCGGTAAGCAGCAGCCCGATGAACAGCAGCCAGTTTCGCCACCGCGGCGGGGGTGGCGGTGCCGACGCAGCTGGCCGGTCGGGCGGTGGACCCGACCTGGCCGACCCAGTCGGGTGCACGGCGCTCCCTCGGCCGGCTGGCGTGGTGATCAACGGCGTTGCTCCAGCGCTTTGGTCGCCCGGCGCCAACGTCTCTGCAGGACCAGCAGGCCAACCAGCGCATCCAGCGCCATCAGCGCCAAGCTCAGGACCGTGAGCAGGTGCACCTGCGCCTGGGACCAGGCAGGGACGCGATCGAACTCGATCAGCAGCCACTGCATTGGGGTGGCAGTAAGCTGCAGCGTCAACCACACCGCTATCCCCCGGGAGGCGTCCCACAGCGCGTGCAGCAGCGCCACCAACACATACCATCCTAAGACCGCCGCGGTAAGCCGGGGCCGGCCATAGCGCGCCGCGGTCGCGAACAGCACCCCGCCCAGGATCGCCGTCCACAGCCCATGCCCGAGCGGCGTCAGAATGCCGCGCAGCACCTCGGTCTCGAGCAGGTTCCACAACGAAAGACCGCTCCTGGTGAACAGCGCGTTGAAGGCGTAGCCGGCGCTCTCAAAAGCGGCAAAGCCAAACCCGACAGCGGCGCCCAACACCATCCCGTCGCGCATGGTGTAGCGAGGCAGGCGGCGGGCGAGCAACCATAATGCGACGAGCTTGACGCCCTCCTCGATCAGCCCGACACCAACGTAGACCAGCCCAGACGGTTGACCGAGAAACGCCGATTCCAAGACGGAGGCCCCCAGCACACCCAGCAGGCCGCCATAGATGAAGGCGCTGAAGATGCGCTGAGCAGTGATCACCTCATCGGCACGCGCAAAGGCGTAGGTCACGAAGGTGATCGGGGTCAGGAAGCTGCCCAGCAGGATAAGGGTCGGGATCAGGTTGGAGTTTCTGGTCGCGAAGGTGACCAGTACGGTCGCCAACCACAACGCCAGACCGACAATGAAGATCCGCACCCAACTCGGCCCGGTTGGCGCCCTGCGAACGGTGCTACCCGCGGTGGGGGCCTGCGGGACTGCCTGCGCTGCCCGAGGCATGTCGCGCTCCTTAGCGGTTGCCGCTTCCTGCCGCCGGATGGGCGGTCTTATCCCAGGGTGGCGCTTCAACGATGGTGGGTCTTCGCAGTCTGCGGGAATCTTGCATGCCGGCTGGCTGCAATCCCGAGCTGTCTGCGGCCGCGTGCACCGAACCGTTCGGCGTGCCCGGCAGCGCAGTGCGACACCGGGTGGTGAAAGGTCAAGGAGGTATTCACGGTGGGTGGCTAGCGCGATAATGCCGGTCATGGAGATCAACGGGGAAGCCACGCAACCTCACCCCGGTCGCGACGGTGACGTCTCGGCCATGAGCAGGTTGCGGGTGGTCCTCGCTGAGGACGACATCTTGTTGCGGGAGGGTCTGGCGAGCCTGCTTGACCGGTCCGGTTTCCAGGTGGTGGGCCAGGCCGGGGATGGGCCGCAGCTGCTGGCGCTGGTCCGCCAGCAAGCACCCGAGCTGGTCATCGTCGACATCCGGATGCCACCGACGAACACCACCGAGGGTCTGGAGACGGCCCGGGTGATCCGCCAGGAGTTCCCTGCGATAGGCATCGTGGTGCTCTCAGCCCATGCCGAGGTCGAGCACGCGATGGAGCTGCTGGCCAGCGGTCGGGGAATCGGCTACCTGCTCAAAAGCCGGGTCACCGACGTCGCGGAGTTCGTCGAGACGCTGCAGCGCGTCGCCAAGGGCGCGTCGGTGGTTGATCCAGCGCTAGTACAGGAGCTCGTCTCGGCGCGACGCCGCAATGATCCGCTGGCAGTGCTCAGTAACCGCGAACGCGAGGTGCTGGCGCTGATGGCCGAAGGCCGCTCCAACGCCGGCATCGGCCGTCGACTGTGGGTCACCGAAGGCACCGTGGAAAAACACGTGCGCAGCATCCTGGCCAAGCTACGGCTGCCAGAAACCGACGAGGATCACCGTCGGGTCCTAGCGGTGGTCACCTTCCTCGAGGCTCGCTGACCGGATCCACCGGGTGACCGTCACCGCGGCTGGCGATCATCGCACGAATCGCATCGCCCGACAACCCAGACTTCGGCAAGAAACCAACCACCGGGCTGGCCGCGATCAGGTCGGTGTAATCCTGCTCAGCGTGCGTGGAAATCAAAATCATCCGGGTACCCGCCAGACAGGCTTCCCGGGACAGTCGCCGAGCGACGTCAAAACCGCTCTCCCCACCAAGGTCAATGTCGAGCAGCGCGACGTCGGGCCGCAACTCGGTCGCACGCTGAACGGCCTCCGCACCACTCGACGCCACGCCGACGACCATCAGCCCCTGGCGTTCCAGCAAGCCACGAGCGGCATCCAGGAACCGAGGGCTGTCATCAACAATCAGACAGCGCAGCGTCATGCCACCAGGATCGCACGCGCTGCCGGGGCGCCTTGCGAGCAGCTCCGCGTATCACGAGGCTGTCGCGGCTAGCGGGTATCTCGGGACTGCAGCCAACCGGAAGCCCAACTGGAGGCTGGCGTCGAAGACGGACAATCGCGCAAGGGCCAATCTCAAGGGAGATGGGGCTTGTGCGGTGAAGACGATGCTCGACGAGGCCATCTACGCGTCGACAGTGATCGAGGAGGCTGGGATGGACATCGCAGTGTTGGGCATGGGACGGATGGGGCGTGCGCTGGCAGGCAGGCTGCTTGAGGGCGGCCACCGGGTGGCGGTATGGAACCGCTCGCCGGGTAGGGCCGGCGAGCTTGTGTCCGCGGGCGCCCGGGAAGCGCACACTGTCGCCGACGCCGTGGACGGTGTCGATGTCGCGATCACCATGCTGGCCAATGACGACGCGGTCCGGACAGTGGCGTTTGGGGAGCTTCGGCCGTCGATCGGGGCGAAGAGCATCTATGTCGACTGCTCGACAGTGTCGCCGAAGCTCAGCGGCGAGCTAGCCGAAACCTTCCCCGCCCAGTTCCTCGCTATGCCCGTCGTCGGCAGTCCCGTTGCGGTGCGGGCGGGCCAAGCGGTATTCCTCGCTGGCGGCAACGCCGGCGTCGTGGAGCGCCTGCATCCCGTCCTGTCGTCGCTGTCGAAGACCGTACGGCGATATGACACCGCGCCGCTGGCCATCACCGCCAAGCTGGCGACGAACCTGTTGCTGCTGTCGGAAATTGTCGCCCTGGCCGAGTCTTTCGCCGTCGGTCGCTCGGGCGGTCTCTCGGATGACCAGCTGCGGGACCTGCTCGGCGCGAGCCCCCTTGTGGCGCCTGGGTTGAAGAACCGGTTCGAGGGTGTGCTGACCGGCTCGCAGGAGGGCTGGTGGACCACCGTGCTGGGCGCCAAGGATGCCGGCTTAGCACTCGACATCGCCCACGAGGCCGATGTCGACCTGCCGGCAGCCCAAATGGTGCACCGACTCTATGAAAAAGCGGCGGCGTTAGGTCTGGATGACGCCGACATCGCCACCGTGACCGAGCTCTACCGTGGCGCGATGACGACCGTCTTGAGATGAGATGATGTGCGGCCATGCACGTCATGGACGAAGCCGAGTACCACCGGTTTCTCACCGAAGGCACGCGAACCGGGAAGTTGGCCACCACCCGCGCCGACGGTCGCCCCCACGTCGCTCCTGTTTGGTTCGACCTCGACGACGACGGCACCGTCGTCTTGACCACCGGGGCCGACACGCTGAAGGGCAAGGCCCTCCGGCGTGATCCTCGGGTGTGTCTGTGCGTCGACGACGAGACGCCGCCGTACTCCTTCGTGGTTGTCAACGGCACTGTTGAGATCACCGAGGATCCTGGGCCGCTGCTGGAGTGGGCCACCCGGATCGCCCGCCGCTACATAGATGCACAGCGGGCCGAGGAGTACGGTCGGCGCAACGCTGTCCCCGGCGAGCTGCTGGTGCGGATCACGCCGAACCACGTCGTGGCCCAGGCGGACATCGCCGACTGACTTCACGCCACGTCGGCACCGCCCGGCCCGTGCGTCGGGGAGGACCACACGGGCCGGGCCGTGCACCGGGCTGTCCGACGCACGCGTCGTGCTGACCGGCCATCTTCTCCAGGAAGACCTCGCCGCCCCATACTCCTGCACCCAGCCCAGGGTTTCTTGTCCGTGAGGCCAGGCAGGCGGCCATGATCGGGCACCGGCGACAGATGCTCTGCGCTTCACCGTGGCGCCGGGCGCGCTGCGCCGCGGATTCGAGCAGACCATCGACCTCCGCATCCCACGGGCTTGGGTATGGGTGGCCTGCACACAGCCCGCCTTGCAAGTCGGGTGTCAGGGTCCAGATCGTTCCGGCGGTCCCGGCAGCCCACACCGTAGCAAGGGTGTCGCCGCTGGTGGCGGTGTCGGTCCGCGCCCGGGAGCCGGTGACCAGTACTCGGTCCATCACCGCTCGCTCCCTCCTCAGCGATCGCTGGAGCCGCATAATGCGGCGCGGCGGGCTGCCATGAGCAAGATTGGCGCTTCGGCGGCGAGATGTCTTTACGGCCGGCGGCCAACTTCCCTACCAGCTGGCTGCAATCCTGGCGTCCCTGCTGCCGCCGCGGCGAGGTCGGTTCGTGCTGTGATCGCCAACAGCCTCGTTCACCGTCAGAGACGGCCTACCGTCGGTGGATGCCAGGTCTGCAGCAGGCGGGGGTGAGTCGATGCGCGCCAGGCGACGACCGTGGCCAGGGCGGCTGCCAGACCGCCGGCCAGCATGGCGGCGCGGTCGCCGACGGCGCCGGCCACTTCGCCGCCGTTGGTCACCGCCGCCACGGCGGGAAACAGCACTACACCCAGGACCAGGCCGGGCACAAACCCGACCGAGGCCGTCGCGCCATACATACCAGAGCGCGCGTCCGCGCCGGACCTTCAGCGAAGCCGGTAGTGTGCCGCCGTGGGCTGCGGTTCGGATTCGGCCCCTGTGCGCGAGGTGGCTGGCGACGCAGCAGTCCCCTCTTTCATCCCGATCCGGCCGCTCCGAGGAAAGCGCTGATCGCCGCGATGATCGTGCCTGCGATCGCAACGGAGGCGAACGAACGCAGGAAGCCGGTGTGGAAGAACCGTCCACGAATCCACGCGAGCGTGAGCAGCTCGAAGGCGACCGTGACGATGGCCACGATTAGCGCAGCACCGTACTGCGGGATAAGGAAGGGCAGCGTGTGCAAAATGCCGCCGAGGAAGGTGCCGCCGCCGGTAATCGAGCCGCGCAGGTAGGGATTGCCGCGTCCAGTCAGGTCCCCGGAGTCGGAGAGTCCTTCGGAGAAGGCCATGCTGAAGCCGGCGCCGATCGCGGTCGCGAGCCCGGCAATGAAGGCGTAATGGGGACGGTGGGTGGCAAGCGCGACGGCGAAGATCGGTGCCAGCGTCGAGAGCGAACCGTCGATCAGACCAGTCATCGCGGGCTGCACGCGCTGAAGCAGGAATGACTGTTCAACGCGTTGTCCGACTGAATTTCCCAAGTCTGTCGTGGTCACGTGGACAGAATGAGCCTTGAGCGCTCGGTCC
>JAVXWL010000080.1:0-4259 GCA_032230565.1 Pseudonocardiales bacterium | reverse complement strand
TTGGTAGCGCGCTTCGTTCGGGACGAAGAGGCCGTGGGTTCGAATCCCGCCACCCCGACACCCGCAACCGCAGGTCAGGAGCCCTCATCGCTGGGCTCCTGTTCTGTTTCCGGTGCCGGCTCAGGGGTTGGAGTCAGCAGAAAGTCAGCAAACACCGTCCTGACCCGCTGGTCCCGGTCCTCCGAGGGGTGGGTGTATCGGTCGAGCGTCGTCGAGGTTTGCTCGTGTCCCATGACCGCAGACACGTCGTTGATCGGCACGCCGGCTGAGACGAGCCACGTCGCGTACGAGTGGCGGAGATCGTGAAACCGGAGCCCACCGTGGGCGTATCTGACGATGTGCTCCATCGCCTCCCGCCCGGTGGTGAACTCTTTCGAGTATTCACGTCCTGTGCCGTCCTGCCAGTGCGCCACGAGTTTGTGTTCGCCGACCTCGACGAGCTTGCCCAGCAGGCCAGCGCGAACCAGCGACGGCCGCCAGACCTTGGCGCGAAACGTTGTGCGGCGGACCGCGGCGCCGCTGCGTGAGGTGCAGACCAGGTCGCTGGCACCGGGCGGGTAGCGACGCTGGTGATCGGTCAGCAGCGCCGCAACGAACGCCGGGATGGGCACGACCCGGCGGCCAGCCCTGGACTTCGGGTAGGGCTTGTCGGCGACGTGCCCGGAGACCTCGACTGCGACTCGGACCACGCGTAGGGTCCGGGTGGCAAGGTGGTGGGCATCCCTGCGAAGGCCTGCGCACTCGCCGCTCCGGAGCCCATTCCCGCGAGCCCAACCAACGCCCGGTACCGGTCCGGTACCGCGGGGAGCAGCTGAGTGACCAGCTCGTGCTGAGTGATGACCTGATCATCGGTGTCTTTGCGCCGACGACGAGCGAGCCGTACACCCTCGCACGGGTTGTGCCCGATGAGCCGGTCCCGGACCGCGGCTCGCAGCACGGTCGACGTCAGCCGGTGGCTAGCCGGTTTGCGGTTCGTGGTGTGTTCGTAGGGCTTGTGGCGGGTGACCTCCTTGCGGCTGGTGCGGGGAACATGCTTGATCAAGTGATCGTGGTGGTCGTAGACGCGCAGGGTGGTTTCGTCGACTTCGATGGTGACGATCTGCCCGGCTTAGCGCAGCCCGACTTGGACGCGTTGGCCGATGATGTGGGTGCCCCCGGGGCAGGACACGGTGCGCTGGGCCCGGGCGGGACGCTGGTCGAAGATCGGAGCAGGGCCGGGGTGTGGGCGCCTTGGAGACGGGCGCGTTGGGTAGGGGTCAGGATTAGCGGGATGGTGTGGGTCAGGACACGGTTCGGCTCCCCGGCCAGTCGCGTGGATCTTGTGCCAGATCCGCCGGCACACTTTCCCTCCAGTTCCGGACCGTGGAAGCGGTCTCCCATCGGGGAGGATTGAGGCGAACCGGCGGCGTGACCGCGGCTCAACTAACCCGCGAGACCCTATCCGGCTGATCTCCCTCGGGCGCCGACACAGTCATCTCTTCCAGTAACTCGACCTGACCGGACAACACACCGGTCAGGATCGCGCGGGCGACAGCGAGCAATTCGGCCACGCGGGGGCTGGTCAACGAGTAGTAGACGTTCGAACCCTCCTTACGCGTGGCCACCAGACCCATCCGCCGCAAGACCGCCAACTGCTGCGACAGGTTGGCCGGCTCGATCCCCACCTCCGACAACATCTCGCCCACCGCGTGTTCACGCTCGCTGAGCAGTTCCAGCACCCGGATCCGCGCTGGGTGCCCCAAGGTCTTGAAGAACTCGGCCTTGAGCTGATAAAGCGGCCTACTCACTCACACCAGCTCCGCAGGAGTCAACGCCCGCAAGGCTGCACGCCGCTGGCGCCTGATTGCTGTCCTCTCTCGTCATACCGGCGAGTCTCCTTCGTCCGCACATCGCACGAGAACCGGCCACGCCCGCGCTCCCAAAAGATACAGCAGTTGCAGACTTAACAAGACTTGTAGACCGATGAACTTCCCCTCGGTCGTGGAGGCGTGTGGACCAACACCCGCAGGCTCCGATCATCACCAGCTTCCCCGTACCCGGGCCGGTACTCGGCACCGCATGCTCGGCGAACTTGGCGCCACACACCACCCCGCATGCAATTGCACGATTTCTAAAGTGCAGATATTGTGTTCTGGGGGCTGGGAAGGAGAGCTAACGGTCGTGACCGAGAAGCTGCGTACACAGATCAAGACGGTTCAGCGCAACCTAGTCCTCGCGGGCGAGGCCGGTCTGCCGTACGAGGTGTACTTGCACCGCGCGCGCCTGGAAGACCTGATGGAGACGGCCGCGCGCCGCGGAATCGACGTCGCGACATGGGTGGATGGCTCACGGCTGCCGTTCGCCTTGGCCGAGGAGTGAGTCGAGGTGGTCCGCGGCGTGGGCCGGCGATGGAGGTGTTGGACACGCCGGTCATCCCACGTCGATGCTCCTAGAGCTGACGGCCCGGAACCGCGACCGAAGCGGGAGCTGCTCGCCCGTGTCGAACCGAAGAGTCCAGCTTGTCGCACGGCGGCCGCTAGCCCCGGCCGCGGCCTGGTGATCACCGTACACAGGGCTTGGTGTTGCACGCGGGCGGTACGCCGAGAGCGCGACATCCTTCGCGGACCTGCGACACCCGGACGCACACCGACCCACAGCCGTACCAGCGACCTACACCGCGTGCCCGTCTGTCGGATCCCGGTCTCGCAGCGGCGGTGGTCTCCGCCGCCGCCCACCCAACCCCGCACGCGCACCCCGGTTCGGTTGGCGCCGCAGCCGGTGGTGCCTGCGCCCGTGACGAGATACGCGATGACGGCAGCAACCGTTCCGGGCCTTGACCAGGCACCCACCCGCCACCGTCGACTGCGGGAGTGGGTCTGCGAGGTCGCCGAGCTCACCCGCCCCGACCAAGTGGTCTGGTGCGACGGATCGTCGGTGGAGTGGCAGCGGCTGACGCGCCAGCTGGTCGACGCCGGCACGTTTGTGCGGTTGGCCGAAGACGCCAAGCCCAACTCGTAGGAGAGGACATGGCGACTGGGCATCAACGCGCGCAGCGCCGAGCTAGCCCCAGCGGCGTGTCATCGGGCAGCAAAAGTGCTGTCTCGCAGTCTGATGGCGCGGTGGCGAGCCCCGGCGCCACCGTGGTCACAACGGACGATGTCGATTGGCTCGTGGGGCGGCTGCAAGCGATGGTCACTGCCAGCCCGGCCGTCTGGGCCGGCCGCGGGATGACGCTGCTGCAGCTCATCACGCTGCACTTCATCAGTGCGCTGGCACCGGCCACCCCCACCGAGTTGGCCCAGGCCCTAGATACCAAGCTTGCGGCTACCTCCGCCATGATCGATCGCCTAGTCCAGGTCGGGCTGGTGACGCGCGTACCGGACCCGCAGGACCGTCGACGGGTCCAGCTCAGCATCACCCCCGCCGCCGAACCAATTGTGGCCGGCACTGACGCGAACACCGCCCGACGCCTCATGGCCGTGCTGCATGCCATGAGCACCCAGACCCGCCGTCCACTCATCGACATCCTCATCGACACCGTACGACGGTCCGCCAAGTAGACGCCGAACGCCTCCTGTCGCCAGGTGTGCGGTAGTGGACGTCGAGACTGTGCGCTCGATCGGTTGTGTCGGGCTCCACGATGGCCGCGTCTACTTACAAGATTCGCAAGTTGTCAGAAAACATTCTCAAGTTGTTACAAGACTTCAAAGTCCACGCACCTACCATGGCTTCGAAAAACCTGCAATGGGCTGCCCCGAGGAGCCCGATACCTTCATCCCATCGATCATCACATCCTCGAGATCGGAGACACCCCGTGACCGCCCCAGACCCCTCAAACACCCACTGGCGCACCAGTAGTTTTAGCGGCAACAACGGAACATGCGTCGAGGTCGCCGCCATACCCGGTGGACACATCGCCGTGCGCAACAGCAAACACCCCGACGATGGAATGATCCTGTTCACCCACGCCGAGCTGAACGCCTGGATCAACGGCGTCAAGGCCGGTGAGTTTGACGACCTGGCCTCGTGAGTGCCTAACAGCGTTAGGACACCGTTAGGCACTCATGAGCCCGCGGTCGAGAAGTGGCGTCCAGCCAAACGCTGCGGGACTCAGGCACTGTTGCTTCAGCAGATCACCGGCTCGGGCAGGCTGGGCTGATGCGGCGTCCTCACTGTCACGCATCAGGCGGGACTGGACACAGCACGCGATGACTGTCACGCGATGACAGTTGGTGAGAACTTTCCTTCCTCCAGTCAAGCCGGACCGGAACGGTCCGGGC
>JAVXWL010000067.1:0-37785 GCA_032230565.1 Pseudonocardiales bacterium | reverse complement strand
GTGGCGATCCCGGACTGCACGGCCAGGTGCACCAGCTCGGCGGTCATGCGCCCGACGGTAGACGCCCACAGCGGATACCCGCGAAGCCATCAGGCTGAGCGCGCCAGGCGTCCCTCGACGGCGCCGTCGTAACGGTGCACGATGAGTCCAGCGACAGCGGCATCGGCGCCCAACGGGGCTGCGAGCAACGCGGTGTCACCGGCCTGTCGGACGACTTTGTCGGGGAGTAGGCCCGGGGCGAGAAACCACGAGGCGACGGCGACGCGGTCGGCTCCGTGCTCCTGCAGCGTTGCGATAGCGTCGGAGACGGTGGGGCGGGCTGCGCAGGCGAAGGCGGGGACCACCTGCCAACGGGTGTGCTGCGCGAGCCGATGCGCCACGGCGACGACGGCGGCGTTGGATGGGATCTGCCGAGATCCGGCAGCGGCGAGGACGACGCCGACCCCCGAGTCGGCAGGGAATACGCCGACCTCGGCCAGGCGGCGCAGCGTAACTGATTCCAGTCGTGCGTCGGGGCCCAATACGTCGGCCACCGTGACGTCCAACTCCGGACGGGTTGCCACGGCACGTGCCACCGCGCCGGGTACATCCACGTCAGCGTGAAAGGCGCGACCCAGCAGCAGGGGGACCACCACTGCGTGCGACACCGTGGTGAGCACGGTCTCCAACCTGGGTGCGCAGAGGTCCAGGAAGGCGAGCCGGACGTCGAGGTCGGGCCGTAGCCACCGCACCCGGTCCACTAGGGAAGAGATCGTGGCGGCCGATCGCGGGTCACGGCTGCCGTGCGCCACCGCAACCAGAACCGGCCTCACGCGGCGTCCCGAGACCCGACCAGCCCGGCGGCGAGCGTATTGCCATCGGCGGCGTCGATGACGAGGAAGCCACCGGTGTGCCGGTCGGTGGCGTAGGAGTCCACCGCCAGCGGCTCAGCGAGACGGATGAGCGCGCCGCCGATCTCGTTGAGTTCCAAGGCGTCCGGTGGCTCGGTGTGGTGCAGGGTGTGCAGGTCCAGCCGTCCGGTCAGTGCGGTGACGATCGCCCGGACGGTGCGAGTGCCGTGTTTGACCAGCACCCGCGCCCCGGGCCGCAACGGCCGATCGGCCAGCCAGCACAGATCCGCGGAAAGCTCCATGACCACCCGCGGTGGTTGCTCCGGACGGGCCAGCACCTCGCCGCGTCCCGCGTCGATCTCGTCGGCGAGCAGCACAGTGACCGACTGCCCGGCGGTGGCCCGCAGCACCGGACCGTCGGGGGTGTCGATGCCGGTGACGGTGGAACGCCCCCCGGAGGGCAGCGCGATGACGTCATCGCCGACCTCGAGGACTCCCGAGGCGATCTGGCCGGCCAACCCCCGGTAATCAGGGTGCTCGGCGGTGCGGGGCCGCAGCACCAGCTGCACCGGGAAGCGCATCGGCTCGGCCACCGCCTCCCGCCCGCTGGGCACTGCCTCCAGATGTTCCAGCAGCGTCGGGCCCCGATACCACGGGGTGCGCGCGCTTCGCGTCGCGACGTTGTCGCCGTGCAGCGCCGACACTGGCACGGTCACCACATCCGGCGCGCCCAACGAACGAGCCACCGCTGCGAACTCCGACTCAATACGGCGGAAAATCGGTTCGTCGAAGTCCACCAGGTCCATCTTGTTCACCGCCAGCGTGACGTGCGGCACCCGCAGGAACGCCATCACGGCGAGATGGCGGCGGGTCTGCTCGACCATGCCGTTGCGCGCGTCGACTAGGACCACGGCGAGCTCTGCGGTCGACGCCCCGGTGACGGTGTTGCGGGTGTATTGCACGTGACCAGGGCAGTCGGCCAGCACGAACTTGCGGATGGGAGTGGCGAAGTATCGGTAGGCGACGTCGATGGTGATGCCTTGTTCGCGCTCAGCCCGCAGCCCATCGGTGAGCAGCGCGAGATCGAGCTCCACGCCGCCCCGAGCCCTGGTCGCCCGGTCGACCGCGGCCAGCTGATCGACCAAAATTGACTGAGTGTCCTGCAGCAACCGCCCCACCAGTGTGGATTTTCCGTCGTCGACGGACCCGGCGGTGGTCAGCCGTAGCAAACCAGCCATCAGAAGTAGCCGTCGCGTTTGCGGTCTTCCATGGCGGCCTCGGACAGCCGGTCGTCGGCCCGGGTGGCGCCGCGCTCGGTGATCCGGCTGGTGGCCACCTCGGTGAGCACCTCGTCGATGGTCACTGCGGTGGACTCCACCGCGCCGGTGCAGGAGGGGTCGCCCACGGTCCGATAGCGCACTGACTTGGTGACTATCCGCTCGCCGTTGCGTGGGCCGCCCCACTCACCGGCGGTCAGCCACATCCCGTCGCGGGTGAACACCTGCCGCTGGTGGGCGTAGTAGATGTCCGGGACCGGCACGTCGCGCCGCGCGATGTAGTGCCAGATGTCCAGTTCCGTCCAGTTGGACAGGGGGAAGACCCGGACGTGCTCGCCGGCGGTATGCCGGCCGTTGTAGAGACTCCACAGCTCGGGACGTTGCCGGCGGGGATCCCAGCCGCCGAAGGCGTCGCGCAGGCTGACGATGCGCTCCTTGGCCCGCGCCCGATCCTCATCGCGGCGGGCGCCGCCAAAGACAGCGTCGAAACGGTGCTCGTTGATGGTGTCCAGCAGCGGGACGGTCTGCAGTGGGTTGCGGGTGCCGTCGGGGCGCTCGGTCAGCCGCCCGTCGTCGATCCAGTCCTGCACCGCCGCCACGTGCAGCCGCAGCCCCAGATCGGCGACCAGACGGTCCCGGAAGGCGATCACCTCGGGAAAGTTGTGCCCGGTGTCGACGTGCAACAGCGGGAAGGGCAGCGGCGCCGGGTGCAACGCTCGCAGCGCCAGGTGCAGCAGCACCGCGGAGTCCTTGCCTCCGGAGAACAGCAGCACCGGCCGATCGAACTCGGCGACCACCTCCCGAATGATGTGCACCGCCTCGGACTCCAGCGTCGCCAGATGATCCACGGACGTGCCCCATCCAGCGGGCTCAGCGGGGTTACTCGGGTGCCGGTTACCCCGTTGAGCCCGCTGAATGCGTGTCAGGATTGCCGTCACGTTATGCCCCTGTTGGTGAGTAGGTCGATTACGTGCTGTGCGGCGGTGGCGATGTCCGTGCCGGTGGTGTGCAATCGCAGATCGGGTTTGTCGGGCTCCTCGTACGGGTCGTCCACGCCGGTCATCGCGGTCAGTTCACCGGCCGCTGCTCGGGCGTAAAGACCTTTGACATCGCGGCGGACGCATTCGAGCAGCGGGGTGGCCACGTGCACTTCGAGATAGCCAGTGCCGTGTGCGTCGTGGTGGGCGCGCACCTCGTCACGGGTGCCGGCGTACGGGGCGATGACCGGAACCAAGGCGACGACACCGTGCCGGGCGAGCAGCTCGGCCACGAACCCGACGCGCCGGACGTGGGTGTCGCGGTCGTCCCGGGAGAAGCTCAACCCGGCGGACAGGCCACGGCGCAGCTCGTCGCCGTCGAGGACCTCGACCTCCCGGCCCGCGGCGCGGAGCCGCTCGGCGACGGCGACGGCGATCGTGGTCTTGCCCGCCCCGGACAGGCCGGTCAACCATACGGTGGCGCCCCGGCTCATCGGTGGATCCCGCATTCGGTCTTGGCCAAGCCGGCCCAGCGACCGGCCCGGGGATCCTGCCCGGCTGCCGTCGCTCGGGTACACGGGGCGCAGCCGATCGACGGGTACCCAGCAGTCACCAGCGGGTTGACGAGGATGCTGTGCTCGGCGATGTAATCTTCCACCTCAGCATCGCTCCAGGCGGCAATGGGAGCGATCTTCACCTTGCCCCGGTCGGCGTCGTAGGACACCACCGGCGTGCCGCGCCTACTCGGCGCCTCGACCCGGCGCAGCCCGGTGGCCCAGGCGTCGTAGTGCGCCAGGGCGCGATCCAGTCGTTCCACTTTGCGCATCCGGCAGCACCGGTCCGGGTCGCGGTCGTGCAGCTTTGGTCCCTCGGTGGCGTCCTGTTCGGCGACGGTCTGCCGGGGTGTCAGGCTGATCACGTTCACGTCATAGGCCGCGGCGACGGCGTCTCGAGTGCCCAACGTCTCGGCGAAGTGATAACCGGTATCCAGGAACAGCACATCGACGCCCACCGCAACCTGAGACACCAGGTGCACCAACACCGCGTCCTGCATCGACGATGCCACTGCGAACCGTGCGCCGAAGGTCTGCACCGCCCAGCGCAGGATCTCCGCAGCGGGGGCGGACTCGAGCTCGCGGTACGCGTCGCGCGCGAGCTGCTCCAGATCGACGGTCACTGTCACCGCGCTATCTCCGGGGTCGGGGCCACCAGTGCCACCAAGCGAACGACGAACGCCCGCTGGCAGTCCGCGCAACGCCATGCCCCCGCCGGCTCTTCCGAGGGCCGGATGTCCTCCTCGCCGCAGTACGGGCAGTAGAACGGGACCGCTCTGGCCTCCGTCATCCCAATCTCCTATCAATCAACGGAGTACGCTCTCGTCGGCGCGAGCCACCCACTGCGCGAACCGCTCGCCCGGCTCGCCCTGCTGGATGTAACCGCGGATCACCCGCTCGACGTAGTCGGCTAGCTCGTCGGAAACCACCTTGTGCCCACGGAGCTTGCGGCCGAACCCGCTGTCCAACCCCAGCCCGCCGCCCAGGTGCACCTGGAAACCCTCAACCTGGTCGCCTGCAGCGTTGGTGACCAGCTGGCCCTTGAGCCCGATGTCGGCGACCTGGATCCGGGCACAAGAGTTCGGGCAGCCGTTGAGGTGCACCGAGACCGGGACGTCCAGAGCGGGCTGGATGTCGGCGAGGCGCTGCTCCAGCTCGGCCACCAGCGTGATCGCCCGGTTCTTGGTCTCCACGATGGCCAGCTTGCAGAACTCGATGCCGGTGCAGGCCATCACCGAGCGCCGCCACGGGCTGGCGTCGGCCCGCAGCCCCAACCGGTCCAGCTCGGTGACCAGGCCGTCCACTTCGGACTCGGCGACGTCGAGCACGACGAGCTTCTGGTACGGAGTCAGTCGAACCCGGGAGGACCCGGCCCGCTCGACGGCTTTAGCTACGTCGACCAGTGTGCTGCCCGAGACGCGACCGGCCATCGGAGCGAGACCGATGTAGCTCTTGCCGTCGCGCTGGCGGTGCACGCCGACGTGGTCGATCGGGGCGGGCGGTGGTTGCGGGGCGGGACCGTCGAGGAGCCTCCGGTGCAGGTACTGCGTCTCCAGCACCTCGCGGAAGCGTTCCACGCCCCAGTCGGCGATGAGGAACTTGATCCGGGCGCGGTGCCGCAACCGCCGGTAGCCGTAGTCCCGGAACAGCGTTGTCACCGCGGCCCAGACCTCGGGCACCTCGTCGCGGGGCACCCAGGCGCCCAGTCGCTGCGCGATCTTCGGATTGGTGGACAGCCCGCCGCCGACCCAGAGATCGAAACCCGGCCCGTGCTCGGAGTGCACCACCCCAACGAAGGAGATGTCATTGACTTCATGGGCGACGTCCTGCAGACCGGAGATCGCGGTCTTGTACTTGCGGGGCAGGTTGGAGAACTCGGGACTGCCGATGTAGCGCCGGGTGATCTCGTCGATCGCTGGGGTACCGTCGATGATCTCGTCGGCGGAGATACCGGCAACCGGGGAGCCCAGCACAACCCGAGGGCAGTCGCCGCAGGCCTCGGTGGTGGACAGCCCAACGGCTTCGAGCTGTTCCCAGATCGCGGGCACGTCCTCGATCCGGATCCAGTGATACTGGATGTTCTCCCGGTCGGTGATGTCAGCGGTGTCGCGGGCGTAAAGCCGGGAAATCTCGCCAACCACCCGCAGCTGCTCGGTGCTCAGCGCGCCACCGTCGACGCGCACCCGCATCATGAAGTAAGAGTCGTCGAGTTCCTCGGGCTCCAGCGCGCCGGTGCGGCCGCCGTCGATTCCGGGTCGGCGCTGGGTGTAAAGCCCCCACCAGCGAAACCGGCCGCGCAGATCAGCCGGATCGATCGAATCGAAGCCTCGGTGAGCGTAGATCGTCTCGATCCGGCGGCGGACATTGAGCCCGTCGTCGTCTTTCTTGGTGCGCTCGTTGGGGTTGAGCGGCTCGAGATGGCCCAAAGCCCACTGGCCTTCCCCACGGCGGGCCTTCGTCGCTGGCGCTTGGCGTGCTGGTGCGGACATCGGGTGCCTCCGTTGAGGGAGCACCGACGCAGGGGAGGCCATGACCAGGTCATCACGCAGCCCAGCTTCCGGCGCACCCGGCGCCGGCTGGACAGAGTCGGGCGGGGCGTCAGCTCATCAAGCGGCACAGCGCGCTGGAGACCCGGACATAATCGACATGGCGGCGAACCACTAGTGGGAGTCCGGGCGCGACCACGGGCTTCAGAGTGCCATCTGGGCGCCGTCACGACTAGCTACGTTCGGATGTTGGGATACTGCTCACGTGGCTGCCCTTCCCGTCGGTGCTCCGGCCCCGTCTGACGGGGCGCTGCCCGCTGCGGCTCTGCGCAAATTGCGGTGGGCGCCCTTCGGCGTCTACGTGCATGTGCCGTTCTGCGCCACCCGATGCGGATATTGCGACTTCAACACCTACACCCCCGGAGAGCTGGCCACCTCACCCTCCAACTGGCTCGACGCCGTACGCCGGGAACTGCACCTCGCTGCCCAGATGCTCGGGGGTCCCGTGCCGGCTGACACGGTGTTCGTCGGCGGCGGTACTCCGTCGCTGCTCGGTGCCGCGGGGCTGGCCGCAGTGCTCGACGCCGTCCGCAGCTCGCTGGGACTAGGCCCAGGCGCCGAGGTGACCACCGAGGCCAACCCCGAATCCACCTCACCCGAGTTCTTCGCCGGGATCGCCGCGGCTGGCTACACGCGGGTCTCGCTCGGGATGCAAAGCGCCGCTCCGCACGTGCTGGCCGTGCTCGACCGGGTGCACACCCCAGGTCGGCCGGTGGCCGCGGCGGCGCAGGCCCGCGCCGCTGGGATCGGCCAGGTCAGCCTGGATCTGATCTACGGCACGCCGGGGGAGACCCGCGACGACCTGGCCGCATCCCTGGATGCGGTGCTCAGCGCAGGAGTCGACCACGTATCGGCGTACGCCCTGGTTGTCGAGCCTGGTACGGCCCTGGCCCGGCGGGTGGCCCGTGGTGAGCTGCCCGCCCCGGACGACGATGTGCTTGCTGAGCGCTACGAGCAGATTGACACGGCGCTGTCTGTAGCGGGTTTGCACTGGTATGAGGTATCCAACTGGGCGAAGGCTGCCGGGTCCCGCTGCCGGCACAACGTCGGCTACTGGGCGGGGGGAAACTGGTGGGGCGCCGGCCCTGGTGCGCATTCCCACGTCGGCGGGGTGCGATGGTGGAACATCAAACACCCAGCCCGCTACGCCGCCGCGCTGCAGGCCCGTTGTTCCCCCGCGGCCGGCCGGGAGATCCTCAGCCCTGAGGAGCAGCACACCGAGCGGGTGATGCTGGGACTGCGGATGGCCGAGGGATTGCCTCTGGCGGCCCTCGACTCGCCGGGCAGGGCCGCCGCCGATCGCGCGATCTCCGACGGTCTACTCATCGCCGCACCAGGCGACCGGCTGGTACTCACCCGCCGCGGCCGCCTACTCGCCGACGCTGTCGTCCGCAACCTCCTAGCATCCTGACAGCTGCGCGGAATCAGGAGGGCGCCCATGCCGGACTTCTGTGAAGATCACAGCCGGCGCTCACCTCCGTTCGCCGTCCTCAGCGCGAGGGCCCAGGCTATCGGGCGTGTCGGCGGGTTCCGGCGGCTGCGCCCGGGGCGCACTAGACTCGGGTCACAGGGCCCTACCAGGGCCAGGGCTCAGTAGCAGAACCTACGCACCAGGGAGGTGACGTGAACGCGGACGATCGCCGGTTTGAGGTACTGCGCGCCATCGTCACCGACTACGTGGCCACCCATGAGCCCGTGGCGTCCCGATCGCTGGTGGAGCGCCACCAGTTCGGGGTATCCAGTGCAACCATTCGCAACGACATGGTGGCGCTGGAAGAAGACGGCTACATCACTCAGCCGCACACCAGCGCCGGTCGAGTGCCCACCGACAAGGGTTACCGGCTGTTCGTCGACCGGCTCTCGGAGATCAAGCCGCTGTCGGCGGCCGAGCGCCGAGCGGTGCAGACGTTCCTGCACGGTGCGGTCGACCTCGACGATGTGTTGCGCCGCAGCGTGCGGTTGCTTGCCCAGCTCACCCGGCAGGTGGCGGTGATCCAGTACCCCACGCTGAGCCGTTCCACGGTGCGCCACCTCGAGGTGCTCGCGGTAACCCCGGCCCGGTTGATGTTGGTCCTGATCACTGATGCTGGCCGAGTGGACCAGCGTCTGCTCGACCTGGGCGATGTCATCACCGAAGACCAGGTGGCGCAGCTACGAACACTGCTCAACCAGGCGCTGGCCGGGCGCCGGCTGGCGGAAGCCTCCGCCGCCGTGGCCGACCTTCCCGATCAGGCGCCGATTGAGCTTCGCGACGCGATGACCCGGGCCTCCACAATTCTCATCGAGACGTTGGTGGAACACCCCGAGGAGCGGTTGCTGCTCGGGGGTACAGCCAACCTCACCCGAAACGCCACTGACTTCCCTGGTTCGTTACGCCAGGTACTGGAGGCGTTGGAGGAGCAGGTCATCGTGCTCAAGCTGCTGGCCGTCGCCCGTGATTCGGGCACCATCACCGTGCGGATCGGTGAGGAGAACGAGGCTGAGGAGATGCGCAGCACCTCGTTGGTCTCGATCGGCTATGCCTCACATGGCACGGTGGTCGGGGGGATGGGCGTGGTCGGCCCGACCAGAATGGACTATCCGGGCACCATCGCCGCGGTGCGCGCGGTAGCACGATACGTGGGAGAGATCCTGACTACCCGGTGAGCGAGTCGGGCTCATCGATATGTACGACGATTACCGCGGCGAGGGCTGCGGCAGGAGGACGCCAGCGTGGCCAGGGACTACTACGCGATCCTGGGTGTGCCCCGGGACGCTAGCGCGGAACAGATCAAACGCGCATACCGGAAGCTGGCGCGGGAGCTGCACCCCGACGTCAATCCTGACGCCGAGGCGCAGCAGCGTTTCCAGACCATCACCGCGGCCTATGAGGTTCTGACCGACCCGCAGAAGCGCCAGATCGTCGACCTCGGCGGGGACCCGCTGGAGTCTGGCGCTGGTCGCGGCGCAGGGGGTGATCCCTTCGGTGGGTTCGGTTTCGGCGACATCATGGATGCCTTCTTCGGCGCGACCGGTGGCGCCGGCCGGCGGGGGCCACGTAGCCGAGTGCAGAGCGGTTCGGATGCGCTGATCCGGCTGCAGCTTGTCCTCGAGGAGTGTGCGAGCGGGGCATCTCGCGAGCTAACGGTCGACACTGCTGTGCTGTGTAGCGAATGCAACGGGTCGGGTTGCGCGCCCGGCACCCGCCCGCAGACCTGCGACACCTGTGCCGGCGCCGGCGAGGTGCAGAACGTCCAGCGTTCATTTCTCGGGCAGGTGGTGACCTCGCGGCCGTGCCCAGTGTGCCGCGGCTTCGGCGAGGTCATCCCGGACCCCTGCCGCCAATGCGGTGGCGATGGCCGGGTCCGGACCCGCCGCACTGTCACGGCCAAGGTGCCTGCCGGGGTGGGCGATGGAATGCGGGTGCGGCTGGCCGGTCAAGGGGAGGTAGGTCCTGGCGGCGGTCCCGCGGGTGATCTGTACGTCGAGGTGCAGGAAGTGCCGCACGAGACGTTCACCCGCGATGGCGCTGACCTGCATTGCACTGTCCGGGTCCCGATGACCGCCGCCGCATTGGGCACCACCGTCGCGCTGGAGACCCTCGATGGCACTGAAGAGGTGCGCGTGGAACCGGGCACCCAGTGTGCGACCGTGCTGACTCTGCGCGGGCGTGGGATGCCACGGCTGCGCAGCACCGGCCGCGTCGAGGGACGGGGTGACCTGTTCGTCCACCTCGATGTAGTGACCCCCACCCGGCTGGATCCCCGGCAGACTGAGCTGTTGCGCGAGCTCGCCGTGCTGCGGGATGAGGAACAGGCTGAGCTCACGGCGAACGGGCGGGCCGGTGGTTTGTTCTCCCGGTTGCGGGACTCCTTGGGCGGGCGCTGAGGTTCGACGGGTCTGAGGAGCCACGGTGACCAGCCTGCCGGTGTTCTTCGCCGAGCAGTTGCCTTGCGAGGGTGCCGAGACGACGCTGGATGGACCCGAGGGCAGGCACGCCGCGACTGTGCGACGGTTGCGCGTCGGCGAGGGTCTGGTGCTCACCGACGGCTGCGGGGAGTTGGCCGTGTGTGAGGTGCTCGATGCGGGTCGTGATCGGCTGTACCTGAAGGTGCTGCGTCGGGAGCGCGAGCCCGCGCCGGTTTTGCGGGTTACGCTCGCCCAGGCGCTGGTCAAGGGTCCACGTGGGGAGCTGGCGGTGGAGCTGGCCACTGAAGCGGGAGTGGACGCGGTACTGCCTTGGCGAGCTGACCGCTGCGTGGCCCGCTGGGACGATGGGCCGCGCGGAGCCAACGCACTGTCCCGCTGGCGGCAGGCCGCTCGAGAGGCGGCCAAGCAGTCCCGCCGCGGATGGTTCCCCGAGGTGGCTGAGCCACTGGACACCACCGCTCTCGGCCAGCGCTGTGCTGCCGCCGCTGGGTGCCTGGTATTGCATGAGAGTGCCGCTCAACCGCTGCCCAAGGTGGCGTTGCCCACCGAGGGAGAACTACTGCTCGTGGTCGGACCCGAGGGTGGCATCACCGACGTCGAACTGACCACGTTGACTGCGGCAGGAGGTCTGCCGGTGCGGCTCGGTCGAGGGGTATTGCGTTCTTCGAGTGCCGGAGCAGTCGCTCTCGGTGCAATTAGCGCCCTCTCTCAGCGCTGGAGCTAGGTCATTCAGGTGATAAATAGTGAGAGAGAGCCGCGAAAGGCTAACATTAAGTACGCAAGCCACTTGATTGAGGATGAGTCGGGCTTAGAACCAAGCCCACAGAGCTCCGCCGGGCACCTCCCCCCTCGGTCCGGCGGCGCTGCGCCGCGGCGGGACAGCCCCCAGTATCCGCCGCGGCGCAGCATCCTTTCCTGTGAGTTTTTGCAACACCATTCTGATCGCCGAAATAACAGCCGTTACTGTGCGAACTCGCCCGGCCACAGCTCATTTCCCGACCGATAACTAATGCATTTCGTGATCGGGTCGCTACAGCTGCCCAGCCGGTGTCCAAGCACAAGGTGTAGTTGAGCCGCGAGGGCTGACAAGCAATCAACGCCCCGCGGAGCCGGGTCTGCGGCTAGCATCTGTCCTACCGGTTGACCCGAGACGCGCGCGTGCGCAGGAAGCAGGACCCACTCCCACGTGACCCCTACCCCAGCGGAGGGCACCTCCCGATCCGGTTCGGAGACGACGCAGCCCCAGCCGGTCCAGTCGAAGATCGTGATCCCAGACACTGCCGTGCTGTCCCTGCTCGGATCCCGTGACGAGAACCTGAAGATCACCGAAGAGCTGCTCGCCGCTGACGTGCACGTGCGCGGAAACGAGGTGACCCTCACCGGTACGCCGGCGGACGTCGCATTTGCCGAGCGCGCCTTCGGCGAGTTGGTCACCCTGGCCCGCCGCGGTCAGCAGTTCGGTCCTGGCGCGGTCCGGGAGACCCTGACGATGCTCACCCAGGGAAACGCCGAATCGCCCGCCGAGGTACTCAGCCTGGACATTCTGTCCCGGCGCGGGCGCACGATCCGGCCCAAGACGCTGAACCAGAAGCGTTACGTCGACGCCATCGACCGCTTTACGATCGTATTCGGCATCGGACCCGCCGGCACTGGTAAGACGTACCTGGCCATGGCCAAGGCGGTGCAGGCGCTGCAGACCAAACAGGTCAACCGGATAATCCTCACCCGGCCGGCAGTCGAGGCTGGAGAACGGTTGGGCTTTCTGCCCGGCACCCTGTACGAGAAGATCGACCCGTACCTGCGCCCGCTCTACGACGCTTTACATGACATGCTCGACCCGGAGTCGATCCCCAAGTTGATGGCCGCTGGGACTATCGAGGTCGCGCCGCTGGCCTACATGCGGGGCCGCACTCTCAACGATGCCTTCATCATCCTCGACGAGGCGCAGAACACCACTCCGCAACAGATGAAGATGTTCCTCACCCGGCTGGGTTTCGGTTCCAAAGTCGTGGTCACCGGGGACGTGACGCAGATCGACCTGCCAGGCGGTCAGGTGTCCGGGCTGCGGATCGTCCAGCATATCCTCGACGGTGTGGAAGACGTACATTTCGCGCAGCTCTCGAGTGCTGACGTGGTCCGGCACCGGCTGGTCACTGACATCGTGGACGCTTATGCGCGGTGGGACGTCCTCCAAGAAGGCACCGGCGCGCGTCCGGTGCCCAACCGGACCGACCGCCGCCGGAGACGGTGACGCCGGCGTGGGCATCGAGATCGCTAACGAGTCCGGCACAGTCATTCCCGAAGCATCAATCGCCGCTGCGGCACGTTTCGCGATGGACCAGTTGGGCGTGAGCCCATTGGCGGAACTGTCCGTGCTGCTGGTCGGTAGTGGGGTGATGGCCGATCTGCACCAGCGCTGGATGGACCTGCCGGGGCCCACCGACGTAATGGCCTTCCCCATGGACGACGCGGAGGAGGGCGGGCTGGCGGGTGGTCGGCCGGACAGCCCATCCGGTGGTCCCGCATTGCTCGGCGACATTGTGCTGTGCCCAGAGGTCGCCATCGAACAAGCCGCCGCAGCGGGTCACGCGCTGCTCGACGAGCTCCAGATGCTCACCGTGCATGGCGTGCTGCACCTACTGGGTTACGACCACGCCGACCACGCCGAGGAGCGCGAGATGTTCTCCCTCCAGGACGGAATCCTCGCTGAGTTGCGGCGCGCCGACCTGGCCAACCGACGCCGGATCGCACAGCGGGATGCGGACACCCGACTGCTTGGAGTGGTCGGTCTGGACGGGCCGCAGGAGTCCGGCCCGCCCGGATAACCGCCCGGGACAGCAGGATCGACAGTGCTGAGTTCTTCGGTTCCCTTGCTCATGCTGGCCGCCGCGCTGCTGGTGGCTGCAGGGGGGTTCGCTGCGGCTGACGCCGCGCTGGGCACGGTGTCCCGGGCCCGGGTCGAGGCCCTGGTGCGCTCCGGCCGCTTCGGCGCCAGCGCGCTGGCGTTGGTCATCGCTGACCGGCCCCGGCACGTCAACTTGCTGCTGTTATTGCGGCTGAGCTGCGAGTTGACCGCCACGGTGCTCGTTACGGTCGCGGCGTTGCGGGCGTTGACACCGGTCTGGCTCGCGGTGCTCGTCACGGGGTTGGCGATGGTGGTGGTGACCTACGTAGTCGTCGGGGTTGGTCCGCGCACCATCGGGCGCCAGCATCCCTATGCCGTCGGCCTCGCCGTGGCCGGACCGGTCCGGGTGCTAGGCCGGATCCTGGGGCCGCTGTCGCGGCTACTCATTTTCGTTGGAAATGCGATCACCCCCGGTAGAGGCTTTCCAGAAGGACCGTTCAGCTCGGAGGTCGAGCTTCGAGAGCTGGTGGACATGGCGGGTCAGAGCGGCGTGGTCGAGGCCGGCGAGGCCGAAATGATCCATTCCGTCTTCGAGCTCGGCGATACCGTGGCGCGTGAGGTGATGGTGCCCCGTACCGAGATTGTCTGGATTGAGCAGGAAAAATCAGTACGTCAGGCGGTGGCGTTATGCCTACGTTCGGGGTTCTCCCGGATCCCGGTGATCGGGGAGAGCGTCGATGACATCGTCGGTGTCGTGCACATCAAGGATCTGGTGGCGGCCGAACAGCCCACCGGTGGCACCGTCGGCGAGGTGATGCGGCCCGCGACCTTTGTACCTGACTCCAAGCTGCTGACCGAGCTGCTCAAGGAGATGCAGCTCTCGCACAACCACATGGCCGTCGTGGTCGACGAATACGGTGGCACCGCCGGCCTGCTGACGATCGAGGATATCCTCGAGGAGATCGTCGGCGAGATCACCGACGAGTCCGACACCGACCAGCGGCCACCGATCGAGCATCTCCGGGACGGTACGGTACGCATGATCAGCCGGCTGCCGGTGATCGATCTGGCCGAGCTGTTCGAAGTGGACCTCGCGGACACTGACGTGGAAACCGTTGGGGGGCTGCTGGCACAGCGGTTGGGTCGGGTTCCGGTGCCCGGTGCCGAGGCGGAGGTGGCCGGCTTGCGGCTGCGCGCCGAGGGCGGCAACGATCGTCGCGGGCGGCTGCGCATCACGACCATCACCGCACGCCGAGTCTCCGCGCAGTCCGATTCCACCATCCGCCAGCCCCCGACTCACAACCAGCACCCCGCCGCGGCCGACCCCCCGCAGGAAGCGAGCGATACCAGTGCCTGACACCACCAACCTAGATCCGGAAGACGCCAAGATGGTGACGCTGGCGCGCTCGGCCCTGGCCCGCACCGGCGCCCAGCAGGGTGCCGCGGTACGCGACACCGACGGGCGCAGCTACACCGGTGTCACGGTGTCACTGCCCTCGCTGGAGTTGACCGCGCTGCAGGCGGCGGTGGCCGCGGCCGCGGCCAGCGGTGCGCGCGGCTTGGAGGCAGCCGCGGTGGTATCTGGCTCCGGCGCGGTGGATGCTGCCTCGCTGGCTGCGGTCCGGGACCTCGGCCCGGCTGCCCCGGTGCTGGTGGTGGACCAGCGCGGCGTCGTCAGCAGCGTGCTGCGCACAACGGACCAGCCGTGACGGGCATGACACAGCACACCGGCGGGCCGTTTCGGGCCGGGTTCGCCTGCCTGGTCGGCAGGCCCAACGTCGGCAAGTCAACGCTGACCAACTCGCTGGTGGGTCACAAGGTGGCGATCACCTCCAGCCGCCCGCAGACCACCCGGCACACCATCCGGGGAATCGTCCATCAGCCCAGCGGGCAGCTCATCCTGGTGGACACCCCGGGTCTGCACCGGCCCCGAACCCTGCTCGGCGAGCGGCTCAACAGCCTGGTGAGGGCGACCTGGTCAGAGGTGGACGTGATCGGATTTTGCGTGCCCGCTGACGCCACGATCGGTTCCGGGGACCGGTTCATCGCCAGTGAGCTGGCTGCCCTGGCGCGGCGCACCCCGGTCTTCGGCATCGTGACCAAGACCGATCTGGTGGCCCCACAGCGAGTGGCTGAGCAGCTCGCCGGACTCGCTGAGCTGGCCCGCTCAGCAGGCTTCGACGAGTTCGCTGAGCTGGTGCCGGTGTCGGCGGTCGATGGTTTCCAGGTGGGTCTGCTCGCTGACCTGCTGCTGGCCCGCATGCCGGAGTCGCCACCGCTGTACCCCAGCGGGGAGCTCACTGACGAACCGGAGCAGACCCTGGTCGCTGAGCTGGTCCGGGAGGCGGCGCTAGAAGGTGTGCGTGAGGAGCTGCCGCACTCGCTGGCCGTCGTGGTGGAGGAGATGAACCCCCGGGAGGGACGAGCCGGCCTGCTCGATGTCTATGTCAACCTTTACGTCGAACGCGACAGCCAGAAGGCGATCGTGATCGGACGCGGCGGCCAGCGCCTCAAGGAAGTCGGCAGCCGCGCGCGGACGCACATCGAGGCGCTGCTGGGCACCTCTGTGTACCTGGACCTGCACGTGAAGGTTGCCAAGGACTGGCAACGAGATCCTAAACAGCTTCGTCGGCTCGGTTTCTGACTCGTCTGAGGCTGCGGTGCGAGGATGGGCCGGTGAACCTCTACCGCGACACCGGGGTGGTGCTGCGGGTACAGAAGTTGGGTGAAGCCGATCGGATCATCACGCTGCTGACCCGCCGGCACGGGCGGGTGCGCGCGGTGGCCAAAGGCGTGCGCCGCACCTCGTCGCGGTTCGGCGCCCGGGTGGAGCCGTTCGGGCACGTCGACGTGCAGTTCTACCGCGGGCGGACGCTGGACATCGTCACCCAGGTCGAGACCGTCGACGGCTTCGGTTCCCGACTGGTCGGTGACTACGGCCGCTACACCGCCGGTTGCGCGGTGCTGGAGACCGCCGAGCGGCTGGCCGGCGCGGAGGGGGAGCCGGTGCTGCGGCTGTACCTGCTAGTGGTCGGTGCCCTGAGGGCACTGGCTGACGGGCAACGACACGCGCCGCTGGTGCTCGACGCCTTCCTGCTCCGCGCGATGGGCACCGCGGGATGGGCGCCAGCCTTGACCAACTGCGCCCGATGCGGTGAGCCGGGACCGCACCGGGCGTTCAGCGTTCCCGCCGGGGGCGTGGTCTGTCCCGGATGCCGTCCGGCCGGGGCGGCCTCCCCGTCGGCACAGAGTGTGCAACTGCTTGGCGCACTGGAGTGCGGGGACTGGCAGATCGCAGAGGACGCCGCGCCCCCGGTCGCCCGCGAGGCCAGCGGCCTCATCGCCGCCCACCTGCAGTGGCACCTTGAACGCCAACTCCGTTCGCTACCTCTGGTCGAACGGCCCCGCCTCCCGCATTCAGCGGGCTCAGCGGGGTTATCAGCGGCCGAATAGCCCCGCTGAGCCCGCTGAATGCGTCGGGCGGCAGGATGTGGCGGTGGTTCGAGTGCCTGATCCGCATCCTTCTGGGGCTCGGCCGCCGTTGCTGGCTCCAGAGCGGGTGCCGCGGCATGTCGCGCTGGTGATGGATGGCAACGGGCGGTGGGCGCAGCAGCGTGGGCTGTCGCGTACCGAGGGCCACCGCCGTGGTGAGGCCGTACTGCTCGACGTCGTCTCCGGGTGCATCGAGCTGGGCGTGACGTGGCTGTCGGCGTACGCGTTCTCCACCGAGAACTGGCGGCGCAGCCCCGAAGAGGTGCGCTTTCTGATGGGTTTCAACCGCGACGTCATCCGCCGGCGCCGCGACCAGATGCACGAGATGGGAGTCCGAGTGCGCTGGGCCGGGCGCCGCCCACGGTTGTGGCGCAGCGTGATCCGAGAGCTTGAGCTCGCCCAGGAGCTGACCGCGGACAACAACGTCATGACCCTGACCATGTGCGTGAACTACGGCGGACGCGCCGAGATCGCTGACGCAGCGCGCGAGGTGGCCCGCCGCGCGGCGCGCGGCGAGATCAATCCAGAGCGGGTCGACGAGCGGATGCTGGCCCGGTACCTCGATGAGCCGGACATGCCCGATGTTGACCTCTTCCTGCGGCCGTCGGGTGAACAGCGCATCTCGAATTTCCTCATCTGGCAGGCTGCCTACGCCGAGCTGGTGTTCCAAGACGTCTTGTTCCCCGACCTGGATCGCCGCGATTTGTGGCGGGCCTGCGAGGTCTACGCAGCCCGGGACCGCCGGTTCGGCAGCGCTGCCGACGCCGGGCCTGTCGAAATTCGCACTCCGAGGAGAACGATCGGATGAGCCACGACGAGGGTGCCACCGCCACCCGGGAACTGCTCGACGCCGCCCGAACAGCTTTGGAGCGCTACCAGGACGTCAAGGTCGACGACGACGGCTCCCTGACCTTCCAGCACGCCGACGTGCCGTGCGCAGTGCAGGCGGTGGAACTCGCTGAGGGCTTGGCGATGCTCAGTTTGACTTGCGTGGTCGCCTGGGATGTTCCGGATGAGGATGAACTGGCAGAGCGAGTCGCCAGCCGGGCCGGCCAGGGCTTGTTCGGCACCTTGGGGCTGGTCCGTACCGAGCGCGGCGCGGATGTGACGCTGCGCTACGCATTCCCGGCCGCCGGTCTGGACACCATGCCACTGGGCACCTTGCTCATGCTGGTGGTGTCCGCGGCCTCGCAGGTACGTGGCGAGCTGCTGCCTGGCTGATGGCCGAGGAGTCAGGAAGACGGGCAGTCGGGGCAGCGGCCGGAGATCTCGACCGTGTGGTCGATGTCAGTGAAGTGGTGGTCGTTGGCCACCTTCTCGGCCCACAGCTCCACGGTCGGGCCCTCAACCTCCACGGTATGTCCGCACTGCCGGCACACCAGGTGGTGATGGTGATGCGCCGAGCAGCGCCGGTAGAGCGCCTCGCCGCTGGTGGTGCGCAGCACGTCGATCTCACCGGCCTCGGCGAGGGTCTGCAGGGTGCGGTACACCGTGGTCAAGCCGATGCCCTCGCCGCGGTGTCGCAACTCCTCGTGGATCTCCTGGGCGGAGCGGAAGTCGTCGATGTCGTCGAGCAGCCTGGCCACCGCGGTCCGCTGCCGCGTGGAGCGCAGCGGCGCGACTGGACGCGACGCGGTCATTCCTCCTCCACGTGGGTCACGGCATCGAGCACGATATGCGACAGGTGCTCGTCGACCAGCCGGTAAACGACCTCGCGGCCGTGTCGTTCGCCGTCGACCACCCCGGCGGACTTGAGCACCCGCAGGTGCTGGCTGATCAACGGTTGAGTGACGCCCAGCGCGTTGACCAGCTCGTGGACGCAGCGGCCGCTGTCGCGCAGCTGCAGCACGATGGCTATCCGCACCGGCGCGGACAGCGCCCGTAGCAGTTCACCGGCCGCCTCCAGGGTCGCTCGCGGACGGATCGCCGCCGGCCCGGGAACCGGCCGGCCGGGGGAATGCTCGTCGTCGACGGGCGGTTCCGATACTGCCTCTGCGGTGACACCCGCCATACCGTCTCCCTCACTTTCCCCGCTCGATCCCAATCCCGGTTCGCCAGCCATGGTAAGCGCCGGGTCGCCCGGCACGACGTCACCAGCCCGGCGACTCGCTACCGTCATCCTCCCAGCACTACCGGAGGACCCGTGATCTTAATCTGCCGTTTCGCTGTCGAACCTGCGCAGGCCGAGGACTTTCTCACCAGCGCACGCCGGGCGCTGGCGTTGCTGACCGCGCAGCGGGGTTGCCTGGGTGGTCAGCTAGGCCGCTCCCCGGATGACACCGCCCGGTGGGTGCTGGTCGTGCAGTTCCAGTCGGTCGTCGCTTATCGCCGCACGCTGTCGGTATTCGAGGTCCGCGAACACGTGGTGCCGCTGCTGTCCGAGGCGCTGACCGGCGAGCCCGGTGGCTACGAGGTGCTGGTCGCCGCCGAGGGCGGTGCGGTGACCGATCACGCCAGCCTGCTTGCGCTCGACGCCGACCGGGGGTTCGGATCCGACGATCGCTAATGTGGGCACGCACGTACCACAACCGTCACTAGGAGATCCCCAGTGCCCGCGGATCGCATCGAAACCGTCGTCAGCCTGTGCAAGCGCCGTGGCTTCGTGTTCCCGAGTGGGGAGATCTACGGTGGCACCCGCTCGGCCTGGGACTATGGCCCGCTCGGCGTGGAACTCAAGGAGAATGTCAAGCGCCAGTGGTGGCGGTCGATGGTCACCGGCCGAGACGATGTCGTGGGTCTGGACTCGTCGGTGATCCTGCCCCGCGAGGTGTGGATCGCCTCGGGTCACGTGCAGGCCTTTCACGACCCGCTGGTGGAGTGCCAGAGCTGCCACAAGCGGTATCGGGCTGACCAGCTCGTCGAGGACTACGCCGAACGCACTGGCAAGGACGTGCTCGAGGACGACCTGTCGGCGGTCCCGTGCCCGAACTGCGGCACCCGCGGCCAATACACCGAGCCGCGCGAGTTCAATATGATGCTCAAGACGTACCTGGGTCCGGTGGAGTCCGAGGACGGCCTGTATTACCTGCGCCCAGAAACCGCGCAGGGCATTTTCATCAATTTCCAGAACGTTGTGATGTCGGCCCGTAAAAAGCCACCGTTCGGTATCGGGCAGATCGGCAAGAGCTTCCGCAATGAGATCACGCCGGGCAACTTCATCTTCCGCACCCGTGAATTCGAGCAGATGGAGATGGAGTTCTTCGTCGAGCCGGGCACTGACGAGCAGTGGCACCAGTACTGGATCGATACCCGCACCGACTGGTATGTCGACCTGGGTATCAATCGGGACAACTTGCGGCACTATGAGCATCCCAAGGAGAAGCTCTCGCATTATTCCAAGCGGACCGTGGACGTGGAGTACCGGTTCGGCTTCTCCTCGGGTCAGCAGTGGGGCGAGCTGGAGGGCATCGCCAACCGCACCGATTTCGACCTCACCACGCACTCCAACCACTCCGGGGTCGACCTGTCCTACTACGACCAGGCCACCGATTCCCGGTACCGGCCCTATGTGATCGAACCCGCGGCCGGCGTCGGTCGTCCCATGATGGCGTTTCTGCTGGAGGCATACGCGGAGGACGAGGCACCTAACGCCAAGGGCGGGGTGGATCGTCGTGTGGTGCTGCGGCTGGACAAGCGGCTCGCGCCGGTAAAGGCCGCGGTGCTGCCGCTGTCGCGCAACGCCGACCTGTCGCCCAAGGCCCGGGACGTCGCGGCGGCGCTGCGACGGCACTGGAATGTCGACTTCGACGACGCGGGCGCCATCGGCCGCCGCTACCGCCGGCAGGATGAGATCGGCACCCCGTTCTGCGTGACGGTGGACTTCGACTCATTGACCGACCATGCGGTAACGGTGCGCGAGCGGGACACCATGGCTCAGCAGCGGGTTGCGATGGATCAGGTGGAGTCGTATCTCGCGGCTCGCCTGATCGGCTGCTGACTTCTGAGAGCATGATGGCATGGACGCTGTCAGCCCCCCGAAAAACACCATGGGAAGCACCGAGGAAACGCGTCACCGCAGGGACGCTGGTGACGCACTGCGCCGCTGGACCGAGCAGGGTCGGCCAGCCGGAGTAGTGCGGGTGCTGCAACGGCAAGGTTTTGGCACCGTCGCCACCGGTCAGCTGTTGGCCGGCACCGCCGACGGTGACCGGGCGGGTGCCCTGTTCGAGGGCACCATGGACACCGTCGCACTGCCGTTGCTGAGGTCCGCGGTGTCGACGCCCGGCACGGCTAAGGGCCACGTCACCGAGATCAACGCGCTGGACGCCGGTCTCGCCTGCGCAGGTGGCGCTCAGCTGTTGGGCCATCCACTGCCTGCACCAGCCGCCGCTGCGTTGGGCGCCGCACTCGCCGACGGTGAACCCTGCGCACTGGTTTCCACTGGCGATGGGTCGGCCGTGCTGGTGGCGGCCGGCGCTGGGCTGAAAGATGTCGTCGGCACGCTCGGCGGCCCGGACACCGATGAGATAGCGCTGGCCAGAATGCGTGAACTGGCCCGCATCGGCGCGACGGCCACCGAGCAGGGTGACGCGGCAGGCACCCCGGTACTGCTCGATGTATGGGTGCCGGTTACCACGATGCTGATCGTCGGTCGTGGGGCGATCGGGACCGCCCTGGCAGCGCAGTGTGAGCTGCTGGGTTGGGCGGTGCGCGTCGAAACCGAGTTGGAACCCGCGATCGTCGCCGCAAAGGAGTTCGCCTCCGTCGACGTGCTGGCGCTGCTGGACCATGGACCGGCGTTCGACGCCGTGCTGGTGGAGCTGCTGCGATCGGGGCGTGGTTTCTGTGGCGCGATGGGATCGCGGCACACTCAGGAAGTTCGGCGCAGGCGGCTACGCGACGCCGGGATCACCGAAGAGCAGCTGGCGCGGCTGCATGGACCGATGGGTCTGGATGTGGGCGCGGCTCGCCCGGCGGAGACGGCGGTGTCCGTGGTCGCGGAGGTTCTCGCCGTGCGGCGGGGCCGTTCCGGTGGACCACTAGCCACCGCAGCGGGTCGCATCGGTGGGTGATCGGCCTTTCCGATCCGCGCTGCTCCGGCTGATCCTGGGCGCGGTGCTGGTCGGTGGTCTGATCGTGGGCGGCACGGTGTTCCGGGTGTGGCAGGTGGCCCGGGTCGATGACCGGGCGAAGGCTGACGTCGTGATCGTGCTGGGCGCGGCGCAGTACGACGGGACGCCCTCGGCGGTGCTGGGATCCCGGCTTGACCACGCCGCGCGGCTCTGGCGCGACGGGGTAGCGCCACTCATCGTCACAGTCGGTGGTCGCCGGGACGGCGACAACTACACCGAGGCGCAGGCCGGGCGCCAATACCTGACCTCTTATGGGATCCCGCCCGGCGCCGTGGTGCCGATCGGGGAGGGTCGCGACACCCTGGAGAGCCTGCGCGCGGTGGCCGGTCGGGCAGCGGTCGCAGGATGGCACACCGCTGTGATCGTCAGCGATCCGTGGCACTCGTTGCGGTCTCGTACGATGTCAGACGACCTTGGGCTGGCTGCCTGGACCTCGCCGACCCGGAGCGGTCCGATTGTGGCGACCCGCACCATCCAGGCCCGCTACATCGTCCGGGAGAGCGCCGCGCTGCTGGACTACCGGTTGACGCACGCCCCGGCCGAGTCCTACGGCACCGACCTGGGATGACCGCGGTGGGCCGCCCCTACACCGAACAGGACTGGCAGCGGCTGCTTCCCGAGTCGGCGAAGCGAGCTACCTTGCCCGGGTCGCGCCTGGAGCGCCGCAGCCCCTTCGCCAGAGACCGCGCCCGGGTTCTGCACTCCGCGGCGCTGCGCAGGCTTGCGGGCAAGACCCAGGTGGTTGGCCCGGGGGAGGGTGACGTTCCCAGGACCCGGCTGACCCATTCGCTGGAGGTTGCCCAGATCGGCCGAGGCATCGCCACCGAGCTGGGTTGCGATCCCGACGTGGTGGAGACCGCGGGCTTGGCCCATGACATCGGCCATCCCCCGTTTGGCCACAACGGCGAGCAGGTGTTGAACGAGGTCGCCGCGCCGTGCGGTGGTTTTGAGGGCAACGCGCAGACGCTGCGAATCCTCACCAGACTGGAGCCCAAGCTGCTCGATCCCGAGACCGGGCGCAGTCACGGGCTCAACCTCACCAGAGCGTCGCTGGACGCCACCGTCAAATATCCCTGGCCGCGGGCCAGCGGGATGGGCAAGTTCGGCTTTTACGCTGACGATGCGGCGGTGTTCGGCTGGCTGCGAGACGGTGCTTCCGAGGGGCAGCGATGCCTGGAAGCTCAAGTGATGGATTGGGCCGATGACGTCGCGTACTCGGTGCACGATGTCGAGGACGGAATCCTGGCCGGCCGCATCTCGCTGGACAGCCTGGCTGATCCGGCAGAGCGGGCGCTGCTCGCGGAGCTCACCGCGAAACATTTCAGCGTGCTGCCCAATGCTCGGTTGCAGGACGCGGCGGTGGGACTCCTGGCACTTCCGGTGCTTGGCGCGTTGCGGCGATACGACGGCTCGCTGGCCGCCCAAGTCGCGTTGAAGGAGCTCACCAGCGAGCTGGTGGGGCGATTCGTGTCCGCTGTGGTGTCGGCGACGCTGGCCAGGTTCGGGCCGGCCCCGCTGGGGCGTTACCACGCCCACCTGGTGATACCCCACCAGGTGGCTGCCGAGGTGGCACTGCTCAAGGCGGTGGCACTGCGATTTGTGATGCGCGATCCCCGGAGGCTGGCCGTGCAGGCCCGGCAACGGGAGCTGGTCGCCGAGCTGTGTGCAGCTTTGGTGTCTCAGGCGCCGAAGCCGCTGGATCCGGCGCTGCTTCCGGCCTGGCATGACGCCGCGGATGACAGTGCGCGGTTGCGCGTGATCGTCGACCAGGTGAGCGCCTTGACCGATGCGCAGGCGGTTCGGTGGCACGCTGCGCTGCGCGCTGCGTACTCACGAGGTCAGTAAATCATCGTCGGGTTGTCGTAGTGTTTGAACTCCAGCAGGTTGTTCGAGGGATCCCGCAGTACGAACGTGTCGTGCCCTTCGGGTCGGCCGTCGAAACGGCGAAAGGGGTCGGCGAAGAACGGTAGATCGCGGGCTCTGGCCACGCGGAGCAACCGATCCCAGTCCTCCTTATACCGGAATGTCATCCCGAAATGTCGGGGATACAGCTCAGGAGCAGGGTCGACGCGGCCGGAGAGGTGGCAGACGACTTGGTCGCCGAAGAAATCCAGGGTGATCCGGTCTGCGTATCGCCGGGCCAGCGTGCAGCCGAGGCCGTCGACGTAGAATCGTCGGGCATCGTCTAAGTCCAAGGCGGGAATCGCCAGATGGAAAAGGTTCGCTGAGACGCCCAATACAGGCGTAACCATCACAGGACCCCCGGCAAGGTGTCCGAGCGCAGGCCCCGGCGCAGCGTCTCGAGTGCGATCACGTCCTCGGCGCGCACATTGCCCAAGTTGACCAGCGGACCGATCCGGCGCAGGAAGTAGGTCTGCAGTTCCTTGCTCGGAGCTTCGAACAGCAGCCGGTCAAGGTCAATACCGGATCTGACGATCTCGTTGACCAACTCGTGGCGCGGTTGGCCGTCGGACCGGCAGATCCCGCTGCGCCCGCTCTCTCGGGCCTCGGTGGTGACCAGGTAAGCCCCGGCGGCGAAGTCCTCCTCAATGAAGGAAAGCCAGCGCCCCGGTGCCAGCGCATCGGAACGCTTGATGTCCTTGAAACCGACCTCGCTGATGACGACGAACTCGTCAGCGAATCGGCCTACCCAGCGAGCTTTTTCGGTGTTGTCGATGGGGATCGTGCCGTTAGATATCTCGACGTGCGTAGCACCCAGCTGACGGCACAGCGCCAGCCACTCCGACACGAGTCCGTCCAGCGCGAAGCGTTCGAACAGGGTACCGCCGAAGTAGAAATCGATATCTGCGCTGCGCAAGATGTCGATCTTGCGTTTGATGTCTTTGGTGACCAGGCAGGTTCCCCAGCCGAACTTCACGAAATCCACGAATTCTCCGACGCTGTCTATGGCGTCTTCGAATTGACCGGTGAACAATCCCGGATCGATGACCATCGTGAGCCCACGCCGCCGTGGTTTGAGCTCAAGGTTCGGTAAGCGCAGTTGCATGTCGATCACGACGACCTCCCTCACGTCCGCCCAGCGCCCAGCCTGACCGGCTGGGTCGAGGCGAAAGAATCGGATCTAGCGGAATGCTCCGGTATAACGGAGTGAAAGGGTGAAGCCGGCAGCGAGCGACGTTTCCCGGTGAGCAGCAGGCTCAGCGGGCTATGCCGCGCCACCTCGACCACCAGCAGTGACACCACGACGGTGACCGCGATGGCGATGGCGGTGGCGCCCAGTGCGGACACCTGCGTGGACAGCCAGGCCACTGGGCCGGGGGTCGATGCCCACAGCACCATCGGATGCACCAGGAACACGCCGAACGAGCGGTCGGAGGCGACCTCGACGGCCCGCGACCCTGGCCCGCCTGCCCATCGCGCTGTCCAGACGATGCCGAGGGCGAACAATGCCGTGATGACGGCTAAGCACCAGGGCACCATCACCGGCTGGAACACGTCGGAAGCGGCTACAGGGGAACTGCCGGCGCGCACCGAGTGCAGATACCAGCCCTCGGCCGCGGCACCGGTGACAACCAGCGCCCCGATCACGACCGCCGGATGCCCGCGGACCCACGCCTGCACCCGGTCGGGGTGCAGCGCCGCCACCGCGCCCAGCACCAGGTAGAACACGTAACTGCTGACGAAGGACCCGTCGTAGCCCAACAGCTTCCCGGCGATCCCGCTCGGGTGCACGACGTGCAGGCCCGCATCCATTCCGACCTGCAGAACCGCGCTGATCGCCAGCAGCCACCAAAGCCCCCCGCGCCATCGCGCGAATCCCCGCAGTAATCGCAGGAACAGTGGGAACAGCAGATAGAACTGCATCGTCACGACCAGGAAGTACAGGTGGTACCACGCCGTGCCGGTGAGCAGGTTGCGTCCGAGTTGGGTCAGTGCCGCGGTGGGCGGCATCGGCGTCGTGATCAGCGCCAGGCCGCTGTAGATCACCGACCAGGCCACGTAGGGTGTTCCGACGAGTAGGAACCGCTTCCGCCAGAACGGCACGATGGGAAGCTGGTCGCGGTATCGGTGCACGAGCACGAATGCGGTCAGCGCGAAGAACGCCTCGCGGGTGAAGTGCAGCAGCATCGCGGCGCCGCCCGTCGGGACGCTGTCCGGCGGGTTGACGGTAGTGATGGTGTGCACCGCGATCACGGCGGCGAAGGTCAGCACTCGGAGCAGGTCCACCGGATAGACGTGGCCTCGGTTCGCGCCACGCGTCACAGCGGGACCGCCTCGGACGGCCTGGCGTCGTCGAACTCCCGCAGCCGGCGGCGGGCCACCTTCCCGGTGGCGGTCAGCGGCAGGGTTGCGACGATCCGGTAGTCCACCGGGCGTTTGGCCCGGCTGAGTTGCCGCTCGCACCGCAACCGCAGTCGTTTCACAAGCTCGGCCGCTTGCTCGCGGTCCAGCGCCAGGACCAGCCGAATCCAGGCCACCGGCACCGCGCCGAGCACCTCGTGCGGACGGGGGGTGACGGCGGCCTCGGCGACCGCCGGCTCACCGAGCAGAACCTCCTCAACCTCATTGGGGTACACCAGCTCGCCGCCGCAGTTCACTACGTCGTCGTCGCCCCGGCGAGGTAGAGGTACCCATCAGCGTCCAGTCGCCCGAGGTCACCGGTGTCCAGCCAACCTGTGGCGTCGATGCGCCCGGCGGCCACGTCGTCGGCGTATGCGCGGATCACCCCGTCGCCGCGGACTCGGACCCGGCCCACCACGCCCACCGCGCACCGCCGACCGCCCGGTCCGACCACCTTCAGCTCCACCCCGGCCGGTTGACCAACTGAACCCGGCGGGTGACCACCGCGCAGCGGGGTGGCGGTGATCTGGCTGGCCGCCTCGGTCATGCCATAGCTCTCCACCACGGCAACCCCGCTGCAGGCGGCCACCCGGTCGCGGGTCGGCGCCGGCAGCGGCGCCGACGCCGACCGGATGAACCGCAATCTGGGAGGTGCTTCGGGCAGGTTGTCCAGCGCCAGGATCGACAGGATGGCCGGCACCGCGTTGACCCAGGTGATCCGGCGTTGCTCCAGGAGTTGCCAGAACCCTGTGCGGTGGAACCGCCGGTCCAGCACCAGCGTGCCACCGGCGACCAGCGTGGCGAGCACCGCGACGACCTGGGCGTTGATGTGGAACAACGGCAGCGGGTTGAAGCCACGATCGGTGGCGGACAGCTCGTGGTGGGCGACGACGCACCGTGCCACATGAAGCAACTGTCGTTCGGTGAGCACGACGGTCTTCGGCGTGCCGGTCGAGCCCGAGGTGAGCAGCGCGACCGAGCCTGGCCGTAGCTGCGCGCCTGCCCGGATAGCAGCTGTCGGACCGGCAGGCAGCCCGGTCGCCGGGTTCACCCGCATGTCGCGGATGGCCGCCCGGTCGCTGATGACGAGCCACGGTCGTAGGGCGCGCCGGGTGCGGTGCGCCTGCCCGGCAGGAGCCGCCGGGTCCACGGGTACCGAGCACCGCCCGGCGGTAATCACCGCCAGGTGCACCGCGCAGAACGCCAGCGGATCGTCGACGTCGATGAGGACCCGGGCACCCGGCGGTACGCCGGCGGCGTCGAGTTCGCGGCGCCAAGCATCCGCAGCCGCGCGCAGCATGGCGAAGTCGAAGGACCGCTCGCTGCGTGCGTCGGCGAGGAAGCACCGGTGTGGGGAGTTCTCGGCGCGCTCGGTGACAAGCTCGCGAAGGGTGGTCATAGCCGCATCCTGACCGGCCCACCTGGAGACTAGCTGGACGCGACCTGTGCATACTCTGAGTCATGCGGCGCAAGGGCAGCAGGGCTGGTTCCACAGCCTCGGTGTGCGGTCGTCGGCACGTAGTCAGGACGTCGCTGGCAGTGGCGCTCGTGGCGATGCTTGCGTTCCTGGTCACAGGCGTCGCGCATCCGGTCTTACCGAAACCTTTGCAGGCATCCTCCTCGCCGGCTAACCCACCTGCATCTGACCGTGTCGAGCTGGTCAGCCAAGCGCAGGCGGTGAGCGTCGACGGTGTCCAGCGAACCTACCGCTCGATCGCGCCGCTTCACGTGACCAGCTCGCTACCGCTACTCGTCGTGCTGCACGGCCGCGGAGAATCCAGTTCCGAGGTGGCGAGCCAGACCGGGTTCCTCGGTCTGGTCGAGCAGCGGCGGGCGATTCTGGTGGCTCCTGATGGGGATCAACATTCGTGGAATGCCGGTCACGGTTGCTGCGGGGTCGCCGGCTCTCGCGGTGTCCCCGACGTGCGCTTCGTGGCCGCGATCGTGGCTGACGCGGCGCGCCGGTGGCCGGTAGAACCCGGCCGGGTGTACCTGGTCGGGTACAGCAACGGCGGCAAACTCGCCTACAGCGAGGTGTGCGCGCATCCCACACTCTTTGCGGCGGTGGCGACCTACGGTGCTATGCCGTTGTCACCATGCAACCCAGGCACGGCCGCGGTGCCGTTCCTGCTCGTCGCCGGTGCGGCGGATCATGTGTTGCCCTTCGGTGGAAAGCCGGGCGGCAATCCGCCGCTGCCGTCGGTGCCGCAGGCGCTCGCCTGGCTGCGTGCCCAGGATGGCTGCCTCGCCGGCCCGCGGACCGGACGGGACGGCTCGGCGGTGGTACAGCAATGGAATGGCTGTGCAGGCGCAACAGAGGTCGAGTCCGTTGTCTATCCAGGGCACGGCCATGCGTGGCCAGCTGCGGGGCTCGGCGGCGGGTCACCGGCCGCTGCCACCGTGATGTGGGCGTTTCTCAGCCGGCACGGTCAGCCAGCGGCCCGGTAACCCTCCCTCGGGTGGCTCGCTGGACAACACACAGTCGCCGCACACGGCGCCGGCTGCGTTCGGCGCGGCGCGATAGATAAGGCAGCAACTGCGGCGACGAAAGCGCCCGTCAGCAGACGCGGTGGCGGTGTCCCGCAGCAGCGGCTGGTCCAGCAGCAGTGAGGTGATGACCCGCGCCCGGTTCGTCCAGTCCGGCTTGCTGGCCGTGATCATCGATGCCGCGCCATTGACGGCGGACGCCACGTTGCCCCACAGGACCTTCGGCGATACCGACAATGCCATGGTGACCTCGACAAGGCCCCGGACCGGGCCGTCCAGAACGCGTCTGGCTAGTAGGCGGGCCAGGCGATCGGGGCAGGCGTCCCGGTCGCTGGCATCGGCGTTAGCGTCTCGCTGCACTGACAGCGGGAATGCGCCGCCCAGCACGCGCTGCCAGCGCGTGCTGTCCAAGTCAACCTCCAGCAGCTCACCGGAGGTCACCGCGACGGCCAGTGCCGGCGAGATCAGTCGAGCGACGAGACCCAGGTGCGTCACGGAGGCGGCCACTCGCGGGTCGACGTTCTCTGATGCCTGGCCGCCGGCCGTGGCCAGCCGGGAGCGGACCGTGCCCACCCGGTCCATCAGCACGTCCGGGTTCTCTACCAGCTCATTCATCGCGTGCCACGGCTCGCGTGGGTCGGAGCCAGGGTGGTGTGTCTGCACGGCGAAAAACGGTCCGAAGGCGGCGAGATCGCCTACCACGGCGTCGGCCACCGCGACCTCCCCGGCTGCGTCGTGCCGGCTGTGCGCTCACCCGCTGACCGGGATTCTCTCGGCCGGCACCGCTTTATGATGCGAATCGAGCAGCCGTCCGGCCAGCGGAGCGAAGACCAGCCCGATCGTTGCCCAGAGGATCAGCTGCGCGGCCACGGAGTACAGCCGGAAGTCGAACAGCACGTCGGCGGGAAAGCCTGGATAGACGATCGTGCCGCCCGGATTGGTCAGCGGCAGTGGCGTTTCGGTGGTGTGACCCAGCGGGGGCAGAATCGCCATTACTATGCCGATCGCGACGATGAATGTCGCAGCCGCGAGCACGCTGGCATTCCAATTCCCGAACCGCTTGCTCAACCGTTGACCCAGCCACACCGCCGCGACGAGAAACACCACCGAACACAACACCATCAGTAGGTACAGCCCGCCGCGATCCTTGATCGTGTCGGGGTCCCCGATCGCAGGTGGATTTGCCGGGTACTTCACAAACGGCACCAGATACACAGCGAGGAAACCCCCCGCCGCGACCAGCAGTGCCAGGGCGCGGGGCGGGAGGTTGCCGACGCGGCCCAGGCATACTGCGTAGGCGACGGCGAACAGGGCGCCCACCGCGACGCCGAAGAAAATCATGCCGATGCCGGCACCAAGATTTGCTTGGATGGTGCGGCTGAAGATATCTGGTCCAGCCGGTCCTGCGGGCAGCCCGGCGGATTTGTCCAGCACCGCCTGGGCGGCGTCGCGACCGTCCTCGTAGTCAATGGCCGCCTGGATCTGGGGCTCAGCGAAGATCCGCGCGAACACGAAAGCCAGCAGGCCCGCCAGCGCGCCGACGAATACACCCCGCAGCAAAAGTTTGCTTTCCATGCTCGGTTGCCCGTCTATCCGGGTCAGTGGCAGGGAAAGCCGAGCAAATGGCGGGCGTCGTGGACGAACTCGTGGAGGTGCACGTCGTTGCCGAACACCGAGACTGCACCCTGGTCGACGCCGATGACGTAGTACAAAGCTAACGCGATGATCGCGGTGCCCACCAGCCACAGCACCGCCTTGGACAGCGGCAGTACAACGGGAGTTTGCCTGGCGGTGGGTGCCGGAATGCTGGTCACGATGAGCCTCCTCAGGGATCCTGCGTCCCTTGGTTTTAGTGGGGCGTCGTGATGGCGAAGTGTCTGACTCACCAACCACCTCGGTGACTGGCTCACAGTGGCGCGACCGTGCTGGACTCACACCAGCTTCCTCGCGCCATCACGCAGCAGAAACGCTACGGCACACCCTCGCTAAGTCAAGCCACCATCGGCGCTATGCGTGGTTTCCCCGGAGACGCCCGAGAAGCTGTTCGACACGATTCGGACTTGAAGGGCAGGTGGGCCTCGAAGACGTCGTCACCGGTCACTCGGGCGGGTGCCATGAGGGTCCGACACTTCGGTGCTAATCCACCTGCAGGTTCGGCGGGCGTCCAGCTGCACCAGCAGGTGAGCGGGAACCTGGGCGTGGGCGCTGGTTCCCGCTCATCGGCCGGTTTTCACGCGGGGATCAGGAGCCCAGTCCGGTGAGCAGCGGCGCAGTGAGTTGCCCTAGATCAAGACCACCTGTGCCGCCAGCGGGCCCACCGAGGATCGGCTGCAGGATGGGTCCGACGAGCCGCAGCGGGTCGAGGCTACCCGTGCCGCCAGACAGCCCACCCAGGATCGGCTGCAGGACGGGCCCGACGAGATGCCCTAAGTCAAGGCCACCGGGGCCGCCGGGCAGGAGTCCGCTGATGGGAGACCCAGTACCGGTGTCCTGGGGGCCGTCGGGCGTGTCGGCGTTGGCCACTCCACCGACGAGCAGCACTGCTCCGGCGGCGACGGCGACCAGCAGGGCCTTCGGCGCAAGCACATTCAGAAATCTGGTCTTCAGCACGATGCCACTTTCTCCCGTCCAGGATAAGAGGCTTTCCTCGGCCTCTTCTCGAAATATTTTGTCAGTGATGTCTGCTCACCGAGCAGCGAGCTCCATTGATCGTTTCGCGACAGTTCCGATCATTGCTCGGTTGGCGTCACCCCCACCGCGCATGAGATAGTGCCCAGCCGCAAATCAGAAGTAGGGGTTCTGCGTGCGAGCAGCATTCACTGCGGCGACGCTGCACGCCCAGGATGAACAGGAGTGGTCTAGCAGCCAACGAGAAGCGTTCGATGCGCTTCACAATGGATATACATTCGGGGTCAGGCCGATTCTGTTATCGACCGTGATCGGAGTGTTGCTGCTGAGCAGTTGTCTGCTTCGCCGCCAGTCAATTCGCATTTATGTCTGAGTCTATTACGCGGCTACCGGTTCGGCTGGCCCCGGCGGACCCGATCCGTCACCCGCAGACGCTCGAGGCGGTCCAGCGCTGTACCGCGCCGTCCCTACACTGGGCGGCTATGGCTGGACGGATCCGGGACGAGGACATCGCTGAGGTCCGCGAGCGCAACCGGATCGACGAGGTCGTCGGCGAGTACGTTGCGCTGCGCAGGGCTGGTGCGGATTCGCTCAAGGGGTTGTGCCCGTTTCACGACGAGAAGTCGCCGTCGTTCAACGTCCGCCCGGGGCATGGCACCTTCCACTGCTTCGGCTGCGGCGAAGGTGGCTCCGTGGTGGACTTTATGATGAAGATCGAGCACCTCGGCTTCGTCGAAGCTGTCGAGCGGCTGGCTGATCGGGTCGGGATCCAGCTGACCTACACCGGCGGCGGCTCGTCGGTACAGCGCGACCGCGGCACCCGGTCCCGATTGGTCGAGGCGAACAAGCTGGCGCAGGAATTCTACGCCGAGCAGTTGAGCTCGGCGCAGGCGCAGCCGGCCCGGGAGTTCCTGATGCAGCGCGGGTTCACGCAGCAGGCGGCCGCCACGTTCGGCTGCGGCTTCGCCCCTTCAGGTTGGGACCAGCTCACCAAGCACCTGCTGGCCCGAGGATTCTCTGTCGATGAGCTGGTGAAGTCCGGGCTGTCCCGGGAGGGCCAGCGTGGGCCGATAGACCGTTTCCACCGCAGGCTGTTGTGGCCTATCCGGGACCTCGGCGGCGACGTGGTGGGCTTCGGCGCCCGGCGGTTGTTCGATGATGATCGCGTCGAGGCGAAGTACCTCAACACCTCCGAGACGCCGCTGTACCGGAAGTCGCAGGTGCTCTTCGGGTTGGACCTAGCCAAGCGAGAGATAGCCCGCCGCCGCCAGGTTGTCGTGGTCGAGGGCTACACCGACGTGATGGCGATGCACCTCGCCGGAGTACCCACGGCGCTCGCGTCCTGCGGCACCGCCTTCGGCGCGGAGCACATCGCGGTGCTGCGCAGGCTACTGATGGACGATTTCGAGTTCCATGGTGAAGTGATCTTCGTCTTCGACGGGGATGAGGCCGGGCAGAAGGCGGCGCTGAAGGCTTTCGACGATGAGCAGCGCTTCTCAGCGCAGACCTTCATCGCCATTGCGCCAGACGGGATGGACCCGTGTGAGCTGCGCGAGGCCAAGGGGGACGCCGCGGTGCGCGACTTGGTGGCCCGGCGCCAGCCGCTGTTCACTTTCGCGGTGCGGACGCTGCTCGCCGAGCATGACCTGGACACCGCAGAGGGCCGGGTAGCGGCTTTGCGGCGCACCGTCCCGCTGGTCGCCCAGATCAAGAATGTCTCGCTGCGCGACGAGTACGCCCGGCAGCTCGCCGGTTGGGTCGGCTGGGACGACATCGCCACGGTGCGGAGCCGGGTTCGGGAAGCTGCCGGAGAAGCTCCTGGACGACGTAGCTCAGTGGCCACGAAAAGCAACCCGGTGGCAGGCACGAGTCCAGTGGCGGCAGCGACGAACATCCGGGGTACGCGCACTCCGAGGACTTCCCCGGCGGAGAATGGCATAGATCTCCCGGCGGCGGACGATGTACGGCTGCAGGCGCAGCGCGAGGTGCTCAAGGCGGTGCTCCAGGAGCCCGGGATCACCGGCCCTGTGTATGACGCACTACCCACCGAGGCATTCACCCATCCTGCTTACGCGCAGGTGCATGCGGCAGTGCTGGCTGCAGGCGGCACCGCCGCGGGGATGTCCGGTCCGGCATGGATTGACGCCGTCGCCGCGCACTGCCCCCAGCGATCACTGGTGACCGAGCTCGCTGTGGAGACGCTGCGAGCCAAGGGCAGTGCCGAGGACGACGTGCGCTACATCGGCAGCCTGCTCGCGAGCCTGCAGGCTACGGTCGTCGGGCGGCAGGTCGCCGAGATCAAGTCGCGGTTGCAACGGATCTCACCGGTGGAGGATGCGGATGCCTACCACCAGCACTTCGGTGATCTCGTTGCGCTGGAGCAGTACTACCGGGCACTTCGTGAGCAGGCATTAGGCGTGCAGGCGTGAGTGGGTGGAGGCGACTGCTGCGGCGCTTCGCCGCGGTGCCTGAGCTGCCCGCTGGATTCACCGGCACCCTGGAGGCCGACGAACCGATCGTGACGACCGGAGAGCTGGCCGGTGGCGGGCACCTGGTGTTGACCCGGCTGGGCCTATGGGTGCCCGAGGGTGCCGAGTCCCGCCGCGTGGGCTGGCACCTGGTGAGCAAGGCAGTGTGGGACCGCAGCGCGCTGGTGGTCACCGAAGCCGTCGCCACGGGCACCGTGGGTGCAGCTGTGCTGTTGGCCGACCTGCCGCCGCGCCGGTTCGCGCTCGCGCAGCCGGGCACGGTCCCCGAAGTGGTGCGCGAGCGGGTCACCAGCTCGATCCGGTCCAGCCATCGTTGCGAGCTTCCCGGTGGTGGAGTCTGGTTCGTGCAGCGCCGGGTTCCCGGTGTGGACGGTGTGGTGCTGCAGGTGCGTGCCGATTCGGGTACCGCCCCCGGCGCGGTGGAGGCCATGGTCAGCGAGGTGGTGCAGCGGCTGTCGCGGCCGGGCTAGTTTCGTAGCTGTAGTTTCGGGTGCTGACAACGACAACGAGGAGGTCGCGGGGGGCGATGTGGGACCCGGAGATCTACCTTGCGTTCGGTGACCACCGTGCCCGGCCGTTTCACGACCTGTTGGCCCGGGTGGACGTCCGCGATCCGGCATTGGTGGTGGATTTGGGCTGCGGGCCGGGTAACCTCACCCGGTTACTGGCCAAGCGGTGGCCGATGGCCAGCGTCATAGCGCTGGACAGCTCGCCGGAGATGGTGCAGGCCGCGCGCGAACGGGGTATCCACGCCGAGCTATGCGACGTTCGTCGCTGGTCACCCATTCCCGGCACAGGCCTGATCGTGTGCAGCGCCGTATTGCAGTGGGTGCCCGAGCACGCCGAGTTACTGCGCCAATGGATGAGGGAGCTACCGTCCGGTGGATGGTTGGCCCTGCAGGTCCCGGGCAACTTCAGCGCGCCCTCACACGCCGAGACAGCACGACTCGCTGCGGAACCTCGCTGGCGAGACCTGTTCCAGCTCAGGGCCACCTACCCGGTGCTTGAGCCCCCCGGATACGCCGCGGTTCTGGCTCCCCGCGCCGCGGAGCTGGACGTCTGGGAGACCACCTATCTGCACCGGCTCACCGGTCCCGACCCGGTACTCGAATGGATCAGTGGGACCGCCCTGCGGCCGGTCCGGGCGGCGCTGTCGGCGGGGGAGTGGGCGCAGTTCCGGCAGGAACTCGCCCCGCGCCTAAGAGCCGCCTACCCAGCGGGAGCCGACGGAGTGACCTGGTTCCCCTTCCGGCGGATCTTCGCCGTCGCGCAGGCCGGGTAGCCGGGTGCTCAGCGCGGTGCGCTACGCTGACGCACGGTCGATCCGCTAGCGGGATCGGGCCCCTAGTACCTTCCCCGATAGCTCAATTGGCAGAGCATGCGACTGTTAATCGCAGGGTTGTTGGTTCAAGTCCAACTCGGGGAGCCAAAACCGCAGGTCAGAGGCCTAGAGTAATCCGCCGGGCAAAATCACAGACCCACTTATGACCCGGAAATACCCTGTTCTAGCATCTCGGCAGCGCGCGGGTTGGTGGTCCCACGGCCAAGGTAGGAGTCCTGGATCATGCTCACCTTGGAGTGCCCCATGTGGTTGGCGACGTCCCGATCGGACAGCCCCGCCTCGTGCAGCACCGTGGCGGCCGTCTTGCGGAAAACGTGACTGGTCACCCAGGCAAACTCGTCGGTACCTCGGGCGTTGCGCAGATCCCGTTGGGTGTTGAAAGGATCGCGCCAGCCGCCGTTGCCGTCCGGGAACACGGGGTGAGCCCGATGGTCCGGCGCCGCCTGCGCAGCATCGCCACGGTGCTCGGTGGCAATGGCAGCTCGCGGATACCGGCGGCGGTCTTGGTGGTCTTGCGCACCAGGCCTTGGCCCTTGACGCGAATCAGGGTGTAGGAAACGGCCACGGTGGCGCCGTCTAGGTCGACCTGATCCCACGCCAGCGCCGCGCCTCACCGAGGTCATCGTCAACGCCCAGTTTGGGCTCGGCGTAAGGCGGGTAAACCAGCGACCGGATGCACCACGACCTAAGCCGCATGGTCGATAGGGGCCTGCGGAAGGAACGGTGCTGTGACCAATACCGCCAACCCGTCGGACCGGCAAACGAACCTGTCGGCGGCTGCGTCTTCGACCTACCCCCTCGACCCAGCCGCTGCGACTGATCACACCCCCGTAGGCAGCGTGGGGCTGCCCGCCCCTACCCGGCTGTTGGGGCTAAGCGTGCAGCACTACCCGCTGGTGGGGATCACCGTTGTGGTGGTGGACGGCGAGCTGGACCTGCTGACCGCGCCGCTGGTTGAGCAATGCCTGCGCGACCAACTCGTCGCCGGACCAGCGCATCTGGTCCTAGACCTGGAATCAGTGCGTTTTCTGGGTGCCAGCGCCCTGAGCTGTATGCTGAGCGCGCGTGAGCTCGTCGGTGCCCGTGGGTCAGAGCTGCACTTGGCCGGTTTAATCACCAGCGTGGTCCAGCGCGCGGTAGAGGCCACAGGTCTGCTGGGCCTGTTTAGCACCTATCCCACCCTCATTCACGCCGCGATTGACCTGGCTGACCGCCCCGACGTCACCACGTCCGACCGCGGGATACCGCCACCGGTACTGACCGCGCTGTGGTGCTGCTCGGTCGGCCCGACCTGGACACTGGAACTGCGCCGGCTTAATCGCGACCCCGAGCTGGGGACACTGGTGGACTGCATCAGCTCCGGCGTGCCCGTCACCCAGCCAGTGCCCGACGCGCTGGCCTCGCAGCTACTAAGCGCCCGCGGGCTGTGGCGGTTCCGCGACGCGCTGCCGGAGCCTGCTACCGGCAGTCGGCACCGCATTGGGTACGTCTCTGCCGACGCCGTGCTGATCATGCTGGCACACCTGCTGGGCGAGGATGCCGCCCAGACCGGGATACATCCGGTGATGCTGGCCGCGTGGCACACGGCCGGGTTTTCCACAGCCGCTGCTGCTGGGTGGATACGAGCGGGATGTCTGTTTCCTCAATGACCCCGCAGACACTGAAGCTCCTACAACGCTGTCAAGGGATTCCGGGGTGGTGTCCTCTTCTGGCTTCGATGGTCAAAGACTGCAGCGGATGCATCAACCCCGCTGCGCGCGCCTTCGGCGTTTCAGGGTTGACCCACCGCTCCAGTCCATGAGCCGGCCAGGACGACGAGGACGGGGGCAGACTGACCAGGGCTTGGTAGAGCTCACGGGCGACGTAGCGTTGCAGGCAGCGGATGATCTCCCGGCGGCTTAGGCCCTCGGTGGTGCGTCGGGCCACGTAGCGGTGGGTCCGGTCGTCCAGGCGCAGCCGGGTCAGCACGACGGTGTAGAGGGCGTTGTTCGCGGCGCGATCACCGCCGCGGTTCAGGCGGTGCCGGTGGGTCTTGCCGCTGCTGGCCGGGATCGCCGCCACCCGCACAGATGCGCGAACGCGGCCTGGAGAGCGCATCCGTTGCGGGTTGTCCCCGACTGTGGTCAACAGCTGCCCAACGACCTCGACTCCGACACCGAGCAGATCGGTCATTCCCGGTGCGGCAGTGGCGACGAGGCCGTGCAGCTCGACGTCGGCGTCCTTAATCTCGGTGGTCAAGTGCTGGTGGCGGCGGGCCAGCCGACGCAACGCCACCTTCACCGCCTGAGCTCGATCCGACAGCAAACCGCTTGTCCGCAACCGCGTACAGGCCTGCACCAGGGCTGGGGTCTTGAGGTCCTGCACGCGTTCGCGGATCTCGGATGGGGCCGTGACCAGCAACGACTTGAGCGGATTAGTGGTCTGGGTGCGAGCCTTGACCGCGCCTCGGCGGGTCACCCGCAACGCCCGGATCGCTTCGACGATCCCGTCGCCAATCTTCGGGACCGTGGTGCGGGTGGCGGACAAGGCGGCCCGGGCTGCGGCATAGGCATCAATCGGGTCGGACTTGCCCTGCGCGCGGCGAGCCCGCCGGTCCGGGCGGTTGACTTCCAGCACCGACACACCCGCTTGACGCGGATGCCGGGCCAGGCCCGCGCCGTAGGAACTGGTGCCCTCCACCCCAACCCGGACCAGCTCACCGAAGCTCCGCAGCCACCCAGCCAGGGCCGCATAACCCACCGCAGTCGCCGGGAACGCGCGGTCACTGACCTACCGACCCAGATGGTCGATCACCGCGACATGATGGGTCTGGCTATGGGTGTCGACGCCACCGACGACAACCCGGGTCTCACCGGTCATGCTGGACATTGCTGCACCTCTTTCCGCTCGCACCGGATGGGTCAGCGCGTTGCGGTCGGGCGCACCGGACAAGACAGTGATGGGTGCCTCTCGCACAGGCTCCTATCGCGCCGCCCGGCCGCACACGCAGACGACACCGCCCGCGCCGAGGTCGACCAATCCTGGCCAAGACAGCA
>JAVXWL010000276.1:0-4214 GCA_032230565.1 Pseudonocardiales bacterium | reverse complement strand
GGTGAGGACGCCCTCCGAGCTTGGTCCGTCGGCGAGACCCCCGGTGTGGCTCAGCAGCTGCCGCAGGGTGAGCTTGTCTCCGAGGCTCCCCAGCTCGGGCACGTGCTCGCCGAGCGGAGCATCGAGTTCGAGATCCCCGTCCGCAACCAGAATCATCGCCAGAGTTGCCGTGAAGGTTTTGCTGACCGAGCCGATGGGGAAGGCCGCGTCCCGGTCAACTGGATATCCCGTTGCGTGCCGGAGCTCGCCTACTTCGACCGCAACCGTCGTGCCACCGTGGTGGATAGCGAGTTGGGCCCCAGGCACCTGGTGTTTGCGCGCCAACGCGGACAGCGTGTCGAAAAGCCGATGAGGGTCCAGCTGCGGCCTGAGCTGCTCCTCGGCGGCTGTGGCACAGCCACCCGGCGCGACCTGACCTACGTCGTTGCGGACCGCCTTTCCGCGGCACCGCAGTACCTCGTCGACAACGCGACGGTACTGGGTATTACCTTCGTGTTGCTGATCATGCCGTGGACTGATCGCGACCACGTCTCCCACGACAATCTCCTCTCCTGAAACGGCATGAGATGGATCGGACCGGTGCGCAAGACCCCGCGGCCCGCGGTCCGGGTGGCAGACCGCCCACCAGCCGCGCGTCGGTCACGACCCTCCTCGTCGAGGCGGCCCCTGTGCGCCTCAGATGAGGACGCTACGGATCCACTCTTTCGAGTATCTTCGCGTGCGCTTAGCTAGCCATTAACCCGAAGTTACGGGAAGAGACCGCGATGGTTAACCCACTTGATGTCCAGGTAATCGCGGGACGTAGTCGACACGAGTGGGCTCTTGAACGAACAGGCGAGTACGGTTACTCCGGCGACCCCGAGCGACCCCACGCGGTTACCTTGCGACTAGGGCGTGTGCCGTAGATCTCGTCGCGAGGTCGTTCCGACAGCGGGCTCGGTGCGACGTCGATCTCTGCCATCCGACGGACGTAGGCCTGATAATGACGGCGAGCCTCGCCGAGACGACCCGCGTCGAGCAGAACCCCAACGAGGGTGAGATAAGCCTCTTCGTTGTAGCAGTCATGCTCGAGCAGGCGCAGGGTGTACCGCACCACCGCGTCGGTATCGTCAGCGGCGCTCAGCCGAGCAGACAGTGCTCGAAGTAGGGCGATGTAGGTGGCCCGGACCTCTTCGACTGGTCCGACGGCCCACTCCTGATCGGAGTCCTCTTCGAGGAAATCCCCGGTATAGGTGGCGGCGGCGGCCTCGAGCCGCGAAGTCGCATCCGGCTCTTGGGCCCGATCCGCGTCGAGGGCGGCGGTCGCTCGAGTGAGGAAGTTTTCGACGTCGACGCTGACCTGGGCCGGGTTCAACGACACCGCGCCGTCAGTGGTGATCAACGGATCCTCGCCTGCCGGGTAAGGCTGCAGCACATCGCGGACCGTGGACAACAGCACCGACAGCCGGTTGCCGGCCACGGCCGCCTCCACCCCCGGCCACAACAGCTCCATCAGTTGACCGCGTGGGGTCGACCGTCGACGCGCAACCAGAATCTTCAACAAATCCCGGGCCTTCTTCGACTTCCATGCGATATTCGGGACCGGGAGCCCGTTGTGGAGTACCCGAAACGCTCCGAGCGTCTGGATGGACGCGGCAGGCGCGGTACGGACCAGCACGCCTAGCGGTCCGGCGGCCCGCCGTGACTCAACATCGACCCCGCAATCCCGGAGCACCTGTTCCGCAAGGTAGGCGTCGAGATGGGGGATGGGTGCACGGATGCGGGCGGCGGCGACCCTAGTCGCAGCTTCCTCCAAGCTACAACCCGTCTCCTGCAAGATGTCGATCGCCTCTTGAAGCGGTGTGGCATTCACATCGGGATCGCTGGAGGCCAGCACGTTCAAGGTGATTGCCTCGGCCAGCCCTGGATTGTCTCGCCGTTGCCGCGCGGCTAGGGCAGCTCGATCAGAGTATATCGAGGCACGCCGCCGGTCACCGCCCATCAACTCGACCCAGCCGCAGGCCAGTAGTGCCGGGACCTTGCGTAGGCCCTCGCCCAACTCCACGGCCCGGCGCGCAAACTCTCGAGCGAGATTCAAGTCATCAGCCGCACCGATGCGCGCGAGACCGGTCAGCGCCGAGCTGAGGCCGAACACGTCATGGTGTGGCTCAGCCAGCGCCAGCGCCTCCTCGTACACCGCCCGGGCGCGAATCAGCTGATTCCTGGTCCGATGCAGATCACCGAGGCCGCACAATGGCCACGCCAGCAATCGAGAGCCGAGTCGTTGGAAGAGGTCGATAGCTGTGGCGAAGTCGACCGCCGCCGCGTCTAGCATTCCAAGGCGCCCGTGAGCACGGCCGCGGGTGGTCAGCGCATGTGCGATGGAAAACGGATTCTCGCATTGCTCACCGGAGCTCACCGCGATCTGGGCCTGCGCGAGGGCCTGCTGGGGTGCACCTGCTTCGAACTGGTGGAATGCTCGACAAGCTCGAATCCACGTCGCGTGCAGCAGATCATCACTCGCCTCGGCGCTGCGCAGAGCCTCGGTGAAATGAGCGTCGGCTTGCCGCCAGTCGCCCTCGGCAGCCGCGAGCAGGACGAACAGGTGGTGGGCACTGGACCACGCGCGTGGCTCTCCACAGCGACGGGCCGCGGCATCTGCTCGAGCCGCCATCTTCCGCAGCCCCGCGAGGTCACCGGTCATCCGGTAGGCACTACCGGCCAGCGCCAGCACCCGGATCTCGTCGAGCGTGTCCTCGTTGTCCAGCCGAACCCGACCGACAAGCGCATGCACCTCGCCGAACTCGCCCTGAGCGAAAGTAGTCAGACCTACCCGCCAAGCCAGTGCCGGCGCTAACTCCGCTCGGTCGTAGCCGGCTCGGTGAAAATGGTGTAGGGCCTGCGCCCACTGCCCTCGCACCTGCTGCGCCTGCCCGAGAATTCGTTGGATCCGTGGGTCTTCGAGGTACTGGGCGGGCAGCTCGGCGGCTTCCACCACGGCGCTGAGTTGGCCGCTGTCCACGATCGCGCCACCGTGATCGACCAGTAGCGAGACGCATGCGGCGTGATCGCCCGCTGCTAGCAGATGCCGCAGCGCGTCGGCCGGTGCGGCCCGACCCAGACACTCGTTCGCCGCCGTCACGTGCAGTGCTTTGCGCTCGCTGGAAGACGGCGCCGCCTCGTGCTCGAAGTAATCGCGCAACGGACGCACGAGCAACCAGGCTGCGTGATCCCCTCCACCGCGCCGCACGAGCCCCTGGCGACTCAGTTCGGCGAGCACGGTTGTCGGATCATTGGGCGCGGCCCCCATCTCCGTTGCGGAATCGCCGAAGATCGCTATTCTGCGCAGCAGCTGTTGAACCCACTCAGGTGCGGCGCCGAGGACCTCCTCGGCCAGATAGCCATGAAAACGCTCGCCCCGGTGGCAGAGAAGTTCCACAGCATGCAGACGCTGATCCTCCGGGACCGTACGCAACATCTCCACAGCACAGTGCACGGCCGTGGCCCAACCATCTGTACAGTCCCATACTCGTCTCGCCAAGCCAGCCGGATCTCTTCCTACGGTTTTGCGCAGGAGTACGTCGACATCGGCGACGTCGAAAGCGAGGTCTGGCGCGTGAATCTCCGCCACCAGACCGCGACCCCGCAACCGCTGCAGAGAAAACGGCAGCTCACGCCGGGATATCAGGACGAGATGCAGTCGGTCCGGTGCCAGCCGACACAGATCGTGAACTACGGCCGCCGCGGCACTGCCCGGCTGGAGCTCATGTAGATCGTCGAGGACCACTACCAGGTCGTGGCTCAGGACACGCTGCAACCAGCCGCAGACGGCCGCCACCGAGTCAGCGACCACTACCGCCGTATCAGCGGTCGGCGGGGGCGATACGAGTGCCCGCAACGCCGTGAACAGGCCGGACAGCAGGCGGTCCGCAGCCCCCTCGTGGTCCTCATACCGCAGCGACGCGGTCAGGCGACCGCGCGACCATGCAGCTACCGCCGTTGTCTTGCCCCAGCCTGCGGCGCCTATTATCAGACAGATCCGGCGCTTGGCAGCGCGGTTCAGCAGCTCGTCGACTGAGGGACGCTCGATGTGCTCAGGTCTCGGGTGGCCCATGCCTCCCGGACTCACGCCTGGTGCCCCGAGTAGGTCAGCAGGACTTCTGGGCGCAGGCACGCCAGCGGCTACCATCGGCCTCCGTACCCCGCTCGCCCCGCTGTCCCTCCTCGGCAACGTT
>JAVXWL010000273.1:0-4388 GCA_032230565.1 Pseudonocardiales bacterium | reverse complement strand
CTGAAGATGGCGGGCATGCCCAAACGCGAGATCCGCACGCGAGTGAACCAGGCGGCGGACATCCTGGGCATCACCGAGCTGCTCGACCGCAAGCCGCGCCAGCTCTCCGGCGGCCAGCGCCAGCGCGTGGCCATGGGACGGGCCATCGTCCGCGAACCGGCGGCATTCCTGATGGACGAACCACTGTCAAACCTCGACGCGAAACTCCGCGTCGAGATGCGAGCCGAGATCACCAACGTCCACCGCCGCATCGGTGCGCCGACGCTTTATGTCACCCACGACCAAACCGAGGCCATGACCATGGGCGACCGCGTCGCGATCCTTCGACAGGGAGCGCTCGAACAGATCGGCACACCACTTGAGCTCTACGAGCGGCCCGTCAACGTATTCGTCGCCGGATTCATCGGCTCGCCAGCGATGAACCTCCTGCCAGCGACACTCGACAGCTCCGGCGACGCCTGGTACGCCTCGCTCGGCGGCTCCCGCCTACAGATCCCCTCCAAAGCGCGCGCAGCACTGCAACCATTCGCCGGCCACGACATCCTGCTGGGGCTACGCCCGGAGGACTTCGTATCGACCGAGGACGTACGCGAGGGCGCACACGGGGTCATCCAGGCGACCGTGGCGCGAGCCGAGTCGCTGGGATCTGAGCTCCTCGTGTACCTCTCCATCAACGGCGACGCCACCACGCTGCCGCTAACGGTGCGCCTGGATCGTCGCGCCGCGGTACAGCAGGGCGCACCCGCCCGGATCGGCGTGGACCTCCAACGGCTGTACTTCTTCGACCCCAAAACCGGCGCCGCCATCAGATAGGCCCGCCACGCGACTGGCCTACTCGACCGTGCGACGGGCATAGGTGATCGATCGATTGCCCGGTCTGATCCCACGCGAGTCCCTTAATGGTCGATGGCTGTGGCCGCAGGGATTGGGATGAGTCCTAGTAAGACGGTCGTAGACGGCGAGATGCGTTGGGTCGGCCGAACTCGCCAAATTCATCGACGGCCCCTCGCCCCGGTCACGGATCCCCTTGGGACGATCGCAGTTGGCACTGCATTGAGCGATCGGCTCACCCGACCCGTTCCCCTCGCGCGGCCCGAAGCCATGGAAGAGGCCTTCAGATACCCGTTTTTATTGGAGTTTTCCAGAGTGTCTGAGGCGTGTTGCGCCTGCGACGGCGCTTGGCACAACTGAATCGAGGCGCCATTCAGTCCGGTCCACCCAGGAGAGCGGGACAAACCGTGGGAGGCAGTCGGGATGCCGGCCGTCAGCGGTGATGGCGGCTGAGGTCGAGTAGTTCTTCGGTGATTTGGGCGACGGTGTGGGCGCTGGGGTGGATGTAGCGCATGGCGGTGCGGGGGTTGCGGTGCCGGGTCTTGGCCATGATCGTTTGAAGGGGCACGTTGTTCTCGCCCAGATGAGTCGCCGCAGAGTGGCGCAGCTGGTGGAGTTCCCAGCCGATGTAGGCGGCGAGCAGCAGCCGCGCGCGGTCATAGCCCAGGCGGGCTTTGCCGGTGTGCGGGCACAGGTCTTGTTGTGGTGGGCGTCGAGCCGGCCCGGGTCGCCGTTGGGACAGAAACACCGGACCATGTTCGCGGCCGCGGATCAGTCGGGGTAGCAGGTGCGCGGTCCCGGAGGCCCAGTAGACCCATTCGGTGTCCCCGCCTTTGGAAGCGACTTTGGCGCGGCGTGCCGGTAGGTCGAGATCGTCGATGTCCAACGCCAGGATTTCGTGGGCCCGGGCGGCGGTTTCGTACAGCATGCGCCATTAGGTCTTTTCCCGCTGTGGGATGTCTCGGCGTGCCAGCTGACGCTCGATCGCCGCGCGGGGCAGCGCCTTGGTGTGATTGGCATGCTCGCGGCGCCGCTCCAGCACCGGTGGTAGCACCGGGGCGTTCCACCGGTTTTGGCGCACCAGGCCAGCCAGGACGACACCGCCGCCCGATTGCGATTCCAAGTCGCGGGCGCGGCATCGGCCCACTTGGTGGCGAATACCGCGGCGAGCTCGTCACTGGCCAGGGTGGCCAACAGACGCTCGGGGCTCAGGCCGGTAAGAAGATTGTCGAGCACGGCGGCGTAGGCGCGGCGGGTGTTCGGATTAGCGCACCGCGGGGAGGAGAGGAAGGTATCCACCGCTTCGCGCAGGGTTGGCCCCCTCGGCGGTGGTGGCGTGCTGGGGACCATCTTGGCCTCGCTTGTACCGGATAACGTGCCGGAGTCAGGTCGCGCGCCGGCCGTAAACATGCTGGTTATCTTTTCTGATGAACGGGATAATGGTCCTTTATCTGGTGCTAGTGGCTGGTGGATCATGGCGCGATGTCGATCTCGCCCGGCTCGCGTTGGGACACCGCCACATCCACCACAACCCCGACGATCTACCAGCTCCGGGCGTGGGTGCACGGGGTCAGCCCATTGATCTGGCGGCGCCTGCTCGTGCCGGCCGAATCCAGCATCGCTGAACTGCACACGATCTTGCAGACCGCGTTCGGTTGGACTGATGAGTATCTGCATCGGTTCGTCATCCACGGCGTCGAGTACGGCGCTAACCCTTTTGCTGGGCCATTTCGTGACGACGCCCGCCAGATCCGCCTGGACGGACTGGGTCTGCGGATCACCGAGCGGTTCACCTACCACTACAACTTCACCGCCGACTGGCAGCTGAACCTGCGCCTAGAACAGACGCTGCTCGCCGCCGCCGGGCGGATCTATCCCCGCTGCACCGGCGGACGACGCGCTGGCCCACCACAGGATTGGGCCGGTCCGTGGGACTACCTCGAACGCACCCAGCCGTACCTGGTGTTCGACGCGATGCTCCGCGCGGCAGACATCATCAGCCAGCTGCTGGACGCCGACGAGGAACAGGACTGGGCCAGCGTGGGGGTGCATCGAGGTGAACTGGCCGGGCTGGCGCCGCTGCTGGGGTTGGAGCATTTCGACCGTCAGACGCTCAACCAGGCACTGTCCCAACGTGGCACCGCATCCAGGGGTGTGGCATGAAGCTCAGCGTGCACGTCGTGCTGCACACCGACGATGGCACCGACCCGGTCGTGCGGGAGGTGCTCACGATCCAGCGTGAGGCGTTGACCGACCAAACGTTGGGCCTGCAGCTGGCTGAGGCTAGGGACCTGCTGGAAGCGGTGCAAGACACGGTGGTCAACGCCCAGGTCACCCAGGCACTGGTCGAGCAGGCGCCCTGCCCGCACTGCGGTCGACCACGGCGGCACAAAGACAGCCGCGACATCGTGGTCCGCAGCCTATTCGGAGTGTTGAGCCTGCCCAGCCCCCGCTGGTGGCACTGCGGCTGTCAACCCCAGCCCACCGCGACGTTCAGCCCGCTGGCGGCGCTGCTTGCAAGGCGAACCACCCCAGAGCTGGCCTATCTACAGGCCCGCTTCGCCGGGCTGGTGGCATATGGGCTCTCGGCGAGCCTGCTTAGTGAGCTGCTGCCCCTAGGCCGACGGCTACACGCCACCACCGTTCGCCGACAAACCCAAGCGGTGGCCCAACGCTTGGACGACGAACTCGGCGACGAGCGCGTCAGCTTCATCGACACTTGCCAGCTCGACCGCGAACAGCTGCCCCGCCCGGACCTGCCGCTGACCGTCAGCCTCGATGGCGGCTACGTCCACTCCAGCGCACAGCGCTCCCGACGCGACGGCTGGTTCGAAGCGATCGCCGGACGCATCAGCCCCACCGACGGGCCTACGAGGTGTTTTGCCTACGTGCAAACTTACGACACCAAGCCCAAGCGCCGACTATTCACGCTGCTCAATACCCAAGGCATGACGGCCAACCAGCAAGTCACCTAGCTCCCACGGTTTGTCCCGCTCTCCGTAACCGGCTGCGGTGAGTCTGTGTCGGCGGGGCCGAAAGTGTGGTGATATCCCGCTAAATGCCGACAGGAACCGCTGCGCGCCGCCCGGTGAGCGGAACTTTCTGATGACCCGTTCGCGCTGGCGGGTGGGTTGGTGGGAGTTCTCCGCCCGATTGTCAGATACTTCGACCGGCGGTGCTCCACCCCGGGCATCACCCGGCGCCGTGCCACGCCGTAGCTGGCCAGCTTGTCGGTGACCAGCACCCGGGGCACGTACTGAAGTCCCTTGAGTAGTTTGCGCAAGAACCTGGTGGCGGCCTTGGCGTTACGCCGGGAGGTGACCAGAATGTCCAGGACGGTGCCGTGCTGGTCCACCGCCCGCCACAGGTAGTGGGTCTTGTCGTTGATCTTTATGAACACCTCATCGAGGTGCCACTTGTCTCCTGGGCAGGGTCGCCGGCGGCGCAGTCCGTTGGCGAAGCTCTGCCCGAACTTGCGGCACCACTGGTGGATACTCTCGTAGGAGACGATCACACCGCGTTCGGCCATCATCTCCTGCACGTCACGCAGGCTCAGC
>JAVXWL010000268.1:0-19664 GCA_032230565.1 Pseudonocardiales bacterium | reverse complement strand
GCTTGCAGACTGGGGGGCGGGCCTGTGCAGCAACCTCGACCAGGTCAAGGTCCGCTTCCTGAGCTAGTCGCAGAGCGTCCTCAATGCGGACGATGCCGACCTGCTCGCCATTCGGACCAACCAACCTGACCTCAGGAACGCGGATGCGATCATTGATGCGTGTCTCGACGGTGATGTGGCCTCCTCGGTCGTCATACTCGCGGCGCGACCGAGCGTGTGGAGCCGTGCCTGCCGGCACCCGGTGCCCACGAGCACACGGTGCCCCCGGACACAACGCGGCCCCACATGCCTCCTGGCATGCGGGGCCCGCAGATCCGACCGATCGACGCGCGAATGTTTAGTCAACACTCCGCGTAACGCCGGAAGCCCGCTAGGGATTCCGGGACCGGACCCGGCCACCTCGCGGCGGTTCGGGTGGGAGCGCGGGCTCCACTTGCCGTCTCCGCCGGAGCCGAGACTGGTCGCGCGGACAGACTAACAGACGTTGCACGTCACAGCACAGGGCACATGCGCAGGTCACAGCGCATGTCAGGGTACGACACGTCACGGGTTAGGAACGGTCCCGCAGCGGCACCGGCCGGCGAGACTCGATGATCATCCGCGGCCAGGCTGGTGCGCCGCCGACACGTTGTCCAGAGGCGCGAGAAAAACCGGTCCGCCGCCGAGTACAGGTGGCCATCGACGGATTCGGCGAGTGCCCCCGGCCGTCCGGCGGGATTGTGCTGCAGGGCCTTCGCGGCGCATACCGCCTCCGGGTAGGCAACCACCGGGTGATCTACACCATCGATGACAACCGGCTGGTAGTCCTGGTGGTCGATCTAGGGCACCGGACCAGAGATTTACCCCGATCTGTGACCGGCTCTTTATGAACCTGCGGCGACGGTGGCTCGGCGACGCCGCGGCGTCGCATGGTGGACGTCGACGACGGTGCGCAGGAACTGGCCGGTGTAGCTGGTGTCGATGGCGGCGACCTGCTCCGGGGTGCCCTCGGCGATCACGGTGCCGCCGGCCGCGCCACCTTCTGGTCCCATGTCGATCACCCAGTCCGATGACTTGACCACATCGAGGTTGTGCTCGATGACGATCACGGTATTGCCCTTGTCGGCCAGCTCGTTGATGACACCGAGCAGCTTGCGGATGTCCTCGAAATGCAGGCCGGTGGTGGGCTCGTCGAGCACGTAAACGGTGCGGCCGGTGGAGCGCTTCTGCAACTCACTGGCCAGCTTGACGCGCTGGGCTTCGCCGCCCGACAGCGTCGGCGCGGGTTGACCGAGCCGGACATAGCCCAGCCCGACGTCCACCAGCGTTTTCAGGTGCCGGTGGATCGCCGAGATCGGCTCGAAGAACGTCGCCGCATCCTCGATCGGCATATCGAGCACCTCAGCGATGGTCTTGCCCTTGTAGTGCACCTCGAGGGTCTCCCGGTTGTACCGCGCACCGCCGCAGACCTCGCACGGCACGTACACATCAGGCAGGAAGTTCATCTCGATCTTGATGGTGCCGTCGCCGGCGCAGGCCTCGCAGCGACCGCCCTTGACGTTGAAGGAAAACCGCCCGGGCTGGTAACCGCGAACTTTCGCCTCGGTGGTGGCGGCGAAGAGTTTGCGGATCCGGTCGAACACGCCGGTATAGGTAGCCGGGTTGGACCGCGGAGTCCGCCCGATCGGCGACTGGTCGACTCTGACCAATTTGTCGACGTGTTCCAAACCCGTGACCCGGGTGTGCCGTCCGGGCACCTGGCGGGCGCCGTTGAGCCGGTTCGCCAGCACCGTCGCGAGGATGTCGTTGACCAGCGTGGACTTACCGGAACCGGACACCCCGGTGACCGATACCAGGCAGCCAAGCGGGAAGGACACATCGATGTCGTGCAGGTTGTGTTCCCGCGCCCCGACCACCGTCAACCGTCGCGCTCGATCCACCCGGCGCCGGATCGCTGGCACCGGGATGCTCCGCCGGCCCGACAAGTAGGCGCCGGTGATCGAGGTGTCGTGCCGCTCGAGTTCATGGAAGGGGCCACTATGCACGACCTGACCGCCGTGCTCCCCCGCTCCGGGACCGATGTCGACCACCCAGTCGGACGCCCGGATGGTGTCCTCGTCGTGTTCGACAACGATCAGCGTGTTGCCTAGATCCCGGAGCCTGGTGAGAGTGGCCAGCAGCCGGTGGTTGTCCCGCTGGTGCAGGCCAATCGACGGCTCGTCGAGCACATAGAGCACCCCGACCAACCCGGAGCCGATCTGAGTGGCCAGGCGGATCCGCTGCGCCTCACCCCCGGACAGCGTGGCTGAGGCGCGGTCCAGGGACAGGTAGTCCAGCCCGACGTCGAGCAGGAAGTGCAGCCGGGCCTGGATCTCCTTGAGCACCGCGCCGGCGATCATCGCTTGCCTGGTGTCCAGCGCAAGACCGTCGAGGAAGGCCGTGGCATCGCGGACCGACAGCGCGGACACGTCAGCGATTGACTTCTTGCCCTGCGTGGTGTGCGACAGCGTGACGGCGAGGATCTCCGGCTTGAGTCGGGTCCCACCGCAAGCTGGGCAGGGCACCTCACGCATGTAGCCGTCGTACTTCTCCCGCATGTACTCCGACTCAGTCTGGTTCATCCGGCGCTCGAGGAACGGCAGGACTCCCTCGAAAGCGGCGTAGTAAGAGCGCTCGCGGCCGTAACGGTTGCGGTATCGGACATGCACCTGCACGTCCGAGCCGTGCAGCACGGCCTTCTGCGCGCTGGCCGGCAGCCGTCGCCACGGCATATCCATCCGGAAGCCGACGGTCTCGGCCAGCGCCTCCAGCAGCCGCTGGAAGTACTCGGCGGTCTGCCCGGTGGACCACGGCGCGATCGCCCCCTCCGCCAGCGACAATTCCTCATCGGGCACCACCAACTCGGGATCCACTTCTTTGCGCACCCCGATCCCGGTGCACTCCGGGCAGGCGCCGTAGGGCGAGTTGAACGAAAACGACCGTGGCTCCAGGTCATCGACGCCGATGGGATGGCCGTTCGGGCAGGCCATCCGCTCGGAGAACCGGCGCTGCCGGTGCGGATCACGCTCGTCGCGGTCGACGAAATCGAGCACTACCAGACCATCGGCCAGCCGCAGTGCGGTCTCCACCGAGTCAGTCAGCCGCTGCTTGGCACTGTCCTTGACCGCCAACCGGTCGACCACCACGGAGATCTCGTGTTTATCCTGCTTCTTGAGCCTGGGCGGCTCCGTCAACGGGTGGACATGGCCGTCGACGAGCACCCGGGAGTAACCCTGGGACTGCAACTCGGCGAACAGGTCGACGAACTCGCCCTTGCGGGTCCGCACCACCGGGGCCAGGACCTGGAACCGGGTGCCGGGCTGGAGCGCGAGTACCTGGTCGACGATCTGCTGGGGGGTCTGCCGGGAGATCAGCTCGCCACACACCGGGCAATGCGGCTCCCCGGCGCGGGCGTAGAGCAGGCGCAGGTAGTCGTGCACCTCGGTGATGGTGCCGACGGTGGAGCGGGGGTTGCGGCTAGTGGACTTCTGGTCAATCGACACCGCCGGTGACAGGCCCTCGATGAAGTCGACGTCGGGCTTGTCCATCTGGCCGAGGAACTGGCGGGCGTAGGCCGACAGCGACTCGACATAGCGGCGCTGGCCCTCCGCGAAGATGGTGTCGAAGGCGAGGCTGGACTTGCCCGAACCGGACAGCCCGGTGAACACGATGAGGCTGTCGCGGGGCAGGTCGAGATCGACATTGCGAAGGTTGTGCTCCCGCGCACCGCGCACCACAAGCCGATCAGCCACCTGGCTCCCTTCGGATCCGGCCTGTCGCAAACTTTGACGGCCCCATCCATGCTATGCGCCTGGTCTGACAGAACCGGCCTCGCGGTGCGGCACTAGGCGTCAACTAGAACCTGTTGCACGTCGCTGGAGCGTCCTGGTGGTCAATTGGAACCTTTTGCGACCAGATCCAAGGACGCTACGGTCGGCGACTGTGGACATTCTTGAGGACTACGACGGTGCGGTTGAGCCAGGCGGGCCAGGCCAGCGGCGGACGCTGGACGAGCTGACCGTCACCAAGATTTCGGTCGGGCCGATGGACAACAACGCCTACCTGCTGGTTTGCCGGACCACCGGCGAGGCTTTGCTGATCGACGCCGCCAACGAGGCTGAGCGGTTGATGGACCTGCTAGGCCATGGTCCCGACCGGCCCGAACTGCGCACGATTGTCACCACTCACCTGCACCGCGACCACTGGCAGGCCCTCGGTGCGGTCGCCGGCGCTACCGGAGCGCAGACCGTCGCTCATCCGGTTGATGCACCGGAGCTGCCGGTGCCCCCAGACCGCCTGGTGGACCACGGGGACACGGTGGCCGTCGGCCAGGTAGAGCTGGAGGTGATCCACCTGCGCGGTCACACCCCCGGCTCGATCGCCCTGCTGCACCGCGATACCGACGGCAGCCCGCACCTGTTCACCGGTGATTCGCTCTTCCCCGGCGGTCCGGGACGGACGACCAACCCCACTGACTTCAACAGCCTGATGGATGACCTCCAGGCGCGGGTATTCGATGAGCTCCCCGATGAGACGTGGTTCTACCCGGGCCACGGCAAGGACTCCACCCTCGGGGTCGAGCGCCCGCACCTAGCGGAGTGGCGCGCAAGGGGCTGGTGATACCGGGCCACGGAGGAGTCCCCTCGCCGCGGGACAGCCCTGCGTGCACCGACATCTCAACCACACCGAGCGCGCGGGGATGGCGTGCGACAGCTACGGCTCGGTCTTCGCCGGTGGCGTGGTCGTCGTGGGCGGCTCAGTCGTAGCGGACGACTCCGTCTTCGCCGTCTTCGCCGGTGGCTCGGTCGTCCCTGACTGCTTGGTCGTCGCCGGTGCCTTGGCGATGACAAGATTGACCGTGCTGCCAGACCGTACTTTGACACCCGTCCCCGGATCTGTACTCAACACCGTCCCGGCGGGTTTGCTGGACTCCTTTTCGGAAACCGACCCAACCTTCAACCCGTTGTTGACCAGCACGTACTCGGCCACCGCCTTCTTAAAGCCGACCACATTGGGTACGGCAACCTGGCGGGACTTGGCTACAACAAGATCGACGGTACTGTTGGGCCACACTGCGGTACCCGGCCTCGGATCCGTTCGCAACACCGTCCCGGACGGTCGGTTGGATTCCTCCTCGACCACCGAACCGACCCTGAGCCTGTCCTGCGCCAGTATCCGCCCCGCTCGGTACTGGTCGAAACCGACCACATCGGGAACCGGCCGCAATGCCGGGCCCGGAGGAGGCACTACAACAACCGGCGGCGGCACCACAACGGGAGGCGGCACCACGACCGGCGCGGGCACCACAACCGGAGCCTGCTCCACAACCGGAGCCGGCACGATAACGGGAGCGGGCTGCTGCGCTGCGGGGCTCTCAGGAGCTGCCTGGGGCTCTTGGGCGGCTGACGTCTGAACGGCTGGCGACGGCGTGACGGTGGGCGCTGGACTCGCGAGCGTAAGGCTCACCCCGCCACCTTGGTCGAGGCTCTGTCCCGCGGACGGATCGGTCCGCAGGACGGTCCCGGCCTCCTGGTCGGAAACTTGGTCGTAGGTCGCGCGCACTTTCAGCCCCATGCCGTTGAGGAGCGTTTCGGCCTTAACCCGGGACATGCCAACCAGGTTGGGAACTGCCACCTGGGGCTCGCGCGCTACGGCCCACCACAGCAGGAGCACAACGAGGAGCGTCGCTACCAAACCGGCGACCGCGAGGAGGATGCCACCAGGACTGCCGTGGCCACGCCCGCTGAACCGCGGCAATTTCTGCCACGGTGCGGTGGTCGACTGTCTCTCGGCCGTGACTGCCCCGTCAACCATCGTCATTGCTGCTCCCCAGCTACCGTCTAGATCTCTTCGGTCAACGGCCGCGAGACTGGTAAATGCGATCTCTGAGGTCCCCCCAAGTCGCGGTCGATACTTTATTGATCGGAACTGGAGAGACCTTTAACACGGTATAGACCTACCATCACCCTAATGGTCTAACCGTGCGCGCAGCCTCAATCGGTGCCGCGACCTCGACGTGTAACTGATTGGTGACTATCAGTGGGCGAACATCAGGATCAGCACGATGGTTACGACTGCCGATATGAGCAGGGACCCGAGGCAGCCCAACCGGTTAGAGAAGAAGAAGAACATTTGGTCACTTCCTTGCCCAGGGCTATCGGTCGCGGCCTTTGGCATTGGAGTACCCCGCGATAACCAGTTCAGGCAGTGGAAATCCCAGAGACGACGCCCTGGTCGTGCAGCCGCCCGATCTCGGCACCGGACAGACCGAGAACCCCGGCGAGGATCTCATCGGTGTGCTGGCCCAGCTGGGGAGCAGGCGCCGCGGGTACCCGTTTCACCGCCGAGAAGTCGAGCGGTGAGCCGGGCATCAGGTAGCTGCCGATACCAGGCTGATCGACTTCGGCGAACATCGGGTTACCGGTAGAGCAGCGCGGATCGGTGTTGACCATCTCAGCGAAGGTCTGGTACGGGCCCCAGCACACATCGTGGGCGTCGAAGATCTCGCCGACCCTCGACAGCGTGCGGCTGCTGACCCACGGCTCGATGAGCGCGCCGATCACGTGGCGAGCGGCGAACCGGTCACCCTCCTTGGACAAGTCGACCCCGAGCAGTTTTTCGACGTGGGCGCAGGACCCAGCTATCCCGACTGCGGCCACCAAGCTGCGCCATTGCCGTGGGGTCAGGCCGACCACCATCACACGTTTGCCGTCCTTGGTCGCGAAGTCGCGGCCGAATGCCCCGTACAGGTCGTTGCCATGCCGAGGTCGTTCGCTGTTGTTGATCTGCACTTCGGCAATGTTGCCGAGATGTCCGGCCATGGCGAACGCCACATCGGCCAGTGCGAGCCGGACGAACTGGCCGGTGCCGTCGATCCGCCGCTTGCGCTCTGCGGCCAGCAGCCCAGTTGCGGCCAGCGTGCCGGTGATCGCGTCCCAGGCCGGCAACAGATGGTTGACCGGCACGGACAGCGTGCTGGGGCCGGTGGTCCACGGGAAACCGATGGCCGGGTTGACGGTGTAGTCGACCGCGGACGAGCCGTCCGGGTTGCCGACGATATTGACCATGATCAGATCGGATCGCCGGGAGGCGAGCTTGGTGAAGTCCAACCAGCCCACGGCAGGAAAATTCGTCAGGAACAGCCCCGCCTCGCCACCGGGTGCGGTGATCAGGTCAGCGAGCAGCTCCTTGCCTTGCGGCGATCGCATATCGACCGCGATGGAGCGCTTGCCCTTGTTCAGACCCGCCCAGAACAGGCTCTTGCCATCAGGGGTTACGGGCCAGCGGTTGGCGTCCAGGCCTCCGCCTATCGGGTCGAACCGGATCACGTCCGCGCCGAGCTGGGCCAGGGTCATCCCGCCGAGCGGCGCCGCCACGAAGGCCGAGCCCTCCACCACCCGCATCCCCGTCAGAATCCCGGTCATCTCTCACCTTGCTTACCGTGCGAGCGCAACAAACCTCCAGTCCAGCACCGGCTTCTCGACCGCGGCCCGATCGCCAGCGTCCTGCCCGGGGCAAGCGTGCACCAGTGCCCGTAGATCGATCAGTTGGTAACCATCGCGCTGGTGAGCGCCCTCAACGTGCAGTTCGGTCCGCAGCACGTCGCCTTCGAACACCGGACCGGTGTGGTCGCAGCTGCGCCATGCCACGATCGTCACGAGATCGGGCAGCGCCCGGGTGGCATGGGCTCCGGCGATCGAAATGGTGTGTCCGCCGTAGACCAGGCGACGTCCATACGCCGACGCGCCGGGGTCGGTGTGGGTGGCCGCGAGGTTGAGGGTAGCCCTGGCCAGCTCAGGGGCACCGGTCACGGTGTCACGCACTTCGATGTCGTAAACCGTGCCGGGCTCGGCCACGGTGGGCTTGAACGCGTCCAGTTGCCAGCCCCAGGGCAGGTCGTCGGCAGGGTCGCCGTCCGCGGGGAACTCGTCAAAGCTGTCGGCATACCCGGTATTGGCATCGGGATCGCGCAGCGGGATCATCGGGCAGCGCCAGAAGTCGAGCACCGGCTCCGCACGCTGGTTGTGGACCTGAACGCGCAGCACGGCCAGCCCGGTCGCCGGCCGCCCCGGTTTCGGGCGGTTCTGTCGCAGCGCAACGACCTCGGTCCGGGTGCGCAGCGTGTCACCCAGGTGCACCGGGCGAAGCAGCCGCAGCCCGCGGTAGAACAAGTTGCCACGGACTCGCTGCGACGGCGCCGTGGTCTGCCCGATCGCGACATGGCAGACCAGCGTGGGATGAGCTAACGGCTCGACGCGGCCGGTGACCGCCGCGGACAGATCGTGATCCAGCGGCAGCCGGAGCCGGTCGCCGGACAGCGCTTGGTGCAGCGCCGCGTAGCCGGGGGTCAGCGTCAGACCCGGAGCATCAACGAAGACCTGCCCACGCGCGAGCTCCTCGAAATAAGGCCCACCAACCGGTACACGCTGCTTCGCCATCGTGATCCGATCGTAGGATGCCGCCTTCAGCCGGCTCAGCGGGGCTATCTGGTGTCGAATTACCCCGCTGAGCCCGCTGACTGCGAAGGGTTGGGTGCGACGCTGCGGGTCAGGACCCGACCTAGGCCGGTGCGGGTTGCTAGGACTACCAGCCGGTCGCCGGTCGCGAGCCGGTGATCTTCTGGCGGTGGCAGCTGGAAGGTGCCGGTGGTGTGGCGGCGGATCGCGATCACCTGTGCCTGGCGGGGTGCGTTGACAGTGCGGCTGGCCACGCCGTCGAGTTGGGATCCCGCGTGGATGGGTACCTCGGCGATGAGCAAAACCCGGCGACCCACCGGGATGGTGCCGAGAACCTGGCGACCCAACATCGCGGCGGCGAACGCTGGCGCTGCCAGGTAGGACACGCTTCGCGAGATCGCGATACCGAGGTTGCGTTGCACCCGTTCGGCGAAATCGCTGTCTACCAGGCGAAGCACGACCCGCAGATCTTCGCGCATCGCCCGACCATGCAGGGCCGCTTCCAGGTTAGTGACGTCGTTGCTGGTGACGGCGACCAGCGCGCGACTGGCGCCAAGATAAGCGGCGCGCAGAGTGTCCTCCCGGCTGGCGTCACCGAACACGATCGGCACTCCGATACGCCTTGCCAGCGCGACCCCCCGAGCGCTCTCATCACTTTCCACACACACCACCGGTACGCCCAGATCGTGCAACTGTCCCACTACCCGACTCCCCACGTTGCCCAGTCCGACAACCACTACATGGCCGGCGATAGGGCGGGGCCGACCCAGAGCGGTGTTCAACCGGGAGCTGACAACGGCGTCGACAACGGTGGCGGTTACTACCGGGATGATCGAGATCCCGACGATGGTGACCATCGTCTGGGTGATTTTGTTGACACCAGTCAGCGTGGAATCAGGCTGAGCCGCCCCAGCAGCATCGAGCAATGTGAGATACAGGGCTTCGTCCCAAGAAAAACCGCCCACGCTGGCGAACAGCACAGTACCGAGTCCCAGCAGCGCGAATAGTGCCAGCGTGGCGATACCGAGCTTGCGGTTGAACGACGCGGCGACCCTCCACCACAGCGTCAGCAGCACGTTGCGCACTCGGCGGTGCGCCGCAGAATCGCTGATGGTGGGGCGGCCGTCGGCGAAGGCGAGCACCAGATCCGCATTGTTCTGATCGGTCGGCAACAACTCAGGCTTCTTGGCCCCGCGGGTGTCGGCAAGCCCGCAGATCACCCGATCCGGTGCCACCTCGCCTCGCCGGGCGACATAAAGTGTCCGGCCTGGTAACCGCACATAGCTCGGAGCCAGTTCCCCCAGCGCCCCCGCCACAAATGACGGGGCTGCGGTGGCCGCATCGGAGAGTACTTCGCAGCCCGGAAACAGAGCTCGGATGCGATGCCCGAGGCTCATGTTGAAAAAGCGGATCACCAAGCGCAGTTCGCTGTTTAGTTCCTGCGCCCGCAGTGCGGCGTGAATGTTGCCGACGTCATCCTGGCTGACTAGCGCCAGCGCGCTGGCCTGCTCCACCCGAGCCGCGTGGAAAGCCGCCTCGCTCAGATCGGACGCCTCGATGACGCGAACCTTGGGCAGCGCCGCTATCCGGGGTCCATGGTTGCGCTGCATCGACGGCAGGATCACGGTGACTTCGTCACCGATTCGGGTGACAAGTTCCTCGACGAGCTGATAGGCCAGCGCGTCGTCGCCGCAGACGACCAGGTGCGGACGCCTCCGGCTCTGTTCGCCCTCGACTCCCATAAACCAGCGAGACTACTGCGAATGAGCCTGTCGTCAGCTCCGGTGCATGTCGGCCTGCGCCACGCTGGCCTGGTCCGGTTCTGCCCGCAACGCCCGACGCTGCCGGAGCCGGAGTTCCAGTACGGCCACGAGCAGCGCCAGACATACGAATCCCGTGCCAGTGAGCAGCGCCGCGGCGATGGCGCCGCGGTAGTGGCCGCTGTGCGAAACCACGCCATAGAACACTGCCGCCAGTGTGGCCGTTCCGACCGCCGATCCGATCCGCTGTCCGGTCTGCAGCGCCCCCGCCGCAGCCCCCCCCATTCGGGATGGCACACACTCCAGGGTCAACGTGACGTTCGGCGAGATCACCGCACCGCCGCCGATACCCGCGATGAGCAGGGGTAACAGCGCTGCCCGGCCAGCCCACGCTGCGGGTGTGACGTCGAGTACCACGGCGGTCGCTGCCAACCCGACCGCGACTCCGGTGAGTCCCCACACCGTCAACCAGCGGCCGTACCTGGTTACCAGCCGGCCGGCTACCGCCGCCGATACTGCCGACCCGAGGGCGAACGACGTCACCGCGAGCCCGGACTGCAGCGGTGTGTAACCCAGCCCGTGCTGGAAGTACAGCGCGAACACCAGCCAGATCCCGCTGAAGCCGACGAAGTACACCATTCCCAGCGTGGCTCCCGCCGGGTAGCCGGGCGTGGTGGACAGCAGCCGGGTATCTAGCAACGGCGCCCGATCGCGGCGGACCATCCGCTGCTCCCAGCGAAGGAACAGCGCGACCAGCACCGGGGCCAGCGCGAAGAGCCACCACAGCCGGCGCAACCCACCGCTGTCCACTTCCACCAGTGGTAGCAGCAGGCACAGTACGCCGGCGCCCAGCAGCAGCGCGCCGACGACGTCGATCTGCGACGCCACCGGCTGGCCGCTGCGCTGCCGGGACGGGACCAGGCGCCACGCCGCGACCAGCGCGATGAGGCCGATCGGGACGTTGACATAGAAGACCCATCGCCAACCCTCGTGCTCCCCTGCCGCGCTGAGGATGAGGCCACCGAGCACCGGTCCCACCGCGGTGGACAGCCCGACCGTGGCGCCGAAGATGCCGAACGCCCTGCCGCGCTCGGCGCCGCGGAACAGCACCTGGATCAGGCCCGAGTTCTGCGGGGTGAGCATTCCCGCGGTGACTCCTTGCAGCAGCCGGGCGGCGACCAGCCACTCCGCGCTGGGCGCCGCTCCGCATAGCGCACTGGTCGCGACGAACGCGGTCAGCGCGATGAGGAACATCCGTCGCCGGCCCAAGGCGTCACCCAGCCGCCCGCCCGCCACCAGCACCAGTCCGAAGGTCAGCGCGTAGCCCGACACGACCCACTGCACCTGCGCCACCGAGGCGCCCAGGCTTCGCTGAATGGACGGCAGTGCGACGTTGACGATGCTGACGTCTAGCAGGCCCATGAATCCCGCCAGCTGGGTCACCGCGAGCGCCCGCCAGCGACCCGGATATGCCTCGCCTCTTGCGGGTTCAGAACCAGTGCTCATCCCACCATCCTGGGCGCCCAATCAGCGGCGTGAAAGCGCAACAGGCGCGGATGTGCCCACGTCGATTGAGTTGCGTATCCGGCCCGAAGAGTCCAAACGATCAGGGTGGCACTGGCCCGTCATCGGGCACCGGTCCAGCCGAGTCGACCTGCTCGGGCAGCAGCGGGGAGATCGCGAGGTCCTGAAGCGGCGTGTCCGGCAACGCCGCATGCACCACTCGGACGCCAGGACGCCCCGCCACCGTCCGTAGCGCGTCCCCGTCGCCGTACACCAGCAACGCCAGCACACAAGCGCAGCCACTGCGTAGCTGCGCTGCTTCAGCGGCGGCGACAGCGGCGGGTCGCCCACCCGTAGCTTCCCGGGACGCGGCGAGGCGATCCTGCGCCGCCGAGCGCTGCGCTTCGGCAAGTTCGGTCACCGGCCGCTGCCCTGGCAGGTCCCAGATGATCAACGCGGTCTGCACTCGCGGCAGTGCAACGCGGAGTATTACCCGCGAAAGCCGCACACCGCGGACCAGCCCAGCGGCGGGCTCCGGGGTGAGGTAACCGTCTAGTTGCACCAGCGCCCACACCGGCCCGGAGGTTCCCGTGGGCAGCGACGCACCGGCCCGCTGCAGATACAACGCGACTGGTTCGCCGGCCTCGGGCCCGAGCCGCTGCACCCCGCTGTGCACCGGTTCACCATGGTGCCCGGCCACCACGACCGTCACGCCGAAGACCGCGAATAGCACCGCCAGCACCGCCCAGCGGGCCCGCGAGGGCATCGGCTACGCCTGCGCCGCCAGCACGTCCAGCGCGCCGCGGAGGTCGTCCGGGTCCGGACTGATGAACTCCATCCAGCGGTCGTCGGCTGGATGCGGGAAGCCCAACCGCGCGGCGTGCAGCCATTGCCTGGCCAGCCCGAGCCGCTGCGCCAACGCGGGGTCTGCACCATAGGTGATGTCCCCACAACAGGGATGCCGCAACGCGGCGAAGTGCACCCGGATCTGGTGGGTGCGACCGGTTTCCAGGGTCACGTCACACAGCGACGCGGCCGGGAACGCCTCGATCACCTCGTAATGCGTCACCGACGGCTTCCCGCCGGCCACCACGGCGAAGCGCCAGTCGTGCTTGGGGTGCCGGTCGATCGGGGCATCGATGGTGCCTCGGGTGGGGTCCGGGTGGCCCTGCACCAGCGCCCGGTAATGCTTGGCGACAGTCCGATCCCGGAACGCTCGCTTCAGTGCCGAGTACCCGCGCTCTGACTTGGCGACGATCATCAAGCCGCTGGTTCCGACGTCCAGCCGGTGCACCACGCCCTGCCGCTCGGCCGCTCCCGAAGTGGCCACCTGGATTCCGGCCGCGGCGAGTGCACCGAGCACGGTGGGACCGGTCCAGCCGGGGCTGGGATGCGCGGCGACCCCTACCGGCTTGTCCACCACCACCAGGTCGGCGTCGTCATGCAGGACCTGCAGATTCACTACCGGCTCGGCAGCGGGCGCGGCGGGCCGCGGCGGATCCGGCAGGGTCACCTCTAGCCGGCTACCGGTGGTCAGGCGGTCGGACTTGCCGACCGGACTGCCGTCGACCAGCACCGCCCCGGTTTCGGTCAGATCGACCACTGTGGTGCGCGACAGTCCCAGCAACCGCGCCAACCCGGCGTCTACCCGCATGCCGTCGAGACCCTCAGGCACCGGCAGCGTCCGCACGTCACTCATTCTGTCGCTCTTTCTGGAACTTTCTTTGCGGGTCCCCGAGGGCCGCGGGTTCCGTCGAAGTCCCGGCCGGTGGCGGCGAGCAAGACCAACACCACGCCGCCGCACACGATCGCGGAGTCTGCCAGGTTGAACACCGGCCACACGCTGCCGTCCGGTGCCAGCAGCGACAGGAAGTCCACTACGTGCCCGCGTAACAGACCAGGGGCACGCAGCAATCGATCCACCAGATTGCCCAGCGCACCGCCTAGCACCAGCCCGAGCCCGACGGCCCAGGGCGCGCTGCGTAGCCGGGGCGCCAGCCGGACGATTACTACCACCACGCCCAGCGCGATCAGCGACAGCAGCCAAGTTAACCCGGTCGCCATCGAGAACGCCGCACCCGAGTTGCGGTAGACCACTAGATACAGCGCCCCACCGAGCAGCTTCAGCGGAGGATCGCCCTCCAGGAACGCCACCGCCACTAGCTTGCTCAGCACGTCCAGCAGCAGTGTGACGGCGGCGATAGCCGCCAGCAAGCCGGTCCGGCGACGTCCCGCACCCTCGACATGCAGGGATGGGCTCATGTCACCATTGTGACCACTCACCGAACCTGCCCCTGGTTCACGCTCCCTGCTCAACGGACCCACGAGATCGTGACCAGGTCTCGGTGTCGCGGACCAAGTCTCGCCACCGCCTTGGCGACCTCGCTTCGGCGCTCGACGGGCAGGCACAACCTGCGCAGCGAGAAGTCAAGCTCCGCCTCCGGACTGCGCGGCTGGGCGGGCCGGGTCCAGCGCTGGACCTCTGGGTGTAGCCCCACTTCGGCGATCACGGCCAGGACGTCGTCCGCGGTCGCCGGGGGTGGCCGGCGCAATCCGTGGAACTGCTCCCACAACGGGTCCAGCCAGGCCCCGGGGTGCACGGCATGCAGCTCGATGACGACACCGCGGCGGGCGGCGGCATCCAGAGCGGTGACAAAAGGCCCCAGGTCAAGGGTGTTGTAGCCGACATGGTGGCTGACCACGACATCGGCGACGCCCGCGTCAGCCGCCGCCTGCGGCCATGGGCCGAGGACACTGCGGTGCGCCAGCCCACGCTGCTGGCAGGCCTGCTCAAAGGCGCGCAGCATCTCCTGGGCCGGGTCCACGCCGGTCAGGTGCGACACCTTGGGCACCAGGGCAAGCCCGGCGGCACCCGCACCGCACCCGACGTCGAGGACGGTCCCACCGTCGGGTCCCAGCAACTGCAGCGCGGCCCGGCGCGAGGGCGTGTCCTCCGGCGTCTCCGGCGGTACGAATCGGGCGGGATCGTGCCGGCTCGGATCCTTCGGCGCGGCGGCCCGGATCTCTGCCGGGATTGCCCTCGCCTCCAGCAGGCCCCGCCACCGCTCCACGGCACTGCTCGTGTGCGGCTTCGGGTGCTGGGACACTGTCACGCACTCACGACCGCGACGCCGACCCGCACCTCGACGCCATCGCCGACGGCGCCGGCGACGCCGTCGGGCACCGACGCGTAGTCGACTCGGCGGGCCAGTACCTCGCCAGCGATGAGCTGCTCGTGTTCCCGGGCCGCCGCGACCACCTCTGCCGGGGCGTCGATGATGAGCACGATCCGGTCGGTGACCTGCAGGCCGGCCTGCCGGCGGGCCTGCTGCACCACCCGTACCAAGTCCTTGGCGACGCCCTCGGCGGCCAGCTCTGGGGTAACCGTGGTATCCAGCACCACCAAGCCGGACCCGGCTGGCAACGCGGCGGTCTCGGACGGGTCTGCCGCGACGAGCCGCTCGGTGTACTCCCCTTCCAGCAACGGGATCCCGGCTGCGGTCACGACCCCGTCCGAACCGCGTTCCCACTCCCCTGCCTTGACCGCACGGATCACCTTCTGAGTGTCGCCCCCTAGCCGGGGCCCGCAGGCCCGGGCGTTGACGGTGAGTTCGAAACGACCATGCGCGGCGACGTCCTCAGTGAACTCGACCGACCGGACGTTCACCTCGTCGGCGATGAGGTCGGTGAACGCAGTGAGCGTGCCGGCGTCCGGCGCGGCCACGGTGAGCTGGGACAGCGGCTGGCGGACTCGCAGGCCCCGAGCCTTGCGCAGCGACAGCACGGCGGACACCACCTGGCGCACCCGGTCCATCGACGCCACCAGGTGCCGATCTTGCGGGAGCGAGCCAGGATCGGGCCACTCGGTCAGATGCACCGAGCGCTCTGCGGTCAGCCCGCGCCAGATCGCCTCGGTCGTCAGCGGCAGCAGCGGAGCGGCCAGCCGGCAGGTCACCTCCAGCACGGTGTGCAGCGTATCGATCGCATCGCGGTCGCCAGCCCAGAAGCGATCCCGGGATCGGCGCACGTACCAGTTGGTGAGCACGTCGCAGAACCCGCGCACGCTGGCACACGCCCCGGCGATGTCGTACCGGTCCATCCGCGCCGTGACGTCGCTGACGCAGTCATGCAGCTTGGCGAGCACATAGCGGTCCAGGACGTGCTCGCTGCCGGTCCGCCACTGCCCGTCGACATCCGCGGCGTTGGCGTAGAGCGTCAGGAAGTACCAGGAGTTCCACAGTGGCAGCAGCGCTTGCCGGACGGCTTCCCGGATGCCCTGCTCGGTGACTATCAGATTGCCGCCGCGCAGGATCGGCGAGGCCATCAGGAACCAGCGCATCGCGTCCGAGCCGTCCCGGTTGAACACCTCGGTGACCTCGGGATAGTTGCCTTTGGACTTCGACATCTTCAGGCCGTCGTCCCCGAGCACGATCCCGTGCGCGAGGCAGGATCGAAACGCCGGCCGGTCGAACAGCGCCGTGGCCAGCACGTGCAAGGTGTAAAACCACCCGCGGGTCTGCCCGTTGTACTCGACGATGAAATCACCTGGGTAGTGATGCTCGAACCAGTCGGCGTTGTCGAACGGGTAGTGCCCCTGCGCGAAGGGCATCGAGCCGGACTCGAACCAGCAGTCCAGCACCTCGGGCACCCGGCGCATGGTCGCGCGCCCGGTTGGGTCGTCCGGGTTGGGGCGGGTCAGCTGATCGACGAACGGTCGGTGCAAATCGGTGGGGCGCACCCCGAAGTCACGCTCCAGCTCGTCCAGCGAGCCGTAGACGTCCACTCGCGGGTAGGCCGGATCGTCGGAAACCCACACCGGTATCGGTGATCCCCAGTACCGGTTGCGGGAGATGTTCCAGTCCCGCGCACCCTCCAGCCACGCCCCGAACTGCCCAGTTCCGACGTTTTCCGGTACCCAGCTGATCTCCCGGTTGAGCTCGACCATCCGGTCCCGGAACTTCGTCACCGCGACGAACCAGGACGACACCGCGCGTTGGATCAGCGGGTTGTTGCACCGCCAGCAGTGCGGGTAGGGGTGCTCGTAGGTCTCGTGACGCAGCAGCACACCCCCGACGTAGGGGGCCCTGTCGCGCAGATCCCGGATGATCGCCCGGTTGGCGTCGAACACCTGCATCCCGGCATACGGGGCAACCTCGGCGGTGAACTGCCCGGCCGAGTCCACCGGGATCACCACCTCGATACCGGCGGCGTCGGTGACGGCCTTGTCCTCCTCCCCAAAGGCCGGGGCCATATGCACCAGGCCGGTGCCCTCGTCGGTGGTCACGAAATCCGCTGGCAGCACCCGGTGAGCACCAGGCCGGCCGGCGAAGAAGTCGAACGGTGGCGTGTAGCGAAGGTCCAAAAGCTCCGATCCCAGGTACCGGCCCAACGCCTGCGGCTGATCACCCAGCTCCCGGGCGTAGGCGGGTACGCGGTCCTCGGCGATGAGATACCGCTCGCTACCAGCCTGCACGGTGACGTACGTCAGATTGGGGTGCACCGCGATACCCAGATTGGACGGCAGCGTCCACGGCGTGGTGGTCCACACCAGCGCCAGCACGCCATCCAGCGACGACCCCGGAGCGGATAGCCGAAGCCCGACGGTGACCGCAGGATCCTGCCGGTTGCGGTAGACGTCGTCCATCTTCGTCTCGGTGTTGGACAGCGGCGTCTCGCAGCGCCAGCAGTACCACAGCACCCGGAAACCCTGGTAGATCAGGCCCTTGTCCCAGAGCGTCCTGAACGCCCACAGGACGCTCTCCATGTAGGCCAGGTCGAGGGTCTTGTAGTCGTTGTCGAAGTCCACCCAGCGGGCCTGGCGGGTCACGTACTCGCGCCACTCGCGGGTGTAGCGCAGCACCGAGGTGCGGCAGGCGGCGTTGAAGTCCGCTACGCCCATCTGATCGATTTGAGACTTGTGGGTGATGCCCAGTTGCCGTTCTGCTTCCACCTCGGCCGGCAACCCGTGGCAGTCCCAGCCGAACCGGCGCTCCACCCGGCGGCCACGCATCGTCTGGTAGCGCGGCACCACATCTTTGACGTAGCCGGTGAGCAGGTGCCCGTAGTGCGGTAGACCGTTGGCGAACGGCGGTCCGTCGTAGAAGACGAACTCGTTCGCTCCATCGTCTCCCGCCGAGCGGGCAGCTATCGACGTGGCGAAAGTGTGGTCATCCTGCCAATACTGCAGGACGGAGGCTTCAAGCCGAGGGAACGACGGCTGCGCGACGACAGCGTCTGCAGAAACCTTGGGGTAGACCATGGCGGCGTGTACTTCCTGTGCAGATCTGCACGGGGACGACCCACGGCTGCGCCGCGGACCGCGGTACCACCCCGCTTGCCACCCGTCGTGCGGGCAGCCTCTCATTGAGCCGGCGATGACGGGCCGGACCCGCCCGGTTCTACTGAAGGCTCGCCCGCGCGGGACTTGCCTCGTTCTTCCGGAGGCTCCCCGGTGATAGCCGGATCAGCGCCTGTTATCTCTCAGAGTACCTCGGTCAGGCCAGCGATTTTGTCGCCGGGCTCAACCCGTCCCGGTGCTCGCAGCGCGGGCGCCTCGGTGCTTGCGGGCGAGCGTGGTATCCGGCCGGCACCGATCACACGGCGTGAATCCGAGTTCCCGAGCCTCGCGGATCGGCAACCGCTCGGCCTGCACTTGGTCGGGCCACCGGCAGCGAGTGAGGTGGTACCGCGGGTGTTCGTCAACCACCAGTACCTCGTCGGTCAGTTCGTAGACCACCAGCATGTCCGCGGCGTCGGTCTGCTCTTCACCAGGCGCCGCGTCACCGACCGGACTGGCACCAGACGCAACGGTCGACGCGGCTGATGCCGAACCCGGGTCACCGGCGCGCCCTTCGGCCGCCGGCCTGGGCGCGAGGTGTTGCCCGGCCAGCTCGGCCGCGTCCGACTCATCCTCCACAAGGAGATCCGGCGCATCCTCAGGGGCATCCTGACGGGTCAGCCAGGACCGGCGCCACCGCCTGAGGATCATCGCCGCAGCTACCGCACTGAGCGCGACCGATCCCCATGCCAGACCCACATGACCAGTGCTGAGCGCGGCAATGAGCAAGCCCACTGCCGCCAACAGCAGCACCCCAGTGACCAACCCGCGGGACGCGTCAGCTACCGGCTTCGGCACGTGCACCGAACCCGGACGTCACAAAGCCCTGGGTGCGCGCCGCATCCGGCGGCGCGGCCGATCCACGCCCATCGAGCTCCCGGAGTTGCGACTCCAGGTAGGTCTTCAAGCGAGTGCGGTACTCGCGCTCGAAGGTCCGAAGTTCGTCGATCTTCTTCTCCAGGACAGTCTTTTCCTGGCTGATCGAACCGAGGATCTCGGTGTGCTTGCGAGCGGCGTCGCGCTCCAGCGACGCAGCCTTCTCCCGGGACTGCCGATCCAACGTCTCAGCTCTGGTACGAGCGTCATTGAGCATGGTCTCGGCCCTGGTCCTGGCCTCGTTGACCATCCCGTCGGCCTTAGCCCTGGCGTCCGAGAGCAGCTGCTCGGACTTGGTCCGGGCTTCGCCCAACATCCCATCAGCTTCGGCCTTGGCCTCGCCGGTTAAGCGGTCCGCCATCTCCTGCGCCAGACCCAACACCTTGGCGGCTTGGACATGATGATCACCACCGGGCGAGGTCTGTTCCATCATTGGCGGCGGAACGGGGGCCATCACCGGCCGCGGCGGCTCCAGCGGACGCAGATTACGTCCGGTGTCGACCGGCGCAGCGCGCAGCTGCTGATCGAGCTGCTCCACCTGGTTGCGAAGATCGTTGTTGTCCTCGATCAAGCGAGCCAGCTCGGCTTCAACCAGGTCGAGGAACGCGTCCACCTCGTCCTCGTTGTAGCCCCGCTTGCCGATCGGTGGCTTACTGAACGCGACGTTGTGAACGTCGGCGGGGGTCAACGGCATCGGATCACCTCACGCACTCC
>JAVXWL010000258.1:0-4405 GCA_032230565.1 Pseudonocardiales bacterium | reverse complement strand
GATCCGGCAAAGGATCTTCGTACCGATGCTGCGGGTAACCTCCATCGAGCCCGGCGCGGTGGTGCTGGCCACTGGCATGGTCAGCTTACGCAAGTTCACCCTGCGCCCCAATGAGACGCTGGTGATTGGGGAGATTCTGGATACCCGGGTGCACGTGGCCGCCACCGGAGCGGTCGCGGTGGTGGTCGATGCCGGGATCGAACAGGCCCGCACCCGGGACTGGGTGATCACGAAGCTGGCAGTGCGAACCCGCACCGGCCGGCTCAGCCGGCGCGGCCCGGTTGAGATATTCGACTGGGACGAGATCGAGGGATTGACGCTGGCCGAGGTGTCGTCCCGCGGGCAAGGCGCCGAGCAGCTGCTGTCACTGTTTGAGGGAATGCGCGCGGTAGAGGTCGCCAACACGCTGCGTGAGCTCCCCGCCAAGCGCCGCTACGAGGTGGTTGACGCGCTAGACGACGAGCGGCTCGCGGACGTGCTTCAAGAGCTGTCCGAGGACGAGCAGGCCCAGGTGCTCTCCCGGCTGGGTGACGAGCGCGGCGCCGACGTGCTCGAGGCGATGAACCCCGACGATGCCGCGGACCTGCTCGGTGAGCTTCCGCAGACTGATCGGGAGCGGTTGCTGCGGCTGATGGCGCCGGAAGAATCCGCACCGGTACGCCGGCTGCTGAGCTATTCCTCGGATACCGCTGGTGGCCTGATGACCCCGGAGCCGGTGGTTCTCACCCCGGATGCCACTGTCGCCGAAGCGCTCGCCCGGGCGCGCAACCCCGAGCTGACCCCCGCGCTGGCCAGCATGGTGTTCGTCTGCCGCCCGCCCACGGCCACCCCGACCGGACGCTATTTGGGCTGTGCCCACCTGCAGCGGCTGCTGCGCGAACCCCCGTCGAATCTGGTGGCCGGCGTTCTGGATGCGGAGCTGGCTCGGCTTGGGCCCGAGGCGACACTGGCAGAGGTCACTCGCTATTTCGCTGCCTACGACCTGGTCTGCGCACCGGTGGTAGACCCCGAGGACCACCTACTCGGGGCGGTCAGCGTCGATGATCTGCTGGATGCGGCGCTGCCCGACGACTGGCGCCAACAGGAGGCCTGGCTCCCTTCCGACTGGCGCGGCGAGGTGAGCCGTGGCTGACTCACGTTGGCACTATTCGGCAAGCCGGCTGGATCTACCGCGCGGACCGCGACGACTCGGTCCCAGGATGGATCCGGACGCGTTTGCCCGCTTCTCCGAGCGGATCGCGCGCTTCCTGGGCACCGGCCGATTCCTCGCCGCCCAGACAGTCATCGTCATTGTCTGGATCACGCTGAATCTGGCAGCGCTGACCCGACACTGGGACCCATACCCGTTCATCCTGCTCAATCTCGCGTTTTCCACCCAGGCGGCCTACGCCGCGCCACTCATTCTGCTGGCGCAGAACCGGCAGGATGACCGCGATCGGGTGTCGCTTGAGGAGGATCGGGCCCGCGCCGAGCGCACCAAGGCCGACACCGAGTATCTGGCCCGAGAGATAGCGGCGCTGCGCATCGCGGTCGGCGAAATGGTCACCCGAGATTTCCTCCGATCTGAGCTCGGTCGGCTCACCGAGCTCATCGAACCTGGGCCGCCGGATTCAGCAGTCTCGGATCGGGGCGGCCCGGATCGGCCTGCGGTGTACCGGCGCGGTAAGCGAGCGGACCGGTGAGCGCCCAGCGCAGTAACGCCTAGCATGGGAGGCAGTCTCACAACACCCAACCGGAAGGTCGGTGCAACCCGTGGCTCCCACGCAGAGCGTCCCATCGGTCGACGCGGTCAAAGCCGCGCTGGACGGGGTGCACGACCCGGAAATCAACCGGCCGATCACCGAGCTAGGTATGGTGAAGGACGTCACCGTGGCCGCCGATGGAACGGCGAGGGTAGCGGTGTGGCTCACCGTCGCCGGCTGTCCCATGCGCGACACCATCACGTCCAGGGTCACCACAGCGGTGTCCGCCGTTCCAGGCATCCGTGACGTCCGAGTGGAGCTCGACGTGATGAGCGACGCCCAGCGCACGGCGTTGCGCCAGCAACTGCGCGGTACCACCGAGGAGCCCCGGATCCCGTTCGCCGAGCCGGGATCGCTGACCCGGGTGTACTGCATCGCCTCCGGTAAGGGCGGGGTGGGCAAGTCTTCGGTAACGGTGAACCTGGCCGTCGCGATGGCCGATCGCGGTCTGTCGGTCGGGGTGGTCGACGCCGATATCTTTGGCCACTCGGTGCCGGGCATGCTCGGCACCACCGCCCGCCCCACCCAGGTAGAGAAGATGATCATGCCGCCGGCGGCCCACGGCGTCAAGGTCATCTCGATCGGCATGTTCACCAAGGACAACACACCGGTGGTGTGGCGGGGACCAATGCTGCACCGCGCGCTACAACAGTTCCTCGCCGACGTGTTCTGGGGCGACCTTGATGTTCTGCTGCTCGACCTGCCGCCGGGCACCGGCGACATCGCCATCTCGGTAGCTCAGTTGATACCGAACGCGGAGATCCTCGTGGTCACTACTCCGCAGCGGGCCGCCGCGGAGGTGGCACAGCGCGCCGGGTCAATCGCCTTGCAGACCCGCCAGCGGCTGATCGGAGTAGTCGAGAACATGTCCTGGCTGCAGATGCCGGACGGCTCGCGCAGCTACCTGTTCGGGTCCGGGGGGGGCAAAGTGGTCGCCGACGCGCTAACCCGCTCACTGGGCAGTGAGGTTCCGCTGCTAGGCCAGATTCCGCTGGATCCACGGCTGCGCGAGACCGGCGACGCCGGCACTCCGCTGGTACTTGCCGATCCGGCCTCGCCCGCCGCGGTGGTGCTGCGCGGGATAGCCGAGCGGCTAGCGACGCGCTCGCGGGGACTGGCTGGACGGCTACTCTCGGTGAGCCCCAGCTCTCGATAGCGACACAGTCAGGTTGTGTCGGGGTCGAAGGGTGCGCGCTCGCCTGGCTGTAGCGGCCGGGGAACTGGCGTGCCCCTACCCGTGGGTGCTGCGTAACCGTTCGATTTGGACCCATCAGATCTGATCACCCCGCCAGACGGATCGTCGCCGAGATCGTCGAACAGGTGGCGGGTGATCGCGCTACGCGGGTTGAAGCCACGCAGCCCGCGCAGGTCTTCCAGAGGCGCCCGGAGTTCGTCGAATTCCGGCCCCAGCTCGGAGCGGAGCTGCTCGCGGGCGCCGTTGGCGTACTCCCGGACCTGGCGCACAGTGCGGCCCAGCCAGGCCGCCGCCGACGGCAGACGTTCCGGTCCCAGGATTACCAATCCGGCGACGATGAGGATCAGGAACTCTCCCCAGCCGATGTTGAACATCCGCACGCACCTCCTCGCCAACCCGTGCGCGACCCAGCGTAGCCAATCAGGTGGTGTCTCGGCTGGGTCCGCCGGTCCGCGGCCCCGCCGACTGCCCGACGACCGCGATGGTGAACCCGTCGTAGCCCTTGGCGCCTACCGTCTGGATGGTCGTCGCACTCACCGACGGTTCCGCGGCCATCACCTCGTTGAGCCGTCGCACGCCCTGCACATCGGGGTCTGCGGTGTCCGCTTCGAGCACATTGCCACCACGGACCACGTTGTCTACGATGATCACTCCACCTGGTCGGGTGAGCCGGACCGACCAGGTGAAGTAGTCAGCATTGTGCGGCTTGTCCGCGTCAATGAACACGAGATCGAACAGCTCTTCCGCCTCCGCCAGCCGCGGCACCGTATCCAGCGCCTCTCCGATCCGCACGTCCACCAGGTCGGCGAGGCCGGCCCTGGCGATGTTGGCGCGCGCCACCTCGGCGTGCTTGCGCACGGACTCCAAGGTGATCAGGCGGCCATCCGGCGGCAGCGCCCTGGCTAGCCAGATCGTGCTGTACCCGCCGAGCGTGCCGAACTCGAGGATCCGGCGTGCGTTGATCATCCTGGCAAGCAGGTGGAGCAGCTTGCCCTGCGCGGGTGAGACGGCAATGGCTGGCAATCCCGCCGCCGCACTGGCCGCGCGGGCGGCATCCAACACCTCGTCGGGTTCAAGCAGCGCGCTGGTAATGTAGTCGTCGACCGCCGTCCACTGCTGCTGGCTCATCGCGTCCTCACTGCCGTCCGGCTACCTGCTGACGATGCCGCCAATCATGTCGCCCCATCCGCTCGGCCGCCATGGCATAGATCTTGCCCAACGGTGTCCGGCCCGCCTAGAGCTCCGGCCCGCGGGCCCGCAGTTCGTCTACGGTGGCCATCGCCTGCTTGAGCTCACCAAGCCACTGCGCACCGTGCTCGCCCACCAGCCGCACCGCCCAGGCCAGCGCCTCCGACCGGGACCGCGCCACCCCCGCGTCAACCAGGGTGTCGAGCACCAGGCGCTCGGGTTGCCGTAACCGGGTCATCACCGGCACCGACAGCGTCGTAAACATCTCCGTGGTGCCACC
>JAVXWL010000214.1:0-36383 GCA_032230565.1 Pseudonocardiales bacterium | reverse complement strand
CTCCCGCGCCGGAGAGGGCTGAACCTGCGGCGCTGCTGGCGCTTACCGCGTACCTTCGCGGCGACGGTGCGCTGGCGGGGGTCGCGTTGGACGCTGCGCTGAACGCGTGCCCGCATCACTCGCTGTCCGGCTTGCTGCGAGCCGCACTCGACGGAGGACTGCCACCGGAGTTGCTGCGCGGTGTCGCCGAAGATGCCGCTGCCGCTCTTCGACGACCTGCGCGCCACTCCACCCAGCGCCGATCGCGACGAAAGCGGTGACCGGTGATCCGCGCCGGCGCCCTTAGCCTGCAGCCGAACTCGCACGCGTCGGCGACGATCACGGCAAGGTCGGCGCGTTCGGGCTTCCAACCCAGCTCGCAGTGCGCTCGATCGCTGGAGAGGCGACCTCCTAGTGTGCTCATATATGTACTGTCAGTTACTGTGCTCTGGGTACATTGACGAACGCTGGGGCAGCGCGGGGTGGTCGTCCCTTGACTGAACCAGAGCTGCTGGAAGCACGGGGTGATCAGTTGGGCAGGCCAGCGAAATCTCAGGATTTTCGTGATCATATTGCCGTGTGATCTCCGGTGGTCGGTGTGATGCCCTCGTGGGCGGGGGATGTGCTGATCTCAGCTGATGGTTGTTCCTTCGACCGACAGGACGAAAGGTTTTTGTGATATTGCTTGACTAACCAGCATTAGATGGCCGGGAACAGTCGGACTATGCGCATGCGCCGTCTGTGTTCCTCGACGATGGTGTGTGGCATGTACTTAATTACGGAGTCTCGGACTCGGGTTAGGGCCATCTTCCTCAAGGCCCCTACAGACTTTCGGATATCTTCGAGATCGTTCCCAAATTAGATTCGAGGTAGTTTGACAACTTCGATGCATCATTGATTTCGGGTATTGCGAGCTCGATCAGGAGAGCGCGGAACGCATCCCTACGAACAGCTTTCGATAACACGTCGATGCCACCTAGAGATTGGAAATCGGCAATCTTTGCTCAAGTTCAACCTTGGCCTCTTGGTAAGCGAGATAACTCTCGTCGTGCCCTGAAGTGGTTTGAATAGTGCCCTGAAACCAGAAGGCTGACTCTCGAATGCACTCTCGGGCATCGATGAAAGCGCGAGCAGCGATCACGGCCGAGCTGGCAGCTGATCGTACTTCCCGTCGGTACTCGTCGGTGCGCTGCTTTCGCGACGAGCCGCGCATCGTGGCCCGGGTGATCAGGACAGTCAGGATCGTGGAAGAACTGCCGATCAGGCCACCTACGATCGGGCCAGTGTTGTTGGTCAGCAGGGTCACGATGTCTACAGGCGGCACGGTACCCGACTCGGCCGGCAGGTTCTGGTAGTCGCCGCCGGGATTTCGTGGGCGGCAGGCATATCCGGCTGGAGGGATTCATGGTGCTGGCGCGACTGACCGAAGAGATCATGGGCGACCCTTCACAGTGAGGCCAGGTCGCTAGCCCTCGGCATCCGGTCGGCACCGGAGCCAGGGAGCCTGTACGGACTCGTATACTCGTGCGCTATATATGTCTCGTGCGCTAAATATGTACTGTCAGCGACCGTGCTCTAGGTACATAGACGAACCCCTGGACACGGCGGCGTGACTGTCTCTTGATCTATCCCGCTTTGTTGAAGTGTGAGCACTCGGCGCTGATCTCCTGCAGCCAAAGGGCAACCCTCCCACTGAACACGCTGCTGGACGATGACGACCCGATTCCCGGTCGATGACCCACCGGGAGGACAACACGGTCCGCGCACCTCCGCTAGCGGTGACCTCATCGTCGTGGCGCAGAGATATTTTCCTGCTGATCGAGCCACGCCGATTACCCACTGTAACCTCGCTCACGCCGGGATTGAAGGGACCGCCATCGGGGGCCCATTACAACATGGCGACGTTTTCCCCGCGCTGGACCAGCCAGGGATAAACTTTTCAACTCTATCGAGACGCCGCGCTGCGCGATCCGCGCTCGTGCGGACTGTCGGAGTCGGAAAGGAACGGGCTCATGGCACCAACAAGGAGGAAGGTAGCTCGCTTCATCACAATCCCGATCGGCTGTATTGGGCTGGCCGTGTCCACGTTGGCCTGCTCGAAGGCACCTGCGGAGAACAACAACCGTACGAACGAACGGACCCAGGCGGAGGCGACGATCCGGCAACAAGATGACGCCTGGCTCAAGGCCATCGGGGCGAAGCAGCTCGACGCCACCATGTCTTACTACGGTGACGGAGCGGTCCTGTTGGCGCCCAATGCTCCGGTTGCCCGGACCAAAGAGGAAATTCGGCAGTTCTGGAGTCAGTTCTTCGCATCCATTCCGGCTGGGGTTCCCTTTTCTTACGGGACCACCCAGGTTGGGGTGGCCGGCGACTTGGGCTACGCCGTAGGTTTCTACACGTTGGGCAACCCCCCGATGGACAAGGGAAAGTACGTCGAGGTATGGAAAAAGCAGACAAATGGGTCATGGAAGGCAATCGTCGACACCTTCAACTCCGACATGCCAGCCCCCCCGCCTGCCCGCTAACCATCTGCTGCTCCGGTGGGTCGGTGTTTCCAAACCAAGCGTCGTGAGCTGATCGTCGCGGTAGCCATGCGTGACCTCAATCCACGAGCCACGTGACAGTGATCTACGTTCATGGTGCTGGCGGTGTTTGCCCCCGGACGGGGCGGGCCACCGTGCAGAACCTACGTAATGTCGCTGGGTAACGGCTGGGGACGGCGCTACACAAGTTTCGGCGCTGCTGGCGCTTACCGCGTACCTTCGCGGCGACGGTGCGCTGGCGGGGGTCGCGTTGGACGCTGCGCTGAACGCGTGCCCGCATCACTCGCTTTCCGGCTTGCTGCGAGCCGCACTCGACGGAGGACTGCCACCGGAGTTGCTGCGCGGTGTCGCCGAAGACGCCGCTGCCGCTCTTCGACGACCTGCGCGCCACTCCACCCAGCGCCGATCGCGACGAAAGCGGTGACCGGTGATCCGCGTCGACGTGGGAAGGCGGCCGTATCCGCTACCTGTGCAAGAAAGATCGGGCAACAACCGATGCGGCAAGATCTTCATCGCTGCCGATCATGTAGACGAGAACGTCACACGTCCGCAAAATACGTACAAGATCTAGGAGCTGCACTTACACGCATAAGATCAAAAACTCGTTGCTCGACACGTTAGTGATCTTGTCATGTCCAGCGGTCACGTTAACCTCAGCTGGATCTGGCTTCTTGAAAGGGAACCACGGCTTGTCTCCCTCATGGCTCTCACCTTCGTTACCTTGGCTACCGCCGAATACGAGGCCGGTGTTTACTTTGTCCGGTGGGCCGTCGCCGAGTAATCCGTCACCGTCCGGGTCCCTGCATTTCACCGAGAATTCGAAACCGGCTATTTTGGCTGTTTGGCCCTCGGCGAACTTGACCATCGACGGGGTCTTTCCGAGGATTTCACCGGATGCAGGGCCATCTCTGTCATAGGCCCAGAAAGGTCCGACTGCGACGGGTCCGGTTCCACTGGTGCGGTTGATTTCGACGCGGATACCGAACGAGAAGTCACCACCTGTCTTGGTCACCAGTTCGAACATTGGTGCGCCATTCTTTGCTTTGGTGCACCACCCACGACCAATCTCGTCGGTGAAATCTCGGCGCGCTGCTTCTCCCTCCTTCGTGCACAGCCAGACAAGGTCAACCCGGGTTACTACCGCTCGTGTCTCTTCCGGTCCGGGCTGCGGGTTGGGCGGATCCGCCGGGCCAAGAGGTAATTGATGGTCAGAGCAGCGCGGGCCGGCCGGCCAGCACGCCGCAGCCTGAGCGGGGAGCGCGAGTCCGATGCCGGTCGCCACCAAGAGGACGAGCGCCACCAGCATGCGGCCGCCAGTCACACCCAAGCGGCTCATCCGAAGCTGATTAGGCACGTCTTGACAACGAGCGCAAACTTGTTGAGCAACGATGTGGGGGCCACCGCCCTGCTGAGCTGGACCGTAGCAGGTCCTGAGGCGCACACGGGCAGGCGTGGCGGTTGCACGAGCCCGAGGTACGTCGGTGCGAGGCCGCGGGCAGAGGCGCTTGACACGCCGCGGAAGGTACAGATGGCCAAGGTGCTCCATGCGGACAAGCGCACTCGGTGACGGACGTCCGCCGCACGCTTCAAGTCTCGCGGACGATTAGCGGTCACCGGCAGCCTCGGCCGCCGCAGCAGCTCGTATTTTGGTTCGACGACTGCCCGCCACTCCGCCAAGCGCCGATCGCGACAAAAGCGGTGACCGGTGATCTGCGCCGGCGCTCTTACCCGCGGCAGGCGAACTCCCACGCGTCGGCGACGATCACGGATAGGTCGGCATGGTCGGGCTTCCAACCCAGCTCGCAGTGCGCTCGATCGCTGGAGGCAATCAGCACCGCTGGGTCGCCCGGTCGGCGTGACGCGCCCTGCGTCGGGATTGGGTGCCCGGTGATCTGCCGGCAGGTATCTATCACCTGCTGCACCGAAAAGCCGGTTCCATTGCCCAAGTTATAGATCCGATGCTCGCCGGGCACCGCGTGGGCGAGTGCCAGCTCATGGGCGTCGGCGAGATCCACCACGTGGATGTAGTCGCGGATGCAGGTGCCATCCGGAGTGGGCCAATCCTGCCCGAACACGCTGATCTTGTTTCGGCGGCCGAGGGCGACCTGCAGTACCAACGGGATGAGGTGGGTCTCGACAGTGTGCCGCTCACCGTAGTGGCCGTAGGCGCCGGCGACGTTGAAATACCGCAAGCTCACGGCCGCGATGCCGTGCGCGACGGCATAGGAGCCGATCGCATGGTCGATCGCGAGCTTCGTCGCCCCATAGGGGTTGGTCGGTCGGGTGTCGGCCTCCTCGGTGATCGGGAGCGAGGAGGGTTCGCCGTAGGTGGCCGCGGTTGAGGAGAAGACCAGTCGAGGAGTTCCGTGCTCGCGCATCGCCTCGAGCAGCCGCAGCGACGCCACCACGTTGCCGAACCAATATCGCTGCGGCTCGGTCATCGACTCAGCGACCAGCGAGCGAGCCGCGAAATGCAGCACTCCATCAAATCCCTCGGCCAGGACCGCGCCGGCCTCTTCGACGGTGCCCTCGACGAACCGGCAGCCGGCTGGTACCGCACTGCGGTGGCCGGTGGACAGGTTGTCCAGGACGACAACATCGTGGCCGGCCTCGACCAACCGCGCGGCGCAGATACTGCCGATATAGCCGGCGCCTCCGGTGACCAGCAGCCGCATGCGATTCGGCGGGATCACCGCCGACGGCCCATGACCGCGTGCGCGAGAGCGCCACCGACCTCGACCGTAGTCCCTCGACCGGATAGCACGATCGGTTGGCTCGCCCGAGCCTGAGCGGCTACCTCGACGACATTGCCGGGCACCGCATCGACTTTGTGCAGATCCGCCATCAGGGTCGGGTCGAGCTGCACGTGCTCGGCGATACGCCGTACCTCCACCGTGCCGCCACCGCGTCGGGCCACTTCGTCGAGCCGGATCAGGTTGGGTTCGATCGGGCCAGCGGCCTCACCGACGCCGAGCTCGTCGAGCCCGGGGATCGGGTTGCCGTACGGAGACATGGTGGGGTTGCCGAGCAGCGCGACCAGCTTGCGCTCCACCGCTTCGCTCATCACATGTTCCCATCGGCAGGCCTCGGTGTGCACCTGCTCCCACTCGAGACCGATCACGTCGACGAGAAGAAGCTCGGCCAGCCGGTGCTTGCGCATCACTGAAGTGGCCCGGCTGCGGCCCTCCGCAGTGAGCTCGAGGTGCCGGTCGTCGGCCACCGTCAGCAGGCCGTCCCGTTCCATCCGAGCCACGGTTTGGCTGACGGTGGGCCCGCTTTGTCCGAGGCGCTCGGCGATCCGCGCCCGCAGCGGGACCACACCTTCCTCCTCGAGCTCGAAGATGGTGCGCAGGTACATCTCGGTGGTGTCGATAAGATCGTTCACACCAGTCTCCCTCGGTTGTGCCTATGGTAGTGGCACGCTGGGGATATGGCGGAAACTCGCTGGCATTGGCGGCACAATGGGCGGCGTGCAGCCGGTGATCGGGCCCCGTGAGCTCGCTGTACTGCTCGGTGGGCCCAGCGCGCCTGCCGTGATCGACGTCGGTGGTCGCTCACCGGGTCGCCCGGCCGCGCCGGCTACCAGGCTGGTCACCTGCCCGGCGCGGTCTTCCTCGACGTGGACAGCGACCTGGCCGGCCCGCCGGGCCCGAATGGACGCCACCCCCTCCCGGAGCCGGCGGCACTGGAGGCCACCCTGCGAGCAGCGGGCATCAGCGCAGCGACCCTGGTCGTCGCGTATGACGCGGCGGACGGCTCGGTGGCGGCCCCGCTGTGGTGGCTGCTGCGCTGGGTAGGTCACCGTGCGCTTGCGGTCCTTGACGGGGGAATTACGGCGTGGCGAGCCGCGGGGCTGCCGGTGACTGTCGACGTGCCCCGGCCGCAACCGGGCACGATCACGGTGCGGCCCGGGGCAATGCCGGTACCGCAGCGCAAGCCGCGGCACTGGCCCGCGACGGCGTGCTACTCGACGCCCGGGCGGCGCCCCGTTGCCGGGGAGCGAGACCGAGCCGGTGGACCCGCGCGCTGGCCACATACCCGGGGCAACCAACGCGCCATTTCCCGAGCTGACCGATCAGATCGGCACACCACGGCGGCCGGTAGCGTGCTGGCCATGAGCGCTTCCCGCGCGGTCGTCGTCTGGGACGAGGCCCTCCTGAGCTATGACCTCGGGAGCTGGCATCCACTCAATCCCGTCCGGCTGGATCTCACCATCCGGCTGGCCCGTTCGCTGGGGGTGCTGGACGGGGTACAGCCGTTGGCGCCGGTGCCGGCCACCGACGAGGAGCTGCACACCGTGCACTCCGACGACTACGTCGCCGCCGTCAAGCACGCGTCACGGGGATATGTCGGGCACGGTTTGGGTACTCCGGACAACCCCGTTTTCCGCCGCATGCATGAGGCGTCTGCGTTGGTTGCCGGTGGCTCGCTGAGGGCCGCCGATGAGATCCTCACCGGACGGGCGGCACGGGCGGTGAACATCGCCGGCGGCCTGCACCACGCGATGCGGGACCACGCCTCGGGCTTCTGCGTCTACAACGACTGTGCACTGGCGATCCGCCGGCTGCTCGATGGTGGAGTGTCACGGGTGGCCTATGTCGACATCGATGTCCATCACGGCGACGGTGTGCAGGAAGCCTTCGTCGACGATCCTCGGGTGCTCACCATCTCGCTGCACCAGCACCCGGCGACACTGTTTCCGGGCACCGGCAACTCCACAGACATCGGCGCCCCCGGAGCGGAAGGCTGCGCGGTCAACGTGCCGCTTCCACCGGGAACGGACGATGGCAGCTGGCTACGGGCGTTCTACGCGGTCGTGCCCGCGTTGCTGCGCGCGTTCCAGCCCGAGGTGTTGGTCACCCAACACGGCGCGGACACCCACGTCGAGGACCCGCTCGCCAACCTTGCCCTGTCGGTCGACGGTCAGCGCGCCGCTCATCGTGCGCTGGCCGAGCTAGCCGACTCCACGGCCGGCGGCCGCTGGCTCGCTCTCGGTGGCGGCGGATATTCCCTGTTCCGGGTGGTCCCGCGGTCGTGGACACATTTGCTGGCAGTGCTACTCAATCGCGAGGTGGACCCGAACACAGCGGTGCCGGCGGACTGGACAGCGTATGCCACCACCGTGGCCCACGGCACCCAGCTGCCGATTTCGATGACCGACGGCGCCGTGCCCCGTTGGACGCCTTGGGACCCCACGGGCGAGACCGAGGTGGATCGGGCGATCCAGCAGACCCGGCGCGCCGTCTACCCGCTGCACGGCTTAGCTCCCGACGACCCGGAGGTGTGACCGCGGGAGATCCAGAGTCGGAAGGCCGGACCCCGACGGGTCCGACCTTCCGCGGCGCGCGACAGCCCTGAGCTGACGTCGCGTGGTCTACCTCACACGTGGCTTATCACATATTGAGGTGACAGTGCCGGTCAAGTGTGGCGGCGTCAACGCTGCCATTCGAGCGATGACTCAGCGACAAGCTAGGTGACTCAGGAGGTTAGCTGGCGTACGCCCGAAGCCGCTCCGCGCGCTCGCCATGGCGCAGCTTGGCCATCACCTCGCGCTCAATCTGACGCACCCGTTCACGAGAGAGTCCGAAACGCTTGCCGATCTGGTCCAGCGTGCGCGGCTGGCCGTCGTCAAGGCCATAGCGCAGCCGGATGACGTTCTGCTCGCGCTCTTCGAGCGTGGCCAGCACCCGGCGTAGGTCGTCCTGCAGCAACCCCGAGATCACCACGGATTCGGCGTCGGTGGCCTCGGCATCCTCGATGAAGTCACCCAGCGGGGCTTCCTCCTCCGCGCCGACCGGCATATCAAGGCTTACCGGATCCCGGGAGTAGTCGAGCAGGTCGGCCACTTTCTCCACCGGGATCCCGGATTCCTCGGCGAGTTCCTGGTGCGTCGCCTCCCGCCCACGCTGCTGGTGCAGGTCGCGCTTGATCCGGGCCAACTTGTTCACCTGCTCCACCAGATGGACCGGAAGTCGGATGGTGCGCCCCTGGTCGGCCATGCCACGAGTGATGGCTTGCCGGATCCACCAGGTGGCGTAGGTGGAGAACTTGAAGCCCTTGGTGTAGTCGAACTTTTCCACCGCGCGGATCAGCCCGAGATTGCCCTCCTGGATCAGGTCCAGTAGCGGCATGCCGCGGCCGGTGTAGCGCTTGGCCAGCGATACCACCAGCCGCAGGTTTGCCTCGAGCAAGTGATCCTTGGCTTTCTGGCCGTCGCTCACCAGCTGCAGGAGATCGGCGCGCCGGCTGGGCGACAGCCGCGTTGCGGTATCCAAGGTGTGGCGTGCGAACACGCTGGCCTCAATGCGCTTGGCAAGCTCAACTTCCTCTTGGGCGCTGAGCAGCGCGGTGCGCCCAATACCATTGAGGTAAACACGCACCAAGTCGGCCGCTGGGCTCTGAGCGTCAAGGTCAACCTCGAGCATGGCGTCCGGTTCGACGAAAGTCTGCGCGGCGGTCATCAGGTTCCTTCCTGCGACGGATCCTCGTGCCGACTCCGGTGCATTGGTGAATCGGCGCGCGACGTTGCACCAGTCTGGCCATCGGGTACCCGCGGCGATGACCACTACAACGTCGGGAGCCCGGCTTCCGTTCCCGGACTCTCACTCGGTTCGACGAACGAGTACCCGGCGAAGTGCCCGATGCGGCGCACCCTCAGACACTTCTCAGGGTTGGTCGCCGGTTAAGCGAGGTACCGCCCGGTTGGAAGCTCTGCAACGGCGTCATACGTCGATCAGTACGGTGAACGGGCCGTCGGCCGCGCTGCGTACGACCATTGTCGCGCCGAAGCGGCCGGTGGCCACAACGGTCCCACGGGCCCGCAGCCGGGCGACGACTTCCTCCACCAACGGTGCGGCGTGCGCCGGGTGGGCGGCCGCGGTGAACGAGGGCCGCCTTCCCTTGCGCGTTGCGCCGTAGAGGGTGAACTGGCTGACCAGCAGCACTCCCGCGCCGGTGTCAGCGACGGAGCGTTCATCGCGAAGGATCCGCAACTCGTGTAATTTCCGCGCCATCGTCTCAGCCTGCGCGGGGCCGTCGTTGTGGGTCACGGCGAGCAATACGAGCAACCCGGGCGCGTCGAGCTCACCGACCACCTGGTCGTCCACCAGAACCGCTGCCTCGAGTACTCGGCTCGCCACTGCTCGCACGGCGATGAATTTTGCCAGCCGACGTGGTCGCCTATGGTGGTTGCAGGCACTGAAGTATCGCTGAGGTGGAGGTGGTCTCCGTGAAGCCGGCCAATTCGTCGAACCCGCCGGACCCGCCGACCGATGATCCCTTCGGTGAGCTACGGCAGGACGCCGCTGACGTCGCCTCGTCGCTGCGGTCGCTGTTAGGTATGGACTCCGCGGCGACCGATCTGGACCCCGCCGGGTTCGGACAGGCCCTCGGCAGGTTCGCTATGTCGGTCGTGAGCGACCCGCCAGCGCTGTCTCGGTCGGCAATGGAGTACGGCATGCGTAGCGCGCAAGCCGCAGTCACCGCGACGCTGCGCAGCATGGGACTGGATCAGCAAGGGCCTGTTGAGCCGGCCCAGGATGCCCGGTTCGCCGACCCGGCCTGGACCACCAATCCGCTGTTCTACCTGCTGCGACAGCAACACACGCTGCTGGAGGGTTTCCTGCAGGACCTGCTGGACGGAGCCGAGCTGGACGAGGTCACCCGACGCAAGGCCGATTTCGCGCTGCGCCAGTTGGTCGACGCCGCCGCGCCGACCAACTGGCTGCCGACCAACCCAGCGGCGTTGAAGAAGGCCTTCGACACTGGTGGCCTCAGCCTGTTGCGCGGCGCCACCAACATGTTCCGGGACATGGTGACCAATAACGGCATGCCCCGCCAGGTCACCCCGGGCCAGTTTCGTCCCGGCCACGAGCTGGCAGCCACGCCGGGTTCAGTGGTGTTCCGGAACCGGCTGATCGAACTGATCCAGTATGAACCGCAGACAAAGACCGTCCACGCGGTTCCGCTGCTCTTCAGCCCGCCGTGGATCAACAAGTACTACATCATGGATCTCGCACCCGGAAAGAGCCTGGTGGAGTGGGCGGTGCAACACGGACACACCTGCTTCATGATCAGCTACCGAAATCCGGATGAGACGCTGGCCGACCTGACGATGAGCGATTACCTGCGGGAAGGGCTGCTCGCCGCGCTGGAAGTCGTCGAGGAGATCACCGGGACCCAGCAGACCAACCTGATCGGGCTGTGCCTCGGCGGCACGATGGCGACGGGACTGCTCGCCTGGCTCGCCGGCCGCGGCGAGGACCGGGTCCGCTCGCTGACCGTCCTGAACACCCTGCTGGATTACACCGTTCCTGGCCAGCTCGGCGTGTTCACCGACGAAGCCGCGGTGCAGCGGCTGGAGCGGGTCATGGACCGCAAGGGGTACCTGCCCGCGGACAGCATGGCCACCACGTTCAACCTGCTGCGGGGCCGGGACCTGGTGTGGAACTACGTGGTCAACGATTGGCTGCTGGGAAAGGACCCGGCGCCATTTGATATCCTGAGCTGGAATTCCGACTCCACCCGTATGCCCGCCGCTATGCACATCGAGTACCTCCGGTCCTTATATATAGAGAACCGGCTGGCGAAAGGTGAGCTCGAATTAGCGGGGGAGAAGCTGGATCTCAGCCGGATCACTCAGGATAGCTATTTCGTGTCTGCCGAGAGGGATCACATCGCGCTGTGGAAGGCGGTTTACGCGGGCGCCCGTCTCATAGGCGGCACTGTGCGGTTCATGCTGTCCAATTCCGGGCATATCGCCGGCGTGGTCAACCCACCGAACCCGAAGTCCAAACACTGGGTTGGTTCGGCGGAGACATTGCCAGCGGATCCGGAGTCGTGGCGCCGGCAGGCCACCGAGGTCGCCAAGTCGTGGTGGGAGGACTGGACGCCGTGGATTGCCCGGCACGCCGGACGGCGGCAGGCTCCACCTCCGACGGGCAGCACCATGCATCCACCGCTGGAAGCCGCTCCAGGCAGTTACATATGCGAGAAGTGAGAGCCTGCGGCGCGAGGCTGTGCCGATAGCGAGATGATGGGAGTCATGGCGAGTGACCACAGCGCCGCGCCCGACCCCTGGCATGCCCAGCTAGGGGCATTGGGAGCGTTCATCCGGGCGCAGCGGCAGCTGGCTGACCTGTCGCTGCGCGAAATGGCAGCCTTGACTCGGATTTCCAACGCCTACCTCAGCCAGGTTGAGCGCGGCCTACACCAGCCCTCGCTGTCCGTGTTGCGGGCCATCGCGGATGCGCTCGGGTTGACCACCGATCAGCTGCTGGCCAAGGCCGGCTGGACCAAAGCCGTGCCGGACGACGTCCCCACCAGTCAGCAGGCCAGTACCGAGGCGAGTATCCGCTGCGACCCGCGCCTCACCGAGGCGCAGCGTGAAGCTCTGCTCGGGGTGTACCGCAGCTTCATCGAGGGTAGGAGTAGTCGTAGCGGATGACCTAGCACTGCTTGACATACTTATCAATCGTGCGTACTTTGGTGATCGTATCCGAGAGTGAGGAAAGGGATAACGATGACCACGTCGCAGGAGACCATGACAGAAGCTGCCCGTCGCGGCCAGGACGCCATCACCAGCGCGCTGCACATCTGGACGGACAGCGTTCAGCGATTCTTCCCCGTTTCGAACACCAGGTTGCACGGAGCCGTTGAGGCCGTGGACACCATGTTCGATTTCGCCGAGCAGATGCTGGTGACCCAGCGAGAGCTCACCAAGAGCCTGCTGACCGCCACCGCATCGGCTGCCACCAGGGCTGCTGCTGCTACCCAGGATGCTGCCAAGGAAGCGAACGACGCCGCTAAGGACATGCAGGATGGTGTCAACGGCCGTCCGATGGGCAAGCGCTCAGCCACCGTTGAGAAGTAGCGCAACCATGCGCTGGGTGAAGCCCGGTAGCGAACCCATCTAACCCTGGGGTCCCTCTTCGGGACCCCAGGGTTAGATGCGGATGAACGGCAGCCATTCGGGGGACTCGCCTTCCGATACCTCCGGTGCCCTCGCCAGGCGGCGCCACCGGCTCCTACGATTACCTGACACGGTGATCAGCCGACCGCGTGGTCCACCGATCGGTGCGAACGCACCTGCAGGAGGGTCGATGTCGTCTATCGGGTTGCTGAGCGGGTCTGCCGACCGGGCACAACGGCTTGCTCAACTTCTCAAAGACGCCGGTGCCGACCCTGTGATCATCACCGATCCCGCGGCGCTCCCGGGTGAGCCGAGCAGGGATGGCCTTGACTTCTACATCCAGCTGCCGGTGACCATCCATCCCGATGGGGACACCGCCGTGGCGCGCGTCGGCTCCTTTCTGTCCGCGGGCCTGCTGGCCCGTTTTAGCGCGGTCGACCGAGTGCTTCCGGTGCTGGCACCCGGCGCGACCGTGGTGTTGGTGTCCGGCAATACCCCGGATGAATTGTCGTTGCCCGATGACCAGCAGTCCCGGCTGGCACTGCTGCATTTACTGGCGCACGCCACCCGGGCCGAGCTTGCCACCAAACATGTGGCGGTGAAGGTGGTCAGCAGCCGCCGCAGCGACCAGGAGATCGTGCACTATGCGCTCGGTGGCGAGGATGATGCGCAGATCCAGCGCAACCCTCAGGAGCGGTCCGGCGCGGCGGCCGCCTACCAGGACTGGCGCACCGAGGTGATGGGCCTGGTCGGCATCGACATCTGATCGATCCTCGCCGGGCCCTGTCGCGCCGGCGAGGAGTAGGCTCAGGCGCGTACTCATCGGTGCCGAGGAGGTCTTGGTGAGCTTGATGTTGAGCCAGGACGCACCGGCAGATTCGTTGCTGGAGCGGGATCCGCTGGCGTTGCTGCTCGCGATGCTCCTCGATCAACAAGTGCCCATGGAGCGAGCCTTCGCCGCCCCTTATGAACTTCAACAGCGCCTCGGGCACGACCTCGACGTCCACGAGCTGGCCAACTACGACGCTGTTGCGCTAGCGGAGTTGTTCGCGCGGCCGCCGGCCCTGCACCGGTACCCGAAGGCGATGGCTGGACGCGTGCAGGATCTCTGTCAGGGCTTGATCGAGCATTACGACGGTGATGTGACCGGGCTGTGGCGCGATGTTTCAGAGGCATCCGAGCTGTTCGACCGGCTGGTCGCGCTACCAGGCTTCGGCACGTACAAGGCGCAGATTTTCGTGGCCCTACTCGGCAAGCAGCGCAACGTCCGACCCAACGGCTGGCGGGAAGTGGCCGGCGCATTCGGGGATGAGGGTGTCTATCGATCGGTCGCCGACGTGACTGACGCTGAGTCGCTCGCCAAGGTTCGAGAGTACAAGCAGCAGGTCAGGGCAGCCGCAAGAGCGAAAAAGTAGGAGGTCGTGAGTATCAGATCGGGACGTGAGGACGCGCGGGATCAATCTGAGCACGGCCGCCGACGAGGTGATGCCGCAGTTCTCATCACGGCGGCGGAACCGTCCTACGCCGAACAGTTCGCTGCCAGACGGCGCAAATACGCGATTTTGATGTCGGCTCGCATTCCGTGTCTGATCCTTGCCGGCGTCTTCTACCAGACCTGGTGGCTCGCGCTGGCCTTCGTCGTGCTCTCGGTGCCACTGCCCTGGATGGCAGTGCTCGTCGCCAACGACCGCGCCCCCCGCAAGTCCGAGCAGGTCAATAGGCTGGGCCAGGATCTGCAGCAGGGTGATTTTCGTGGACGTGAGCTGGAGAGCGGCGACCATCCGATCGTGGACGGCTGACGCCTTCCTCGTGAGTGGCATTAGGTGCCATAACACTGTTTGCCACGCATGAGTGGCATCATGAGACGGTGAGTACGCCGACCCAAACGTTGCCCGATGTCGATACCCGCCCTGAGGGAACCGACGGCACCGATCACGATACGCCGAAGATGTTCCACTACGTGCGCAAAAACAAGATCGCCGAGAGTGCGGTGATGGGCACGCAGGTAGTCGCCCTGTGTGGCGAGGTGTTCCCGGTGACTCGTGCCGCCAAGCCCGGCTCCCCGGTATGCCCGGAGTGTAAGGAGATCTACGAGTCGCTACCGCCGGGAGGCGACGCCGGCTGACCGACCCGGTCGCATCGTGCTGCGCACAGGCGCGGTGATGGCGACTCTCGATTAATCCGTCCAGACCTGGCGCGGACCGTCATCGGCGGGGGGACGGGTGGCCTCCCAGACCCGGCGCCAGGGGGCCACCTCGTTGTCCTGGGGGAGTTGGCCGGCCGTGGTGCTGGGCAGCGCGCTGCGCGATCCGGTAGGCATCGCCAGCGAGTCGTCGGCAGCCGCTCGCAGGGCGCCATACCAGCCAAGATCGTCTTCGGCCCACAGTGTGGCCACCGCGCGCACCAGCCTAATGCGGAATTCAGGCACGGACTCTTGCGCTTCGATGCGCAGCGGTCGGCCGATCCGGACGCTGACCCGCGGCCGGCCCGGCTGCGGCCAGCGCCTACCGCGGGGCATCGCGGCGAACGTGCCGCGCAGCGCGATCGGCACTGCCGGTATGCCCTTCATCGCGCACAGTTGCGCGGCACCCAGCTTGAACCCGGTGAGCCAGCCGTCCACCGTGCGGCTGCCCTCTGGGTAGAGCAGCAGGCTCCAGCCGCCGTCGACCAACTCGGCGGCCAGGCTGCGGCCCCTTCGCGCGCGCCGCTCCACCGGGAAAGCGTTGAACAGCAACGTGGTGGCCGCGGCGACGGTCCGGGAGTCGAAGAAGTAGTCGGCGGCGGCCCCGACGGCGAGCTTCTTGGTGATCCGCAGCGGCAGCGCGCCCAGGATCAACGGGGTGTCGAGGTGGCTGGAGTGGTTTGCAACGAACACCGCCGGGCCACGGATGCTGGCGAGGTATTCGCGGCCGTGCACCACTGGCCGGGTCTGGCTCCAGATGACCGGCTTGAGCATCGCCTGCTGTAGGGCGCTGCGCAGCGCGCCAGCCGCGGCAGTCCGGGCCCACGCGGTAGGGAAGTCGTCGTTATTATCGGGCGGTTCGTAGCGCTGCGCCGACCGGGGCACCCGGGACCGGCCCCGCCAGTCCCGGCCGTGGCGCAGCAGCCGCAGTTCGTCGCGTAGGCCACTCATCGCACGTCTGCCAGCACCATCGGTGGGGCATGCAAATAGGAGATCTCCGGGTTCGCGCCCACGGTATCTCGAGCCAACTCGAGCGCGTCAGCCAAACTGGACGCGGCCCGGAATCCCAGCCGCGCTGTGGTCGACCGGTTGCCCCCCACGAAAATCACGTCCGCCAGGTGCTGCATCGCGTGCGCACCCCAGTACCACATGTAAAACGGGTGCACGCCGTGGTAGGCGTAACTGGTTCGGTATAAATGGGTGTACCACGGATCGGTGGCGAACTGCTTTTCGTATTTGGTTTCCAGCATCACCGGGTCGGTGGTCTCGGCGAGCAGTTCGTAGAAATCAATGTAGCTGGGGTGGTGCACAGGATGAAACTCGTGTGGCATCGGGTGGTAGAAGATCGCTACCCCGCCTTGGCGCACGATCGGCTTGCCCCGGTAGAGATTGAAGAAATAGCCGAGTCCCAGGGACATCACCAGGATCGGATTCATGATTGAGTTCACGTTGTACGGGCAGATGTAGGGCAAGCCGAAAATCGCTACGTCGGCCTGCCCTTGCACCTCGGTGAGCTGCTGGCGGTGCACCGAGGCCAGAGTGTGCGGATGCACCTGGCTCGGTGCTCCGGCATGAACCCCGGTGACCCCGTACGGCGCCTCGCTGGCCTGCCAGATCCGCCGCCGCAGCTTGCCGGTGGCGAGGTCGTTGCTTCGTTTCACCGCCAGGTAACTGGCTTGGTCGGTGAGGTTCCACTCCCACTCGCGGCGCGTGAGGAACCGCAGCGCGGTAGGAAACGGTTCGTTGTTCAGTGTTGTCTCGATGGTAAATACCGGCACGTGCCCGCCGATGACGTCGGCCATCCGATCGTAGGATTGGTGCATCGCTGAATGAGGAGGGTCGTTAAATGAGCGCGAATGCCGCAATGTGTGCACATTGTGGTGGTGGCGCAGGCTGGCATAGCTGGCCAATCCCACCGCCACTGACTTGGAGCCGCCGTTCATGGCGGTGAGTGTGATATTGACGTAGACGATCAGATCACTCTCGGCGGCCCGGCGGTTGATCTCCACGTCCTCGCCGTGCGGGGTGGTGCCCAGATGGGTGAGATCGTCCGGATCCTCGGCATCGTGGTTGCGTAAGTGGTCCGGATGGAAGGCGCGGAACACCCGCTCGCCGACGGTGCGCTTGAGTTCCGCCGGGGTCATCCGCCGGTGCAGCGAGTTCGCGGCGATGAGTTCGACGTCGTCCACCCCGGCGGTGGCGGCCAGCTCCAGAACCTGCTCGATCACCCGTTGCCGGACGTCCGGAGTGCGCATCTGGGGCAGCGGCAGGGACAGATCGTCGAAGACAATCGTCAGTCGCATCCCACGGCGGAGCAGGTTTGGCAGCGGGTCGCTGCCGTGTGGATGCAGCAGGGCGTGGTGGATCGCGCCGTCGACGTCGACGATGCCCGGCAGCGACTCCGGCGGGTAGATCACCCGGCTGCCCAGTGGAAGGCGCTCCAGCCGGAACCCCTCGCCCTCGTGCATCAGCAGCGGCGGAGTCCGCTCGTCGACGTCGAGCACGAAACCTGGTCTGCCCACACTCTCACCTGCTCCTGTCCGCCAGCGCTACGCCTATCACTGACTCTCAACGCTGACTGCCTCTTTATCCTCGACCGGGGGCGAAGACGACCTTGATGGTGCCCAGCCGGCCGGCCGCAGCCGCGTGATCAAGCGCATCACGCCATTGTTCCAGCGGATACTTCGTGTCAACGTAACCGTTCAGCTCCGCTGATGCCGCCAGGGAGATGGCCGCCGGGAAGTCACCCTCACTCGGCTCTTCCCCTGTCGCCGAGGCGTAGGCCCCGACGAGGTGCAGCTCCCGATACCACAGTGGGGTGAGATCCACCCCAGCCGCGGGCATTCCGGAGGCCACCACCGTGCCCCCGGCTCGCAGGGACCGCAGCGCTGTGTTCAAACCCGAGGTACCCCCGGTGCACTCGAAGGCCAGATCCATCCCGCCGAGCAGGTAGCCGTCGCCGAGTTCGGGTTCGACCAGAAGCGCGCCGGTGCTGCGGCGCAACGTCCGTGCGGTGCTATCGGTGCCGATGACCTGGGTGGCGCCCAGCTCGCGGGCCCGGTCGGCTTGATGGCGGTGCTTGGCGATCACGTGAATTTCGCCGGCCGCGGTGAGCTTGCGGAGCGCGAGCAGGGTGAGCAGGCCCACCGTGCCCGCACCGATCACCAGCACCGAGGCGCCCGGACTGACCGGTATCCGGCGCACCGCATGAACCGCGCAGGCCAACGGCTCCACCAGCACGGCAACCTCGTCGGGCAGCGGGTCCGGCACCGGGTGCAGCTGGCTGCAGTGGGCGATCATCCGGCGGCTCCAGCCACCTCCGGTGTCGGCGCAGAAACCGGTCTGTAGCCCAGCAGCGAGGCATCCGGTGGTGATGTGGTCGCAACGACTGGTATGGCCGGCGAGGCAAGCCCGGCAGGACGCCACGCCGCGGGCCGCGCACCGCAGCACCGGATCGATCACCACCCGGCTGCCCCGGGGTAGTCCGGGTAACTCGTCGAGGGTGCGTCCGAGAACCTCATGGCCGGGGACGAAGGGCATCGAGGTCAACGGCCCGAGGTAGGGCGACGACCGGCCAGTGAGCAGGCCGAGATCCGATCCGCAGATCCCGGACAGCACCGGCTCGACCCGGCTCCAGGACTCGTCGGCCGGGACCGGGTCGGTCTGCTCGACCAGCCGTATCGGCGCGATATTGCTGGCCAACACGCCTGCTAGCCGCCCGCCCGCGCGGCTGCCACTGACCGCGCGGGCGGCGAAGTAGCGCCCGGCGGAGCGGTGATACTGAAGCGCGAGGCTCACCTCAACGTTCCTGTGGCGTCGGCTCGGGTGACGTCGAGCAGCACCTCGAGCAGCCCACCGGTGTGGGCTCCCCAGCGGTGCACGACCCAGCGGCGCCGTCGGGCGTGCCGGAACAGCTGCGAGTCTGGGTTGACCACCTGCGGATGCCCGACGGCCTCAAGCAACGGGCGGTCGGAGTAGCTGTCGGCGTAGGCGTAAGACCGGTCCAGGTGCAGACCGTTGGCCTGCGCGTAGTGCCGCAGCCACGCCGCGCGCGCCTCGTCGACCAGCGGAGGGGTCTCGAGGAACCCGGTCAGCACGCCGTCTTTGGCGTGCATCCGGCTGGCCACTACCTCGTCGAAGAGCACTGACAGCGGCTCGACATGCAGATCGACGGCACCGGTGATCAGGATGGTTCGGTGCCCGGCCGCGCGGTGGCGGCGAATCTGACGAGTTGCTTCGGGCATCACCCGGTGCAGCAGCGCGTCGCCAAGAACGTCGGTGACCAGCGCACGCAGCTCGTCTGCCCGCGCGCCGGCGTAGCGGCGCAGGAAGGCTCGAAGCAACTCGCCGCGGTCGTGGCGCTCCGCGGCGAGGTACCGGGGAGCGCACCAGGCCAGATCGGCCAGCTCGCGTAGCCAGCTGGAGCGGGGCATCGTCGCCAACCGGGCCCACAGGTATGACTCGACGACGTTGGAGTTCACGATGGTGCCCTCCAGGTCGAACACCGCGGCGACGTCGTCCCGCTCGGGCAGTGGCCGCGACGATACCGGCGGTGATCTGCGATGGTCGGCGACGGAGCGTCCCCGCCGCTGCCCGGCCCGCCGGACCGTGGCGGTGATCGACGGGCAGTGCACGTCCTGCAGGTACGCCCGCCAGTCGATGACGGTGGGGTCGAAACCGTGTTCGAGGGCCCGCTTCGCCGGCAGCGCCGCATGCAGCTCCCGCAGCCGGCTGTCGTCGTAGATCACCTCGGCGCGGGCGTAGACGCCATAGAGGTCGGCGTATTCGCGGAGCTGCACCAGTTCTTGCTGCTGGCGGCCAAGGCTGGCCAGCCAATCCTGGGACCGCTTCGACGGTGGCAGGGCCAACAGGGCCCGTTCTGCTAAGCCCGCCGCTCGTTCCCCGGCGCGCAGCCTCAGCTCCACCTGCTGGCTTCCGGGGAACCGCCAGGTGGGTGGAGCGATATGGCCACGATCACCGTCGGGAAGGGGATGGTTGTCGAAGTACTCCCGGCACAGCACGTACATGTTCTGAAAGGTCAGCGGCTTACTGGCCCCGGAGCTGACGTGTAAGTAGGCCGGCCCGGTGGCGGGAGGCCGGGCGGCGGCCGCGAGGATCGCGTTGACCACCAGATCGACCGGGATGACGTCGAGCACGGAGTCGGGCAGCCCAGGGAATTCGCGCAGCAGCCCTCGGCCAAAGGAAATGATCAGCGGATCGGCCATCTTGAAGCCGTCGATCCAGCCCGGATAAGGGTGCCGCAGCGCGCTTTCCACAATAGCGGGCCGGACCACCGACAGCGGTCGGCCGGGCTGCGCCCACAGCGCTTCGGCGACCCGCTCACCCAGGGCTTTGGTCAACGTGTAGACGTCCGGCCAGCCCAGGCTCCGAGCCCGGGTGCGGCCGTAGTCCACCAGCCGGCGAGTGACCCACTCGGTGCGCAGCCGTTCGGCGTCGGCGGCGGTGGACTGCGGGCCGGCTTTGGCGTGCTGCTCGCCTGCGTGGGCCAGCGCGCGGCGGAGCACCTCCGGTCGCCGGGAGTCCCGTTCTACGTCGAGTCGGGCGGCCAGCGCCATTTCCAGCTCGAGGCGCCAGTCCACGGCGTGGTCCAATGCTGCCTCGGCGACGACGCCCTTGCGGGTGCCCGCGACGTAGGCGGTGGAGATGTGGACGACATGAGGCGAGCCGGTCAGTGCCCCATAGAGGGCTGCCACACCGGAAACGTTGGTGCGGAAAGCCTCGTCGACGGGGGGATCGAAGGAGACCGTGGAGGCACCGTGGATCACGACGTCGAGATCGGCGGGCAGGGTGACCGAACCGAGGCCACCCTCGATGACCGTGACCCGTTCGCGTACCAGCCGCGCCAATTCCTCCGCGCCGAGGCGCTCACTCAACGGGCGGAAGACGTTTTTGCGGAGCAACGCGCTGAGCCGGTCGGTCGCGGCGCGCTCGCCCCGGGGCCGGATCAGCACCGACACATGGGTGTCCGGGTAGCTGGATAGCAGCCGCTCCAGAGTCGCCTGCCCCAAGAACCCGGTCGCGCCGGTGAGCAGCACGTGAGATCCGGCGAGCTCATCGGCACTCATGGCGCTACCACGCCGGCCGGATGGTCGTGATGGTAAGCCGACAGGGCGGCCTCACACACCCGGCGCACCGGCCAACCGAGTAGCTCGGCGACGCGTTGGGCGTCGGCGAGTTCTGGCTTGACAGTCTGCTGCCCTCCCGGTCCGGTGGCAACCTTGACGTTGATCTCTTGCTCGGCCCCAGGCGGGCCCACCGGGACCGGGACGGTGATGCGCGGCAACGTGGTGCGTTGCCAGCCAGCCCACCGTACGCCCAGCGTGGTGCTGTGCCGGAACATCGCATCCACCACAGCCGGGCGGATCTGCTCGGCGCACAGCGCGGTGAGCACCTGCCCAGGTCTGCCGTGTCGACCGACGGTGGCGGTGGTCCAGCAGTCCCAGGCTCCAGCCGCCCGGACTGCGAGCAGCACCCCCGGCCACAGCTCCGGATCGAGATCATCGACGGTGGTCTCCACCACGGTGACTGGCTCCGCGGGGCCAGGCGCCGACCCCGGTCCGGTGCGGCGACCGATCACCAGCCGGGTGATGTTCGGTCGCTCCGGGGTGTCCAGCCGTCCGGCGCCGTTGCCTACCGCGTCAACCGTCATCGGTGGCAATGGCCCGGGTGCCGCCAGGACCGCGACCAGGGCTGCCCCGGTGGGCGTGCTGCGTTCCCCGGCGAGGTCCCCGCCGGTCAGCGACAGCCCACGGTCAGCCGCGATCTGCAGGACGGCGGGTGCTGGAACGGGAATCGTGCCGTGCGCGCTGCGCGCCGTCCCACTGCCGGCCGCCAGCGCCGAGCACGTCACCAGCGCACCGTCGGCGAGCAAGCCGAGCTGTTCGGCCGCGACGGCGGTGCCGACCACATCGGCGAGAGCGTCGGCGGCCCCGACCTCATGGAAATGCACCAACTCGGCGGGGATGCCGTGCACCGCGGCCTCCGCGTCCGCGAGGAGCCGGAATGTGTCGGCGGCTGCCCGAGCGGCTGCCGCACCCAACGGGGCTTGTTTGATGGCGGCGAGCACTTCGGCCAATCCCCGGGTTGGCTGGTCGGTGGCCGGAGTGACGACCACGGTGCGCGCGCAGCGCAGCCCGCAGCGCCGGGTGGGCGAGACTGTGATGTCCAGCTCGGGAACCCCAAGCGAGGTCACCGCGGCGCGTACTGCAGCAAGGTCAGCGCCGGCGTCGAGCAGCGCACCGAGCAGCATGTCACCGGCTACGCCGGCGGTGCAGTCCAGATACGCCGCCCTGGCCTCAGCCACCGTGCACCCTCGCGACGATCTTGACCGCGTGCGCCGCCGCGCCGAATCCGTTGTCGATGTTGACCACGGACAACCCCGGCGCGCAGCTGGCGAGCATGGTCGCCGCGGCGACGTGTCCGCCCGCGCTCACTCCATAGCCCACGCTGGTGGGTACCCCGACTACGGGCGCTCGGATCAGCCCGGTGACCACCCCAGGCAGGGTGCCTTCCATCCCGGCGATGGCGATCACGCAGTCGGCCACGGACAGCTCGTCGAGATGTGCGAGCAGCCGGTGCAGCCCGGCGATCCCGACATCGGCGATCAACCGATGTCCGGCGCCGAGCGCCTGTAAAGTGGCGATCGCTTCGCGCGCGACCGGCAAATCCGAGGTACCTCCGGTGAGCACGGCGACGAACCCGCGGGCTAGCGGCAGCGCCCCGACGATCACGGTGCGCCCGACCGGGTCAGTCAACACCGGCTCGGGCTCAAACCAGCTTGGCGCCCGGCGCAGCACACCGTCGGGGCACCGGGTGGCCAGCGCCGGGAAGCCGGGCTCGGAGTTGCGCTGCGCGGCGAGCAGGTGCAGCGTCTGCTCCTCGGTTTTGCCCTCGGCGAAGATGACTTCGGGCACGGCGGTGCGTCGCCTGCGATCGGAATCCAGCCGGGCGATACCGCTGACGTCTCGCGATGGGTGCGGTGCTGAGTCGACCACGGTGCCGACTATCTCACGGTGTCGCTGCGCGCATGCGAGGATCGTTGACCATGCAGAGTGCGGATTCCGTCGTCGCTACCTCCGCCGCCGCGGCGCTGCTCGATCGGCTGGGACGCCTGGACGGCCTGGTGGTGGCCTTCTCGGGCGGGGTCGACTCCTCGGTGGTACTGGCTGCAGCCGTCCGGGCGCTCGGTACCGATGCTGTATTGGCCGCCATCGCAGACTCGCCCAGCCTGGCGCGCGCGGAGCTGGCAGCTGCCCGGCGCGTCGCCGGACAGATCGGGGCGCAGTTGCTGGTGCTGGCTACCGACGAGCACGTCGATCCGGGTTACCGGGCCAATGCCGGCGATCGCTGCTATTTCTGCAAGCGAACCGTGCTCGCCGCGGTGCGCGGCGTCGCGCACCGCAAGGGTTTTGCCCACGTCGCTACCGGTACGCACCTCGATGACCGCCGTGCCGCGCACCGCCCGGGCTTGCGGGCGGCTGCTGAGCTTGGGGTATGCGAGCCGCTCGCGGAGGTAGGCGCTACCAAGGAGACCGTGCGTTTGCTGGCCGCGCACTGGAACCTGTCGGTGCGCGACAAGCCGAGCACGCCGTGCCTGGCCTCCCGGATCGCCGTCGGGATCCCGGTGACAGTCGAACGGCTGGCGTTGGTCGAGCGGGCTGAGCTGGCTGGCCGCCGATACCTTGCGGAGCACCGCGTTGCGGTCCGCGACCTGCGGGTCCGGCTGCTGGGTCGCGCCGGATTCCGGGTAGAGCTCGATCACGATGCGCTGGACGGCGTCTCCCTGCCGGCGCGGCAGGCGCTGCTGGCCCGAGTCGCGGAAGTGGGTCTCGGTGGCCAGGGCGATGTGGCGCCTTACCAGTCAGGGTCACTCAGCGGCTGAGCGACGCCAGCGCCGCCCGTGACGCTGGCCGTCGTCTGCCGCCGCTCGCGTCGGGTCGGGTGCGCCGGCCAGATCTCCTCGATCGCGCTGTTGAACTCGGCGCCGAGCAGGATCGCCATTGCGATGAAAAACGAGAACAGCAGGTATGCGATGGGAGTGGCAAGCGCCCCGTAGGTGTACCCGGTGCCAGCTACCCACGCGATGTAGAACCGCAGCCCGGTGCTGGTGATCAGGAATACCGCCATCGCCAATACGGCGCCTGGAAGCCCGCGGTGCCACGGCAACTTGTTGGGTAGCACCACCTTGTAGAGCGTGGCCAGTCCGACCATCAGCAACACGCCGAGCCCGGGGTAGTAGAAGATGCTGAGCAGCACTGCCACCGTGTGTCGCACTGCCGCCGGGAACAGATCAGGTATCAGGCCGGGGCCCAGCGCAGTCAGCGGCAGTACGAACACTGATCCGATCAGCGCCACCGCGTAGAGCAGCAGGGCAAAGATCCGTTGCCACACCGGATGGCGGACAGTGTGTTGTTCATAAGCGGCGGTGATCGAGTCCACCAGGGATGCCAGCGCCGAGGAACCGGCCCACAGGGAGATAACGAACCCGACCGACACGATCGAGCTGTGCCCCTGGGTGAGGATGTCGGACACCGTCGGACGGATGATCTGGTTGACCACATCGGCGCTGAACACCGTCGTGGCCCACCGCACGATTTCCCGCTGCGCAGCTTCGACTGTGGCCGGGCCGAACCAGCCGGCGACGAAGCCGAGGCTGCCCAGCATTCCCAGCAGCAGCGGCGGCAACGACAGCGTCATCCAGAACGCTGCCTGGGCGGACAGCGAGATGAAGCTGTCGTTCCAGGCCTTCGTCGCGGTCCGGGAAATCAAGCGCAGCGGGGCGCGCCGGGCTTGCCCACCGGTGGGTTCGCCAGCAGGGCGACCAGGACCGCTGGCGGCGGCCTCAGCGGTGGGCTCCACGGGAGTATCCATGTTGCCTCCCAGGATGGTCCATTCGGCGGGGCTGCCGCACGCTACCCGGTCCCCAGGTAACGTGCGGCTACCCCAGCCCGTGAGTGGCGATGTGAGCTATCGCTCGTATCGCCACTCACGGGCGCGTCAGCGCACGAAGGGAGTGCCCCGCTCGCCGTGCTCCGCCCCGTCGATACTGAATCGTCGCGCCGACCATTACGAGTCTGGCAGCGCAGAGCGCTGGCCCGGTACCTGGCCACTGCGCCACGGGACTTCCTCGCTGTCGCCACGCCGGGTGCTGGCAAGACGACCTTCGCCTTGCGAGTGGCAGCGGAGCTGCTGGCGGACCGGACGGTGCAGGCGGTAACCGTGGTGACCCCGACCGAGCATCTCAAGCACCAGTGGGCGGCAGCGGCCGCCGAGGTCGGTCTGGCGCTGGACCCCGACTTCCGCAACTCGGTAGGTGCCACCTCTCGCGACTATCACGGCGTCGCGGTGACCTATGCCCAGGTCGCGGCGCACCCGACGCTGCATCGGGTGCGCACCGAGGGACGCGCCACCCTGGTGGTGCTCGACGAGATCCACCACGGCGGAGATGCCAAGAGTTGGGGTGACGCGGTGCGGGAGGCGTTCACGCCGGCGGTTCGCCGGCTCGCCCTGACCGGGACCCCGTTCCGCAGCGACGACACTCCGATCCCGTTCATCAACTACGAACCCGACGGCGCCGGCGCGCTGCGCTCCGTCGCCGACCACTTCTACGGGTACGCCGAGGCGCTGGCCGACGGGGTGGTGCGGCCTGTGATGTTCCTTGCCTATTCCGGGGAGGCGCGCTGGCGGACCAGTGCGGGGGAGGAGTACTCGGCACGATTGGGCGAGCCGCTCACCGCCGAGCACACCGCCCGGGCCTGGCGTACCGCGTTGGATCCGGCGGGGGAGTGGATGCCGGCGGTGCTCAGCGCCGCGCACACCCGGCTTACCCAGTTACGTGCCGGCGCGCTGCCCGACGCAGCCGGGCTGGTGATCGCCACCGACCACATCACCGCACGGGCCTACGCCGGGATTCTGGCAACGGTCTCCGGTCGCGAGCCGGTGTTGGTGCTGTCCGACGACCCATCGGCCACCGGACGGATCGCGGCGTTCGCCGACTCCGACGACTGCTGGCTGGTCGCGGTGCGGATGGTGTCCGAAGGCGTTGATGTGCCCCGACTCGCCGTCGGCGTGTACGCGACATCGGCAGCTACGCCGCTATATTTCGCCCAGGCGGTAGGCCGGTTCGTCAGATGCAGACGACCTGGCGAGACCGCGACGGTGTTCCTGCCCAGCGTGCCGGTGTTGTTGGGCTTGGCCAGTGAACTCGAGAAACAGCGCGATCACGTGCTCGGTGCACCGCATCGGGCCGCGGAGGGCTGGGATGACGAGGCGCTAGCGCAGGCTAACGCGCAGCGCGACGAACCTGGCGAACAGGAGCGGGCATTCACCGCGTTGGGCGCCGACGCCGAGCTGGACCAGGTCATCTACGACGGGGCGTCCTTCGGCACAGCAGCCCTCGCCACCACCGAGGACGAGCAGGACTACCTCGGCTTACCCGGGTTGTTGGCGCCCGACCAGATGCGGGCGTTGCTGCAGCAGCGCCAGCAACAGCAGGTGGGTCGCGCGACGCAGCGCTCCGGCGAACGCGCTGGGCCGTCGGTGCAAACCCGGACGCCGACGGTGCGCCAGCGACTCACCGAGCTGCGCCGGGAACTCAACACCCTCGTCGCGATGGCCCACCACCGCACCGACCGGCCACACGGCGCCATCCATCAAGAGGTCCGCGCTGCGTGCGGCGGTCCCCCGACGGCCATGGCCACCGTCGAGGACCTCGAAAAACGCATCGCCTACCTGCGTTCCCGATAGCTGAAACGGTGGTCCATCAGGCCGGTGCGAAACCGTCGATCTTGGCGGCCATCACGAAATCGCTTTCGGTCAGACCACCGGCGTGGTGCGTCGTGAAGGTCACCGCCAGCTTGCCCCAGCTCACCTCCAGGTCGGGGTGATGGCCCTGAGACTCTGCCAGCAGGGCGATCTGGGTAGCGAGGGCGAACGGTTCTCGAAAGTTCGAGAAGGTGAAGACCCGACGGATCACTCGATTGGCGTCGCGCTCCCAGGCGGCATTGATTTTTTGGTGCAGTTCAGCCGCCTGGGATTCGTCGAGTCGAGTAGAGCCGGGGGCGCAGTCCTTGCAGCTCTGCGTAGCGAGATCTGGGGCGCTCATACCATCAAGCTATCCCCCTTGGCTAGGCGTCGCTGACCTGGATGTCCGCTGCGAGCTCCTTCAACTTCGACGAGTGCTCGCGGGCGTGGTGGTTGCAGAACAGCAGTTCTCCGCCTGAGGGAAGTACTGCTCGGACGCGGGCGGCGGCGCTGCACCGGTCGCAACGGTCGGAAGCAGTCAACTCAGGGCGGGTGAGCGTGCTGGTCATGGCTTCTCCCTCCGTCGTGGCCTGATCTGTACGACCAGGCCGGTCAAACCGGCTGCGGTACTCACGGGAGCCACCCGTCAACCCTGACATCGGATCCCAAGGTCTCACTGTTGCAGACGAACGCTGTCCGCACTGTGTTCCCCAGGTGACCATTGTGTGTCTGGAGCTAGTACCGCACCCCCACCCCGTCGCGCGCAAGGGCGAGTCAGGATCCGGTCATGGACACTCCGTCCAACCGGGTACCGCGCCGAAATGTTCCTGCGCCCCTGCTGTTCGTGGTCAGCGGCTGCTCGATGTACCTCGGCGCCGCCCTTGCCGTGGTGCTGTTCAACCGAGTCAGCCCAGCAGGGTTGGCCTGGTTGCGGATGCTGGTTGCGGCGCTGGTCATGCTGGCCTGGCGGCGCCCGGATCGCAAGGCCTGGGTTGGCAACCGGCGGGGCATTGCCGCTTGCTTCGGAATCGTGACGGGGCTGATGAACGTCGCATTCTACGAGGCCATCGCGCGCCTGCCGCTCGGCACTGCGGTTGCCGTCGAGTTCTGCGGACCAGTGGTGGTGGCGGCGCTGGGCTCTCGCAGCGTGCGTGACGTTGTGGCGCTGGGGCTGGCCGCAACTGGGGTGGCGCTTATCGCCGATGTCAGGCTGGCCGTTAACCGCACCGGGTTGCTGCTGGCGCTGCTCGCCGCGCTGATGTGGGCGACGTACATCGTGCTCGGAAAGCAGGTAGCCCGCGGCGGAAGCGGGCTGGACGACATGACCGTCGGGTTCAGCTTCGCCGCGGTGCTGCTGTGCCCGCTGGCGCTGGGCACGGGCCCGGCCTGGGATTCGCCGACTCTTCTGGCCATGACCGCTGCAGTGGGACTGCTCTCCACGGTGCTGCCTTACGCTTTGGACCAGGTGGTGCTGCGCCGAGTCGATCACGCTCAGTTCGCTCTGCTGCTCGCGCTCCTGCCGGCGGTGGCGTCGGTGGTCGGGTTGGTAGTTCTGGGTCAGCTGCCACATCCGATGGAGGCTGCGGGCATTATCGCCGTCGCGTTGGCGGTCGCTGCTGCACGCTAGCCTGACCACAAGCATGGTTGGCCAGGCAAGCGGGTGGGAGGATCGACATGGTCGATGCGCGGGCGTTGGCTGCCGACCTGGCAGCTAACGGCGTGGTCGGGGTGACCATCGCATGGGCGGACAACAACGGGATACCGCGCTCCCGGACAGTGCCGATCGCGTCATTGCCCCAGGCGGCCACCCGCGGCGTCGGGGTGACTCCGCTGTTCGCGGTGTTCGATACCCACGACGCGATCACGTTCGCGCATCAGGGTCTGGCCACCCCGTCCGGTGATCTCCGATTGGTGCCGGACCTGGGTGGGCTGACTCGGCTGGCCGGGCAGCCAGCGTTGGCGTGGGCTCCGGGGCGGCAGATCGCAGTGGACGGCTCGCCGTGGCCATACGACCAGCGTGGGGTGCTTGAAGCCCAGGTGGAGGCGGCCGCCGCGGAGGGTCTAGAGATCAAAGCCGGCTACGAGCTGGAGTTCGTTCTCACTCAGGCCGATCCCGGCGATCCCGCCGGGGAACCCCGGCTGGCCTACCAGGCCCCCGCCTACAGCCCGCACGCCCTGCTGGCGGTGGACGAGTTCGTGGCTGATCTGCTGGCTGACCTCGCGGACAACGGCGTACCGGTCAACCAGCTGCACGCTGAGTACGGACCGGCTCAGATGGAACTCAGCATCGTCGCATCCGATCCGGTCACCGCCGCGGATCGGCAGCTGCTGACCCGCCAGACGATCCACGCCGCGGCCAGGTCACATGGTCTACGGGCGTGTTTCGCGCCGCTGTTCACGGCTGCCGGCGTGGGCAACGGCTGGCACCTGCACACCTCAGTGTGGCGGGGCGAACGCAATCTGCTGGCCAGCAGCGATGCTGCGCCAGATCGCCCTGGTCCCGACGGCGCCGGCTGGTTGGGCGGGTTGCTCCGCGACCTGCGCGCACTGGCCGCGATCACCGCGCCGAGTGTGCCGTCACTGGCCCGGCTGCGCCCCGGGTATTTCGCCGGCGCCTACCAGTTCTGGGGGGCGGAGAACCGCGAGGCACCGCTGCGCTATGTCCTCGGTTCGGAACTGCTCGGCGCCGATCACGCCAACGTCGAGCTCAAGGTCTCCGATGCCTCAGCCAACCCGTACCTCGCGCTGGCCGCGGTGATCGCATCTGGGGTGGCGGGACTGCGCGACGGCGCCGACCCTGGCGAGCCGATCCAGGCGGATCCGGGAGGGTGGAGTGACCAAGACCGCGCGGCCCGTGGACTGACCCGGCTGCCGACCACACCCGCTGAGCAGCAAGAAGCGCTCAGCGGCTGCAAGCGGCTCACCGCGATGCTCGGTGAGCCGCTGCTCGGCGCGTTCCTCGCGGTGCGCCGGTCCGACGCCGCATGGGCCGCCGACCGCGCGCTGGACGACGTCGTGGCCGCGCACCGCTGGCGGTATTGAGCCGCGTCACACCAGATTGTCACTAGACCACACCTGCAGCAGCGCCTCGGGAATGCCCCACCAGCCCAGCGATGTGAGCCGGTCATCCTGGTCGAGCGCGCCAAGGACCCGCCACTGCTCGACGACGGGGAGGAACCACCCGGCTAGCACGCGGATGTCCTCGTCGTCGTCCGCATCCTCGATGAACCGCGCGAGGTTCGTGGCCGTGGCCGGTGTTGCGGGTCCGCCGCGCGCCAGCGCCGACACCACCGCGAGCCAATCTTCGTGATCGAGAGCGATGCCGGAGAGTTCGTCGGTCGCAGCGCGATCACCGGGCTCGTACACCGGGTTGACCACCCCCGCGGCCAACCGTAGCCATAGCCGCCGGTTGTCGGTGTCCAGGTTGTCCGGATCCACTCCACTGTAGGTACGTACGAGCCCGACCGACCGCGCCCCACTCCGCAGTGCGGTGCGCAGGCTGCGGCACGCAGCCCGCAGCTCGGGGTCCGGTTGGGGGCGTGCACCTACGTTGGCGAGGACGTCGCGGAGCTCGGCGGCGGCGGCCTTCTCGGCAGCCGCCCACTCGGCGAGAAAGTCGTCATCCTCATCCTCGTCGTCGAGCAACTCGTGCATGGGTACCCGGCCGTCGGGCAACGGCGAGGTCATCCAGCGTTCTTGCAGCGCGCGGTACTGCTGCGTCGCTGCCGGATCGTCCGCGAGCAGCCGTTCGGGATCGATGTCGCCAGTGCGCAGGCATTCCTCGAGGTGGGTGACCAGTAAGTCATGCAACTCGCAGCCGAGCGGGGTGCGTGCTGATTCCTCATCCCACACGTACATCCCAATGATCGCTGTCGGTTCGGTTCCGGTCGCCTCCAGCCAGCCGTGTACATCACCGACAGTGGCTGAGTGGGTGGCGATCCGTCGCAGGATGGACTCGGCGGATTCCCAGAAGCCGGCCGATAACGGATTTCCGGCCGCAAGCAGCTCACGGCGCACGGTAGCCAGCGCAGCCAGTGCATCTTTCGAAGGCATGGTGAGCATCAGGCGGGCCACATCGCGCCGGGTGAGCTCGGCAGGTGCGCGGTGCGCCCCAGCCAGCAGCCGCGCTGCATCAATTGCCACGCACCGATGCTAGGAGGCAGGCGAGGGTAGCGTTGTTCGGGTGCCGAGCATGGTGGAGCGGGCCCACATGATCGCGGACGACGTGCTGTTTCCGGCGGCCCTTGAAGTCGACGCTCAAGGAGCCATCCCGGATAGCCATTTCGACCTGCTCGCTGCGGAGGGTTTCTACGGCCTGGCGGCCGACCCCGAGCGCAGCGGCGTCGAGGTCGACTTCCCGTCCTTGATCAAAATTCTTGAGACGCTGTCAAGCGGGTGTCTTACCACTACTTTCACCTGGCTCCAGCACTACAGCGTGGTGCGCGGCCTCACCGGCACGGCGAACGCAGGCCTGCGGGAGAAGTACCTTGACGCGGCGATACGGGGTGAGCTACGCGGGGGAGTGTCCTTCGCCGGGGCGATCCCGCAGCCGCCGCGGCTGTGGGCGGCGGCCACCAACGGTGGTTGGCTGTTGACCGGTGAGGCTCCGTTTGTCACCGGCTGGGGCGTCGTCGATGTGCTGCAGATCTCGGCGCGCAACACGGCGCTGCGGGCCGGGCAGCCCACCGGCACCATCGTCACCGGACTAATCGATGCGCAAGCCGGCGCGGGCATCACCGTCGAGCCGCTCCACATGGTCGCAGCTCAAGGCAGCAACACCGTCCGGCTCCGGTTTGCCGACTATGTCCTGCCGGCCGAAAAGGTCACTGCTGAGGTCACGCACAGCGACTTCCTCTCCTACCAGGTGATGAGCTCACGGCGCAGCGGCTGCCTAGCGATGGGCGTCGCCGAGCGGTCCATCCGGATGATCGGCGAGGTGGGGCGACCCCAGGTCGCGGCGCTACTCCAGGCGCAGCTGCGCGAGATCCGCAACCGGCTCGATGCGGGGCTCGATGATCCGGCGACCTTGCCAGCGGCTCGCGCCGCCGCGTCTGAGCTCGCCTACCGCGCGGCCGGCGCACTTGTCGTAGCAGTGGGAAGCGCGGGGATTCTGGCCCGCCAGCATGCCCAGCGGCTGGTCCGGGAGGCGACGTTCACCCTCGTCGCCGCGGGCCGACCGGACATCAAGGACAGCCTGCTGAAAGCGCTCGGCCGCGGCCATGGGTAAGCTCACGGCCTGAACGGGCCCAGTTGCAGGCAGTGATCATCACTGGGTGACAAGTACCGGGATAAGGGGAGCTGGGATGAAACGTGCGCGTGCGCTGTCCGTTGGGCCGGTGCTCGCAGCGGTAGCGGCCTTAGCGCTGGGGTGCTCCGCCGCCACGGGCACCACCACTGCGCAGCACGACGGTCCCGTCGGCGCGGTCCCTACGGGGTTGGAACAGTTCTACGGGCAGAAACTGTCCTGGGGTGGGTGTTCCGCGTTCGCCACCACTCCCAGCGATAAGAAGTCTTACGCCGACCCGGGCCTGCAGTGCGCTTATCTCGACGTGCCGCTGGATTACGCCAACCCGAAGGGCCGCGTGATCAAGGTCGGCCTGCTGCGCCGACCCGCGTCGGACCCAGCGCACCGTATCGGTTCGTTGGTGATCAACCCTGGTGGGCCCGGCGGGTCTGGGATGAGCACCGCGGCCAGCCTCGCCGACCAGATCACGAACAACGACATTGGACGGCGTTTTGACTTCGTGGGCTTCGACCCACGCGGTGTGGGCTCCAGCAAACCGCAGGTGGTCTGCCGGACTCCGGCGGAGCGGGATGCCGAACGCCTGATGAACCTCAACGTCGATACCTCGCCGGCCGGGGTAGCGCAGACGGAGAATCAGGAGAAGGCCGACGACGCTGGCTGCGTCACCCGCACCGGACAGGAGGTGCTGACAAACGGCGGCACGCCCGAGACGGTCGGCGACGCGGGGAAGCAGGTCCTCGAAAACATCGGCACCCGCGATGTGGTCCGCGACATGGACGTCATGCGGTCGGCCCTCGGAGATGAGAAGCTGAGCTACCTCGGTTACTCCTATGGCACCCGGATCGGGACCAGCTACGCTGAAGCGTTTCCCAAAAACGTTCGCGCGATGATCCTCGATGGCGCTCTCGATCCAGCGCAGAACCAGATTGCCGAGCTGATCGACCAGGGCCGAGGATTTCAGAAAGCCTTTGATGCATTCGCAACGTGGTGCACAGCTCGTCCTGACTGTGGCTTGGGCCTGGACAAGAACCAGGCTGTGACCAAGTTCCAAGCCCTTGTTCGCCCGCTGATCAACCAACCGATCGCCGCGCCCGACGGGCGCAAGCTTTCTTATAGCGACGCCACGATCGGGACGGTTCAGGCGCTGTACCTTTCCGACCTGTGGCCAATGCTGAACCGCGGGTTGGTCGAGCTCACCCAGGGCCAGGGGAACATTTTGATGCGCCTAGCCGACATCTACTATGGACGCGGGCAAGACGGCTCGTACTCGACTGAGATGGATGTCTTCCAGGCCGTCCAATGCGTCGACAATCCACCGATCAAAGATCCGAACGTGGCCCGCGATGTTGACGCCCAATACCGGAAGGTCGCTCCCTTCCTCGACACCGGTCAACCACCATCGCCTGCCCTTGACAACTGCGCATTCTGGCCCGTGCCGCCTACTGGGGGTCCGCACGATCCGCATACTCCCGGGTTGCCGACAGTCATGGTGATTTCCACGACCCAGGATCCGGCCACCCCTTACCAAGCCGGCGTGAACCTCGCCCGCGACATCAACGCACGGCTGCTGACCTATGAGGGCACCCAACACACTGCCTTCCTGCAAGGCAACACCTGTGTCGATGACGCCGGCATCAGCTACCTTGCCGACCTCAAGCTGCCGGCTGAGGGGATCCGCTGCAAACCCACCAGCTGAGTCTCCGGTCATGTCGGACTGTTGGCAGGCGTAGCTCTGGCGTTCGGCAAGCCGCGATGGAGCGCGTTAGTGCCGAGCCTTAGAACGCTGACGTAGTCAGCGCTACATCGGCTTTGCTCCAAGCTTGCTGGAATTGTCTCTCTACTTTTTCCGCTTCGGGGTTTTTGTTCTGTACTTCCAGGGCCTGGGCTAGCCCGTACAGCGCCCAGCCGTTGTCTGGATGAAGTGCAAGGTCTTTACGGTAAACTGCTTCAGCCTCACTGACCTTTCCGGCCTTGAGTAGTTCGGCACCAAGAATATGTCGGACCGGAAAGAACCAGTCGGACGGCTCGTCATACGCCGTCTGATCCTCCTTGCTGACGGCGTCGCGCAAGAAGGCCAGTGCCTCCTCTGGTTTTCCCTGGACATCGGCAATGCGTGCCTTTGCGACGAGCACGCCAATCGCGAACATATCGCGGGCAGAATTGTTGCCGGCGCCATAGTCGGCCGGCGTGTTCATTGACAGATCGTCAAGCTGGGCCACCGTCGCCTTTGCGTCGTCCACCTTACCCTTCGCGGTCAGCGCCACGGCTCTGCCGAACAGGTAACCGCCGGTTAGCCCGGGCAGCCTAGGATTGGGCGCAGCCTCAGCCAGCATCTCGTCCCACAAGCCGAAGCGAACCATGGCCGAGTAGCGTTCAGAGATGAGCCAGTCGAAACCCGGCATTGCCAGCAGCATGTCGTCCGGGATGGTCTCGCGTGCTTTGCGCACCGCTTCCAACGTCTCTGCCTTGCGGCCCTCCATCGCTGTCGAGAAAGCCAGGAACTGGTAGTTGTGGCCGGTGTACATCGTGTAGTAGTCCAGCGGCTTCGCCCTGGCGTAGTACGCGGCGTCCGCCGCGGCGCCGGCACGGTTGGCTTCGGCGGCATCTTCGTACCGGCCGACGCGCTGCATGATGTGAGCGGGCATGTGCTGCAGATGTCCGGCGGCCGGCATCATCCCTCTCAAACGTTGCGCGCAGACGAGCGCTTTTTCGGGGTGCGGCGAAGCTTCCAACGCGTGGATGTAATAGTGGTTGGCGCCCGGATGATTCGGATTCTGGTCCATGACGGATTCCAGCCTCGCTATGATGTCCTCCGTGCCCGGAGCCGGACTGCCATCTGAAGTCCACAGTTTCCACGGCTTCAAGTTCATCATCGCCTCTGCGTACAGAGTCTGCACATCGAGGTCCTCAGGAAATTGCTTTGCAACGTTTTTCATCGCCTCCGCATAGGCATTGAGCACAGGCCCTTCGTTGGTGGGATCGAGCGGGTGGTCGCCGTTGTAGCGTTTGGACACTGCGTCGACCAGCGCCCGCTCGACCGGGGTGGCGCGCTGCCCGGCTTTTTGCGCCAGTTGTACCGCTTCCCACGCTGCCTTGGCGCGGGGCTCAGCCATGAATGGCACGTTGTAATTAGGACCGACCGTCAAGGCCACGCCCCAGTAGCACATCGCACAAGCGGGGTCGAGTTGCGCGGCCTTGGCGAAGGAACGTGTGGACTCGTCGTGGTTAAAAGCCCAGAGATAGCGCATGCCCTGGTCGAAGTACTGTTGCGCCTCCGGCGACGACGTGGTGACCTTGCGGTGAAAGTTTCCCAGCCCATCGAAGAGCTGCGCCCCCGTCGACCACGCCGCTACGGTCTGCGGTGGCCCGGACATTTTATGGTGCGCAGGCGCAGTTGGCTGCCCGCACGAGTAAGTACCGAGACCGAGGATAGCGACTACCGCTACAGCGACCAGTTTCCTGCGGCCCATGGTTCACCTTCCCGTTATAAGGCCCACGAAGACTGAGTGCTTGTTCTCCCGCACCGATTAATTATCGTGACACCTATCACACATGGTTCTCTTGGGACTGGGAGGCTGTCTAGGCGCTGACCGGGCTATCCGGCAATACCTTGGGCATGTCTAGAAACCACGACGGTAAGTACGTAGACCACGCTTCGAAGATCCACCAGAGCGAGGACGGCTGGAGTGGGCGTCGCGGCTTGTTGGTTGCAGACGAACACCAGGAGGCGTATGCTGGATACAAGCACTTGTATGGTGCAACCACTGGGTGTGGCCCAGGGAGCCAACGCGACCCGTCGCGGCGGAGCACCGGACTGGCTAGCCAGGAAGGTTTCTGTTCATGACCCCCACCGCGGCGGCGCAGCAGCACCGCAGCTCGCTGGGTTCCGCGCCCGGAAGCTTCACCCACCGGCAGATTGTGACCGTCCTGCTCGGCTTGATGTTTGGGGTGCTGCTCGCGGCGCTGGACCAGACGATCGTGTCCACGGCCATCCGTACCATCGCAGATGACCTGCACGGGTTGAATCTGCAAGCCTGGGCGACGACCGCGTACTTGATCACCGCGACGATCTCCACTCCGCTGTACGGAAAACTATCTGATCTTTACGGGTGCAAGCCGTTCTTCCTCACCGCTATCTCCATCTTCATCGTCGGATCGATGCTGTGCACGTGCTCCACGTCGATGTACCAGCTGGCGGTGTTCCGTGCCGTGCAGGGGCTCGGCGCGGGTGGGTTGATGTCACTGGCGTTCGCGATCATCGGTGACATCGTGCCGCCACGCGAGCGGGCCCGCTACCAGGGTTATTTCCTGGCAGTGTTCGGCACCGCGAGCGTCATCGGTCCGCTGGCGGGGGGCGCGTTCGCCGGGGCAGCCTCGATCATGGGGTTCGCTGGCTGGCGGTGGGTGTTTTTGCTCAACGTCCCGATCGCCGCCGCTGCACTGATCGTCGTCTACCAGGTGCTCAACATCCCGCACACGCCCCGCGAGCACCGCATCGACTGGGCAGGCGCGGTGGCGCTCACCGTCGGGGTCATACCCGTTCTCGTGGTGGCCGAGCAGGGCCAGGACTGGGGTTGGGATTCGGCCCGAGCAACCATCTGTTACGTGGTTGCCATAGCGGGTTTTATCGGGTTCGTCATGGCGGAGCGGAGGATCGGAGACGATGCTCTGTTACCTCTGCGATTGTTTCGCAACGGCGTGTTCAGCGTCACCTCGGCCGCGGGTCTGCTTATCGGCACGGGCATGTTCGGAGGCCTT
>JAVXWL010000140.1:0-8722 GCA_032230565.1 Pseudonocardiales bacterium | reverse complement strand
TGGGCGGCGACGAAGCCCACATGGCCTTTCATTTCCCGCTGATGCCGCGCATCTTTATGGCAGTCCGCCGGGAGTCCCGGTTCCCGATCTCGGAGATCCTGGCCCAGACTCCCGCCATCCCGTCCGGTGCCCAGTGGGGCATCTTCCTGCGCAACCACGACGAGCTGACCCTGGAAATGGTCACCGACGAGGAACGCGACTACATGTATAGCGAGTACGTCAAGGACCCTCGGATGCGGGCGAATATCGGCATCCGTCGGCGGCTGGCGCCACTGCTGGACAACGACCGTAACCAGCTGGAGTTGTTCACTGCGTTACTGCTGTCGTTGCCCGGTTCCCCCGTGCTGTACTACGGTGACGAGATTGGGATGGGGGACAATATCTGGCTCGGCGACCGGGATGCGGTGCGCACCCCGATGCAGTGGACTCCGGACCGCAACGCGGGATTCTCCCGGTGCGATCCGGGGCGCATATACCTGCCGGTAATCATGGATCCGGTGTACGGGTTCCAAGCGATCAATGTCGAGGCGCAGTCGGCCTCAACGCAGTCGCTGCTGAACTGGACCCGGCGGATGATCCACGTGCGCCGCGAACACCCGGCGTTCGGCCTGGGCGACTTCAACGAGCTCGGCTCGTCCAACCCAAGCGTGCTGGCTTACCGCCGCCACCATGTCGGCAACCATGACACCGGCGACGATCTCGTCATGTGCATCAACAACCTGTCCCGCTTCCCTCAACCGGTGGAGCTCGACCTGTCCGAGTATGCCGGGGGCGTCCCGGTCGAGCTGACCGGCGGCGTGCGTTTTCCGCCGATTGGTGAGCTGCCCTACCTGCTCACGTTGCCCGGCCACGGTTTCTACTGGTTCCAGATCGTGCTGCCAGACATCGGGCGTGACGCGTGATCAGTGCTGTCGATCTGGTCTCCGACATCGCCGCCTCGCTAGCGGCGGTGTTGCCAGAGCAGCGCTGGTTCAGCGGTAAGGGCCGTCCGATTCACGCGATCATCCCGCTCCGCGCCACCGACCTCGCCGGCGCGGATCCGCGGCTGGTGCACGCCGTTATCGAGGTCGACCAGGGTGAGCTTCCCCGGGACCGCTACCAATTCCTACTCGGCGTGCGCAGCGACTTGCCCGAGAACCTCGGGCACGCCTGGGTGGCCGCCAGCGGTGACCAAGCGGTGTACCAGGCGGTGCACGACGTGGAGCTCACCGCCGTACTGCTGGAGCTGATGGCCCGCGGCATCGAGATCCAAGGGCTGCGTTTCGCCACCGAGCCGGGCGTCACGCTCGATACCGAGCAGCGCTCCCGCCCGGTGGGGGCAGAGCAGTCGAACACCTCGCTGATATACGGGCAGACCTACATCCTCAAGCTGTTCCGCAAGGTGGCCGCGGGTCGCAACCGGGACCTCGAGCTACACCGCGCGTTGGCCGCGGTGGGGTGTCAGCACATCGCCACACCACTGGGCAGCATCGAAGGTTCACTGAGTGGCGCCGGCGAGGCCGACATAGCCGCCTTCGGAATGCTCAGCGAGTATCTGCGCAATGCCGCCGATGGCTGGGCGATGGCCACCGCGAGCGTGCGGGATCTGCTCGCGGAGAGCATCCTCCTCGACGGCGCACCTGGCTCCGCCGAACATGCCGACCCTGCGGACGTCGGTGGTGATTTCGCCTCCGAGGCGCACCGCCTGGGCCACGTGGTGGCCACCGTGCATAACGACCTGGCCACCGCGCTGGGCAGCTCTGCCGCCCCAGCCGGCTATCTCGACGTGGTGGCCGATGCTATGCACCGCAGGCTGGCGGAGGTCTTAGGGCAAGTCCCGGAGCTGGCCCCGTACGCCGATGAACTGCGTGCGGCATTCAACGCGGTGCGCGGTCTCGAAGGCCCGTTGCCGTTGCAGCACGTGCATGGTGACCTACACCTCGGTCAAGTGCTACGCAGCGTCACTGGCTGGATACTGATCGACTTTGAGGGTGAGCCGATGGTGCCGGTCGCCGACCGCGATGCCCCCGCGTCTCCACTGCGTGACGTCGCCGCGATGCTGCGCTCGTTGGACTACGCCGCCAACCATCTGCCGCTGGGCGAGGCCGACGCCGAGCAGCGCGCCGCCGTGGCACTGGCCTGGAGTACCCGTAACCAGGACGCCTTCTGCGACGGCTATGCCCAAGTCGCCCCCGACCCTCGCAAGCAGGCCGTCCTGCTGCGTGCCTTCGAGCTGGACAAGGCCCTCTACGAAGTCGCCTACGAGCACGGCAACCGCCCCCTGTGGCTAACCATCCCGCTATCCGCCATCGCCCGCCTGACCGCCGTTCACCCCTAACCCGCTAGACGGCCAGGGTCACCGAGCAGATGCGTCTCAAAGCCGACACACTGGGAGCATGACGAACCGGGGAAGGACGTGACCGTGCACGCACCAGACCGCGTTACCTCGCCACCACCGGCCGACGAACTGCGCCGGCTACTGGCCGGTGAGCACCACGATCCGCATTCGGTGCTCGGCGCCCACGCGCACCCTGACGGCATTGCGGTGCGAGTGCTGCGCCCGCGTGCCGATGAGGTGACGGTGCTCGCCGACGGCGCAGAGTACCCGTTAGAGCACTGCGCCGAGGGGCTTTTCCACGGCCTTATGCCCGCGCCGGGTGACTACCGGCTGCGGGTGCGTTACGGCGACCACAGCGAGATCAGTGATGACCCGTACCGCTGGCTGCCCACGCTGGGCGAGGTCGATCTGCACCTGATCGGGGAGGGCCGCCACGAACGGCTGTGGGATGTGCTCGGCGCGCACCTGCGGACCTACTCCACACCGGGTGGAGTGGTGCAGGGAACCTCCTTTGCGGTGTGGGCGCCGCACGCCAGGGGGGTCCGGGTGTGCGGGGACTTCGATGGCTGGTCCGGGGTGGCCACCCCGCTGCGCTCGCTGGGATCGAGCGGGATCTGGGAGATCTTCCTACCCGGCATCGGTGCCGGGACCTGCTACAAGTTCCTTCTGTTGGGCCCAGATGGAAAGTGGCATGAGAAGGCCGACCCGATGGCCCGCGCCACCGAAGTCCCACCGAAGACAGCGTCGGTGGTGGCCAGCCCATCGACCCACGAATGGACCGACGATCAGTGGCTCGCTGATCGGGCGCAGGGTCAGCCGACGACCAAGCCGATGAGCGTCTATGAGATACATCTGGGTTCTTGGAAGCAGGGGCTGGGTTATCGGGAGATAGCCGATGAACTGGTCGGCTACTTGCGCACCACCGGATTCACGCACGTCGAGCTGCTGCCGGTGGCCGAGCACCCCTTCGGATGTTCCTGGGGCTACCATGTCACCTCCTACTTCGCGCCGACGTCGCGGTACGGCTGTCCGGACGACTTCCGCTACTTCGTCGACACGCTGCACTCGGCCGGGATCGGGGTGCTCATGGACTGGGTGCCCGCGCATTTCCCGCGCGATGCGTGGGCGCTGGCGCAGTTCGACGGCGCACCCTGCTACGAACACTCCGACCCGCGGCGGGCGGCGCACCCGGACTGGGGCACCCTGATCTTCGACTACGGGCGCAATGAGGTCCGCAACTTCCTGGTGGCCAACGCGCTGTACTGGCTCGACGAATTCCATCTCGACGGGCTCCGTGTCGACGCGGTGGCGTCGATGCTCTATCTCGATTATTCCCGCAAGGCGGGCGAATGGTCGCCCAATGAGCACGGTGGACGCGAGAATCTAGACGCGGTCGTATTCCTGCAGGAGATGAATGCCACGGTTTACAAGCGACACCCCGGGGTGGTGACGATCGCCGAGGAGTCCACCGCCTGGCCCGGTGTTACCCGGCCGACGCATGTGGGCGGCCTGGGCTTCGGCTTCAAATGGAATATGGGCTGGATGCACGACACGCTGGCCTATGTCGGCCACGATCCCGTACACCGCGGCTATCACCACAATTCGATGACCTTCTCGCTGATGTACGCCTGGAGCGAGAACTACATGTTACCGCTTTCCCACGATGAGGTGGTGCACGGTAAGGGCTCGTTGTGGAGCCGGATGCCCGGCGACGACTGGAACAAGGCCGCTAATCTGCGTTGCTTGCTCGCCTACATGTGGGCCCACCCCGGCAAGCAGCTGTTGTTCATGGGCGGTGAGCTCGGGCAGCCCACCGAATGGGCGGAGAGCCGATCACTGGATTGGAATCTGCGCCACCATCCGCTGCACGGCGGTGTGCTGGCACTGGTCGGTGACCTCAACGCCGCCTACCGATCACACCGGGCGCTATTCAGCCAGGACACCAGCCCAACCGGCTTCGAGTGGATCGACGCCAACGATGCCTGGGGCAACGTGTTGAGCTTCCTGCGCTTCGGCGACGACGGCACGGTGCTGGCCTGCCTGGCGAATTTCGCCGGAAGCCCGCACGAGAGCTACCGGGTCGGCCTGCCCCGTCCAGGACGCTGGCGCGAACTGCTCAACACCGACGCCGAAGGCTACGGCGGCTCGGGTGTGGGGAACCTCGGAGAGGTGATCGCGAGCGAGACGCCATGCCATGGACTGCCGTACTCCGCGGTGCTCCGGCTGCCACCAGCCGGAGCACTCTGGCTCACCCCCGCCGAAGAGAGCTGAGTGTCGCGCTTGTGGCTCACGGGGCTGTAGGGTGATGCCTGCCACGGGGTAGTGATCGGCGGGCCGACGACTTTGGAACAGGACCACACAACGAGTTCTGGTGATCAGGGTTGTATCTTCCCGTCACCGGCTAATCTCGCTCGCGAGTGGGCGCGCGCGATCGGCGCGACCTCCTCCGCGCCGATGCCGCTCGCCGAAATCCGGAACTACCTTGGTGATCTCGCAGAGCAGCTCGTCGCCGCACTATCCGGTGCGGCAGTGGACACCCAGACTGCTTCCGACGTAGGTGCGCGACTCGTCTCCGGTGGCTTCACCGGTGCGCAGAGCCTGTCTCGAACGTTCGACGCCCTCAGTGAGGGATTACCCGCCGCCGCGCGCGCTGCCGGGATGCAGCCGAGCTGTGGCCGGATCATCCAACTCCTCGGAGCGCTGGCTGCCGGCTACACGTGGGCGTTGCGCAACCTCATCTACGACCAGCAGGAAGAAGTCAAACGGGCACTGTCGTCGGCATGGCAGGACCTCGAGCAAGACCTGCGGGTCAGCGAAGCCCGGTTTCGCGAGGTGTTCGACTTCTCCCCGGTGGGTATCGCGGTCACCAGGGACGACGGCCGGATTGTTCAAGCCAACCGGTCGCTGGAGAAGATTCTCGGCTACTCCCGTGGCGAGCTACGCGGACGTCAGCTCAGCGAGCTGCCTGTAGCCGGCCACCACCCCATCGTGGAGGAGCACTACCGGGACCTGGTGGCGGGTCGGGATTCGCGATTCCGGGTTCGCCTTCCGCTGCGCCGAGCGGATGGCGAACCCGCATGGGTCTACCTGGCCGGCTCGATGCTGCTGAAAACCAAGCAGACCTCCCAGCAGGTCGTCACGATGGTCGAGGACATCACCGACCAGCACCTTCTCGAGCAGCGGTTGCATCACCAGACACTGCATGACGTGCAGACCGGTCTGCCGAATCGGCAGTACTTCGTCACCCACCTGGAGACGGTGCTCGCGCGGCTCGAACCGCGGGCCGTCGTCACGCTGATGCACCTCGATCTAGACGGCTTCTCCACGATCAATGACGGCCTCGGGCACCTTGCAGGTGACCACCTGCTGGATGTGGTGGCCAGGCGGCTGGAAGCAGTGGTCGCCGGCCGGCCGGCGATGGTCGCCCGACTCGGCGCAGATGAGTACGCGATTTTCATCGAACCCGAGGATCCGGTCCTAGATGTTGGAGCCTTCGCTGAGATCATCAACACCGAGCTGGCCGAACCTTTCTACATCGATGACATCGGGGTAGCGGCCACCGCGAGCATCGGCGTCGTGCAGCACCAAGCCGGCGCAATGACGGCCGACGACTTGATGCGGGCCGCCAGCACCACGCTGCGTCGGATGCGTGGCGCAGGCAAGCGGCAGTGGTCCCTGTTTGACGCCGACGTCGATGCCGCGGAGCGCGCCGAGCTCCGGCTGGCCGCGGCGATGCCCGGCGCTTGGGAGACTGGCGAGCTGCGAGTGACATACCAGCCGGTGGTTACCCTGCATGGCGAACAGCTGGTGGGCATCGAAGCGGCACTGAGCTGGCAGCATCCCGAGCTCGGCGTGCTGTCTCACGCACAGTGCGTGCAGGCCGCGGAACAGACCGGTGTCGTGCACGACGTCGGTCAGTGGTTACTGCGCACTGCAGCCGAGCAGGCCATCTCGTGGCGGCAGCGCAGCAGCGTGAGCGTTCCTCCGGTGGCGATCAACCTCACGCCGTCCCAGGCGCAACACCCGGACTTGGTGCCGAGGGTCACAGCGGCTCTGGATGAGACCGGCCTGTCGCCGGCTGAGCTGGAGCTGCGGGCGCCAGCGGCAGCGATCCGCGCGGTCAGCGGTGAACTCGCCGGCATTGGTGGCGCACGCGCTGAGGACAACGTGCGGGAGCTGGCCAAGTTCGGCGTGCGAGCCGGACTCCACGACTTCGGTGGTGGCATCGGCGCGCTGCGCTGCGTGGCAGACCTCGGGGTGTGCGTGGTGCGGATCGCGCAGCCGATCTCCGATCAGGTCGCCGCCGATCCGTCCCGGATCCTGTCCCAAGCAGCGCAGGCGTTGGTGCACATCGTCCGTGGCGCCGGGATCGACGTGGTCGCCTTCCCTGTTGATAGCGCCGAGCAGGCCGCGTGCTGGCCCTGGATCGGCGCGAACTGGGCAGTCGGAGAGTTATGGCCCAGCGTCGAGCGTTGGCTCAACGCTAAGTCGTGAGTCAGAACAAGGCCCGGGCCAGCGCGCGGCGGGCCGAGGTGACCCGGGGGTCGTCAGGGGCGAAGAGCTCGAATAACTCCACGAGGTGCGCTCTGGCCCGGTCGCAGTCGTCGCCGGTCAACCGCCGCACGGCGCCGACCAGCCGCTCGAACGCCTGTTCCGGCGCCCCGGCGGCCACCTGCGCGTCGGCTGCGGCGATCTGTGCGTCGACGTCATCGGGTGCGGCGTCGGCTCGAGCCACCGCTGCGGGATCCGCGGATTCGGCCCGCGCCAGGAAGCGGACCTGGATCAGCGCGGCCCTGGCGTGTACGTCAGCCGGCTCAGCATCAAGTATCTGCTGGTATAGGGCCTCGGCGGCGGCGTAGTCACCAGCCGTCACTGCCGCCTCCGCGGCAGTGAACCGGGGATCCTCGAACTCGGTTTCGGCTTGCCCAGCGGCAGTGCCCGGCGCTGCCCCCTCAGCGGCCCGGATACCGGGCAGCTTGTCACGTAGCGCGTCGAGCAACGAAGCGATCCACTGCCGCAACTGCGGCTCCGGCTGGACACCGGCGAAGGCGTCGACCGGCTGACCGCCCGCGATGGCGATGACGGTGGGGATGGACTGGACGCCGAAGAGCTCGGCTATCCGCGGGTTGGCGTCGACGTCGATTTTGGCCAACACCCATGCCCCGCCGGCGGCTTCGGCCAGCCGTTCGAGTATCGGCGAGAGCTGCTTGCAGGGACCGCACCACGTCGCCCACAGGTCGACTAACACGGGTACCTGCATGGAACGGTCGAAGACATCGGTCTGGAAGCTGTGCTCGGTGACATCGAGCACCCACTCGCCGTCAGTACCTGCACCGCCCGGGGCGGCGGCACGCGCACCCACCGGATCGGTCCGCGCTTTGAGCACCGACAGGTCGACGGCGCCGGACAGGGCTGGGGTCTGCCTGGTTTGCTGGGGATTAGGCCTGCTCACGTGTACTATCCTGGCACGGATCCCATCGTGGGTATCCAGGGCCAGGCTCAGAACCGCGCCGGCTCCCGGTACTCACCCCACTGGGTCTTCAGCGCACCACAGATCTCACCGAGCGTGGCCTCAAATCGGGCCGCGTCGAGCATCGGCTCGATGAGGTTGCCGCCTTCGCTCGCTGCCCTCACCGTGGCCGCCAGAGCCCGGTCGACGGCGGTCTGATCGCGTTGCGCGCGGCGCTGGGCCAGCACCTGGATCTGTCGGCGTTCCACCTCCGGGCTGACCCGAAGGATTTCCAGCTCCTCAGTGACCGACCGGGTGAAGGTGTTCACCCCGACGATCTTCTTGTCGCCCTTCTCCAACGCTTGCTGGTAGGCAAACGCCGCGTCGGCGATCTCGCCGGTGAACCAACCGTCCTCGATCCCGCGCAGGATGCCGGACGTCATCTCCCCGATCGGATGCTGACCCGAGGGCACCGTGGCCACGGCCATGTCCTTGATCCGGGCGAAGATACGCTCGGCATCGGACTCAAGCCGGTCGGTCAGTGCCTCGACATACCAGGAGCCGCCCAGCGGATCGACCACATTGGCCACCCCGGACTCCTCCATGATCACTTGCTGGGTGCGCAGGGCGATCTCCGCGGCCCGCTCCGACGGCAGCGCGAGAGTCTCGTCCAAAGCGTTGGTATGCATCGAGTTCGTTCCGCCGAGCACCCCTGCGAGCGCCTCGATCGTGGTACGCACGACGTTGTTGTAAGGCTGCTGGGCAGTGAGTGAGACGCCGGCGGTCTGTGTGTGAAAACGCATCCATTGCGCCTTGTCACTAATGGCACCGTAGCGGTCGCGCATCCAGCGAGCCCAGATCCGGCGGGCAGCGCGGAGCTTTGCGATCTCTTCGAAGAAGTCCACATGGGCGTCGAAGAAGAAGGTCAGGCCGCTGGCGAAACGATCGACGTCGAG
>JAVXWL010000094.1:0-21288 GCA_032230565.1 Pseudonocardiales bacterium | reverse complement strand
TGCTGTTCATCGCGGCCTCGCTGTTCAACCGGACTGGCAACTCGGCGGTCGACTCGATCGAGGCTGCGCACGCCGGTCTCGGCGAGCTGGTCGGCGGCGGTGCGGCGCTGGCTTTCGCGGTCGCGCTGTTGGCCTCGGGGCTGTCCTCATCGAGCGTGGGCACCTACGCGGGCCAGGTGGTCATGCAGGGCTTCATCCGGCGCCGCATCCCGCTGTTCATCCGCCGCGGAGTGACGATGCTCCCCGCGCTGGTGGTGCTAGGGCTGGGATTACCCACCACCGACAGCCTGGTGGCGTCTCAGATCGTGCTGTCCTTCGGTATCCCGTTCGCCCTGGTGCCGATGGTGCTGCTCACCCGCCGCGCGGATGTCATGGGCCCGTTCGTCAACCGCCCGATCACCACCGCGGCCGCCAGCGGCATCGCGATGACCATCATCGCGCTGAACGTGTACCTGCTGTACAACGCCTTTTTTGGGTGACACGCCATCCCGCGATCAGCTGACCGCGACGCCGGTGCTCACGACGCTGCGCAAGAGGTGCCCGACCTGGGGGCCGGTGATGTCGGAGTGCGAGTGGATGAAGTGATCGGCGAGCAGGTTGTGCACCGCGCCGGGTCGGAAGGAGTACGCCCGGTCGAAGTCGAGCAGTTCCCCGGCGACCGCCTCGGGCGTGCGCAGAGCACCGTTGCGGCCGATGCCACCGTAGACGTCCGATGCGTCCCCCACGGCCGCGGCGATCTGCCCGGCGATCCGGGAGGCGAGCGCGTAGGCGATGCCCACCGCCCGGTCGTTGGCGGTATGGGTGGCGATAGTGGGTCCGTCCACCCGGTGCCCGGACAGGCAGCCGCGGAACAGGCCGTCCTTGCCGGGATCCCAGTTCTCCGCGAAGCCGAAATGCGAGAACGCCGCCTGCAAGAGCACCATTGAGGACAGCGGGAGCGCCGGGTCGCCGGCGCCACCGGTCGCAGCGGCGGACACCAGGCGTCCACCGAAGCTGTGTCCGACCAGGTGCAACCGCAGCTCGGTGCGTTGCGCATGCACCGCGGTCAGGACCGGCGCCAAGCCGTGGAATCCGATGGTTCCGGCACGTTCCTTCATCGTGTAGTAAGTCGTGAAGTTGAGCAAATTTCGGGCGGCGTTGCGGATGCCACCGAAGATGTCCAGCCCGGCGGCTCCGCCGGTCGGTCGGTGTGGTGTGCCGAGACTGGTTGCGCCGCCGCCACCGAAGCTCGGATGCGCCGGGTGGATAAGGGTTGCTGGACGGGCGAGCCGGTCGAGCAGTTCCGCGCCGTCTGCGGTGACCATCGCGGCCGGAGCTTCCTCGTTCCCAGCGGTGAGGCCGGTGCTGGCGTGCAGCGCGGAACGCACCCCGTCGACGAAGGCGCGCCGGGCTGACGCGGCGGTGTCGATCGCCGGCAACGCCGACGCGGCCGCCGCGAGCCCCTCCGCCGCTGCCTCGTCATCGAGCAGGACGCCGAACGCGGCGAGCTCGGCGTGCAACTCGGCGATGCTGGGCCCGGCGGCCAGCGCCGCCGCACCACCCGGGATGAGCTCGGCGTCATCGAACCTCTTCGACGGCCACAGCACACCCACGATGCCCAACCCCACGCTGCCGGGTCCGGCGAGCTGCGCGGCCAAGGCGCGGTAAAGCGCCCGCGCCTCGTCCATGTCGTTGTTCCAGCCGTGCGACAGCACGATCAGGTCGGTGATCTCAGGCCGTGCGGCCAGGGCTAGCACCGCACTGTGCTCGTCCGGGGACACCACGATCCCGTCCTTGTCGAACCGCAGCTCTGCACAGGGGATACCGGACAGATCCATGTGTCTCACTCCTCAGACTGATTGGATCGCGCGCATGAGGTCGACCAGACCTCGGCCTTGGAAGGTAGGGACCCGGCCGAGGTCGGTGGCCGAGTCTAGGAACACCTTCTTGACGTCCTCGGGCCGACCGATGTACTCGCGCCGAATGGACAGGAAGCTGGCGATACAGCCCGAGACGTGCGGGGCGGCCATGCTCGTTCCGCTGTCCTCGACGTACTGGACGGGGCCGGCGTTGGCTTGGGCGTCCGTAACGGCGCGGCCTGTTCCGCACGACAAGATCCGTTCACCGGGGGCCACCAGGTCGGGCTTGGCGCGGCCGTCACCGGTCGGACCCTTCGAAGAGAAGTAGGACACTCCGTAGACGTGGGGCATGTCGCGGTGGGTGGATCCAACGGTGATCGCCAACGCCGCATTGCCCGGGTCGTTGATCGTCATGTCCATTCCAGCGGCCACCGGGTCGGACTTGAAATAGTCCTGGTTCCAGCCGTAGCCGGTGTTGCCGGCCGCGACCACCACGACCACACCCGATCGGACCAGCCGGTCTACGACCACGCAAAGCGGGCTCGCCCCGCAGGCGAACCATTCGGGGTTGAAGGAGTAGCCAACGCTGAGATTGATGCCATGAATGAGTAAGTTTCGCCCATAGCTGTTGACCTCCGCGACGTGCTCGAGCGCGGTGATGATCGTGCTGGTGTCGCCGGCGCCGTCGTCGTCGAGCACCTTGTAGCTGAGCAGTGTTGTCAGCGGTGCCATCCCGGCGATCTGGGTCAACGGGGTGGCCAGGTACGAGACGTCGCCGTGCTCGTCGCACTCCTGTCGCGCCGCGACGATCGGTGCCGTTGGACTTGACTCCAGCGCACCGGCAATGATTCCCGCGACGTGCGTGCCGTGGCCGAACGCGTCGGTCAACGGTGCCTTGGCGCCTGTCGTGAAGTCCATGTGCTGCAACGGATTGGGCACAGTCAGATTGTCGTGTGCGCGGAAGTGCGGGTGCTCCGCGTCGATTCCCGAGTCGAGCACCGCCCAGACGACGCCCTTGCCACGGGCGCCGAAGGACAGCCGGGCCGCGTCGGCCTTGACGGTCGCCACCGACGCGGTGATCAGGGGTCGCACCGGGAAATCCGGCCAGATCCGGAACACCGCCCGGTGCGCCGCGCTGCCGGCTGCGGCGTCCCGGTCGCGACGAGCCAGCTCGCGGATCTCCTCGGGGGTCATGGTGGCGGCCAGGTAGGAACTGGTCTCGCCGAGTGCGCGCACATCGAGCGGGCCAGGGCCCGCGGTGCTCGCCCGGAGCTCACGGAGCAGGCCCATGACGCGCTCCCGCGCACCGGCGAGCCGGTCGACGTAATTCAGATTCAACTCAATGACCACCTGCTCGGGCTGGCCGCCCGCGCCGGACTGATCCGCCGGCGTGCTGGCCATCCGCTCCTGCAACGGCGGCGCGATCACCGACCGGCTCAGCCGCTCCGGTTCGAAGCCACCCATGACGCTCTCCTCCGGACTGTGTTGCCTCAACCCAGCACCGTAGTAAGAGTCGCGTCACCCGCTCGTTGATACTGTCCCGCGACACGAACAAGGCCCCGTACGTGTCTATCCCCGGACGACCCCTGACGGCAGCACTAGCTGCCGATCGTCAACAGCGCCCTAGCCCCTTGGTCAAGGTCAAGTCCCGGGTATTCTGAGCGCCACAGCTCGCCAAGGAGGTCGCGATATCGTGACACTCGTTGCGGGCGTCGACTCCTCGACGCAGTCGTGCAAGGTGGTGATCCGGGACGCGGACACCGGCGAGTTGGTCCGGCACGGACGTGGCACGCATCCGGAGGGCACGGAGGTACATCCCGACGCGTGGTGGACTGCGCTACAGACGGCGCTGAACGAGGCGGGTGGGCTGGCCGGCGTCGCAGCGGTGGCCGTGGGTGCGCAGCAGCACGGGATGGTGTGCCTCGATGAGACCGGCCGGGTGGTGCGGCCGGCTCTGCTGTGGAACGACACCCGATCCGCTGACGCTGCTCTCGACCTGATCACCGAGATGGGCGGCGGCGCGGCGTGGGCGCAAGCGGTGGGCGTCGTTCCGGTCGCATCGTTCACCGTGACCAAGCTGCGCTGGCTCGCCCAGCACGAACCGGACGCGGCGACCCGGACGGCGGCGGTCTGCCTGCCGCATGACTGGCTGACCTGGCGCCTCGGCGCCGATCCGGCCCTGGAGGCATTGCGGACCGATCGCGGGGACGCCAGCGGAACCGGCTACTGGTCGGCCGCGAGCGGGGCCTACCGCGACGACCTGCTCATCCGCGCGCTCGGCCACGACGTCGCTGTCCCGCGGGTGCTTGGGCCGTCCGAGCCGGCCGGCACCACCCCAGATGGCCCCCTGTTAGGCCCCGGCACCGGCGACAACGCCGCAGCGGCCCTCGGGCTCGACACCCGCCCCGGCGACGTGGTCGTCTCGATCGGCACCTCCGGCGTGGCCTGCTCGGTGAGTGACGTCCCCGCTGCCGACCCGTCGGGCACGGTAGCCGGATTCGCCGATGCCACTGGCCGGTTCCTTCCGCTGGTGGCCACGCTCAACGCAGCTCGAGTCCTCGACGCCGTCGCTGCGATGCTCCGCGTCGACCACGAGGAGCTGTCCCGGCTTGCGCTGTCGGCTCCGCCCGCTGCCGGCGGTGTCGTGGTCGTGCCGTATCTGGAAGGTGAACGGACCCCGGACCGACCGGATGCCACCGGGGCCGTCCACGGGCTGCGCCTGTCGACGGCGACCGCGGCGCACCTGGCGCGCGCTGCGGTCGAGGGGTTGCTGTGCGGCCTGGCGGACGGCATCGACGCCCTGGTCGCGACCGGCGCCCGGGTCGAGCGGGTGTTCCTCATCGGTGGCGGCGCGCGGTCCGGTGCGCTCCGGCGGATCGCGCCCACCGTGCTGGGCCGCTCAGTGTTGGTGCCGCCGCCGGGGGAGTATGTCGCAGACGGGGCCGCTCGGCAGGCCGCGTGGGCCCTCAGTGGAAACACCCAGCCGCCGCGCTGGCCGCGGGCGGGGGTCGAGACCTACGACGGTGACGTCGTCGAGTCCATTCGAGCCCGTTACGCCCAGGCCCGTGAGCTTACCGTCCCCAGGCAGCGGAACTAATAGGACCTGAACAATGCAGCCGCTCAGCGCGACCGAATCCGAGGCTAAGTGACGACAATCATGAGTGGGTATTTCACTGTCTCGGTCGGAAGCGTGCTGATCAAAGGCAAGTCTCCGGACGGCGACTCGATCCGCTTCGTTCCCAACAATCTCGACACCCTCCGCGGGCTACCGGGTGGTGGTCGGATCCGCCCCTCCTTGGCGGACGGTAGCATCCAGTTACGCCTGGATGCGATCGACGCCCCCGAGACCCATTATGCCGGCCAGCGCCAGCCCCTCGCCGATGTTGCGCGCGACGAACTCCTCGCCTTTACCGGCTTCCACGACGTCACCTATGACGACTCGGGAACAGTCCGCAGCTCCGAGCCAAACCGGCGAACGGCGCTGATCGCCAGCAAGCTCGTCGAGACCCACGGTCGCCCTGTCGTTTATCTGTTCCCCAATCCTCGCCAAATCGACCCACCCCTCGAGTGGGGGGAAGGCGATAAAGTCACCCTTGATGAGAATGTCCTAGTCCACACGGTGAACGCTCACATGGTCTCCACGGGGCGCGCCTACATCACTCTCTACACCTCCACCCCGCCGGAGCTTCGCCGCTATCTCACCGATCTGGCCCAGGTGGCAAGCAGCCTCGACGAGACCGTGTGGGCCGCCGACCACTCGCGCCGATTCACACTCATCGACCGTGACTCGATCGGCGAAGGCGGAGCATTGATCCTGCCCAAGCTGTTCCGTCGCGCCACCGACTACCTCACCGCACGCGGCCACGGCCAGGCCACCAGCTTCCTCAGCTGGCTCACCCAGGCCACCGCCGACGGTTTCCCGGAGAATGATGAAGTCGAAATCGGCGGCCGACGGCTCACACTCGCCGATCTCATCTACGAAGAAGGCACGACGCTGGGCCTCGACGCTGACTTGCTCGACCTCGTCTTTGTCGAAAAATAAGGGACGCGGTGACGACGCGAGTAACGCGGCGCGATTGCCGAAAGCACCTGTTCGGCCGCCGGCGTCGTTCAGCGGGTGCGGGGGAGGCGGCTTTCGACTGGGTCGAGGGTGAAGGGGTGGTGGGGTTCGGCTTGGTACCAGTAGGCCACTGAGGAGTAGTCGTCGCTGCGTTTGTTCGCGTGGCCGTGTTCGATGCTGACCCGGATGGACCGTTCGAACGGTATGGGATCTTCGATGTGGAAGCGGTACAGGCTGATCTGCCCGCTCCAGTTGTCTCCGCCGGGCAGGGTGATGCCGTGATAAGGCGCGTGGTAGCTCTGGGTCGGGCACCACGCGGTGTTGAAATAGTCCTCCGTGCCGGTGCCGTGCAGGGTGGGCGGCCACGCCTGCCCGTCGATGAAGATCATGTCGTCGCCCTCGCCGTACCAGTTCCACTCGGTGGTGTCGCGAAGATTGTGGATGTTGAGCACGCAGCCGACGTAGTGGCCGTGGCCGGTCGCGTCCAGGATGGTGTAGTTGTCTTTGCCATCGAGGTTTTCTCCGGTGAGCAGGAACTCGGCGTTGCTCTGCGACGAACGCTCGGACCCCGGGCAGGGATTGCTGCGGCGCCACTGGGAGTGGAAGCGGCCGATGCCGTCTTCGAGCTCGTCGAGCTCTTCGTAGTCGATGTAGTAGTAGAAGAAAATTTTCTCGTCGGCCAGTTCGCTGGTGATCTCCAACCGGGCGCCCGCGGCGAACGGCATGTGGAAAAAGCAGTTGAACCCCTTTCCGTCCTCGGGACTCATCTGCAGCGGGGCGGAGACGAAGTTCGTGGTGCGACCGTGCCCTACCCCGAAGAAATCACCCAGCGGGACCGCGATGCTGGGGTGAGCTTCGCCGTCCCAGTAAGCGCGGAGCACGAGCCGGCGCAGGTAATCAGGCTCACGCATCCACGGGTCCCGCAGCATCCGTTCGTTGGCGACGGTCACCCAGATGTGGTTGATGCTGCCGGCTCCCTCAATGTCCGCGAGGGTGGCGGTCTGTCCCGGTTCGAGGGTGAGGCGGTCGTCGTTGCCGCCGGTGCGGTCCCAACTTGACGCCCGGCGCCGGCGGGTGCGGCGCAGCCGCGGCAGGTCTCGCAGGCTCGAACCGTACGGACCGTAGTTGACGGTCATGACCGGGTGCCGGTGCGAAATGCTTCTTCCAGTGATTCCAAGCTGCGCTGCTTGGTTTCCGGCACCATCCACCACACGACCGGGAAGAGTACGACACCGATCACGGCAAAGACGATAAATGCGGACCCTATGCCCGCGAATGCGACGAAGCTCGGAAACGTCAGTGAGATGACGAAGGCGGCCAGCCAGTTGAACAAGGTGGCGATGGCCATGGCCGCGCCCCGGACAGCGAGTGGGAAGATCTCGGCCAGCATTACCCACAATACCGGTCCCCAGGTCGCTGAGAAGGTGTTGGTGAACACCACGAACGCTGCTGCCGCGATGGCGAACAGTGCGGTCGAGTTGGTCGGGAGGATCAGCACTGCCGCACCGACGGCGAACAAGCTGGCCGACATACCCACCAGGCCGGCCAGCAGGACCGGTTTGCGGCCTCGCCGATCGACGACTTTGGCTCGGACGACCAACGCGATGGTTCCGATGTTCACCAGCCCGTTGAGGAAACCGAACAGCAACGCGGTGGTGTCGGAGACCCCAAAGCCGGTGAGGATGGTCGGTGCGTAGTAGACGATCGCGTTGATCCCGGTGATCTGTTGGAAGATGGCAAGCAGCGCGCCCAGCAGCAATAGCCGGCGCACCCAGGGAGCGGACAGCAGGGCCAGGGAGTGCGAGTCGTGTTGCTGGCGTTCCAGCGAGGTGATCTCGGCGAACTCTCGCTCGGTCTCTGCGGTGTCGCCCCGCAGGCCGACCAGGACCGCGCGTGCCTGATCAGGCTGTCCACGCCGGATCAGTGATCGTGGGGTGTCGGGCATGGCGAGCATCCCGACCATCAACACGACTGCGGGGAACACTCCGATGAGCAACATCCATCGCCATGAACCGGCGAAGGCCAGCGCGTAGCCGAGGGCGGCGGCCAACGCCGTTCCCACAATGATCATGTACTGGTTCAGCGAGGTGACCGTGCCGCGGTCCCGGGCAGGCGCCATCTCAGCCAGGTACAGCGGCACCATCACCGACGCGATACCGATGCCCAACCCCAGGATGAAGCGGAAGGCCACCAGCATGTTGACCGTCGCGGCGGCGCCGGCACCCAGGGCTCCGATGGTGAATACCACCCCGGCAGCGAGCAGGATCCGCTGCCGGCCCTGCCGATCGGCCGCCGGACCGCTGCCCAGCGCACCCAGCATCGCCCCGAACACCGTGGCGCTGACCACCGCACCTTTCTGCCACGGGGTCAGTGGCAGGTCGCGGGGGATGAACAGCAGCGCCGCACCGATGATGCCGTTGTCGTAACCGAACAGCACCGCTGCCAACGCACCCAGGGCGTACACCTGCCGCGTGGTCACCCGGGTCCGGAACATGGACGCGACCATCAGCTACCTCCGATGCGTTGTTCTCCGGCTAGCGCGTGAGCGATCTTTTTGGTGTCCGGGTAGAGCTCCCGGTATAGCGGGTAGAAGCGTTCGTAGGCTGCGGCGGGTTCCGGCTGCGGCTCGAGCGTGGTCGAGATGGGGTTCCACTCCGGTGACTGTTCGATTGTGACGGCGCCGGTTCCGATGGCGGCGAGCAGCGCGTCCCCGAGGCAGGCGCCGATCGTCTGGCGGGGCAGCTGCTGCGGGGTCCCCAGGACGTCGGTGACGATCTGCGTCCACAGGCCGCCTTTGGTGCCGCCGCCCACCGCGACCAGGCGGCGGGCCTGCCCGCCGGCCTCGCGCATCGCTTCCAGGTTGTGCCGCACTCCGTAGGCGGTGGCCTCCAAGGCCGCCCGGTAGATGTCCCCCCGGGTGTGCCGCAGCGTCAGCCCGGCCAGGACGCCGCGAGCGTCCGGGTCGAACAGCGGCGTCCGCTCGCCGGCGAAATAGGGCAACATCAGCAAGCCGTGGGATCCGGGTGGCGACTGTTGGGCTTCCGAGACGAGCGGCTCGAACGACGATGCCCCGGTCAACTTGCGGATCCATTCGGTGACCGCGCCCGAGGTCGCCATCCCTGCTGCGAAGTTGTGGGTGCCGGGAAACGTGCCCACGGTGCCCCACAGATCGGGGCTGCGGCGCGCACGGTCGAGCACCTCGACGAGGAACATGGTCGTCCCGTACATCAACATGACGTCGCCGGGTGCTGTGACGCCGACGCTGGTCGCCTCCGCCCAGGCATCGATCGTGCCCGCCACCACCGGGGTACCCGCCGGGATACCGGCCTGCTGGGCGACACCTGGTTGTACCTTGCCGACCACATCGCTTGGCCAGCACAGCTGCGGCAGCTCGAGCCCGGGGGCGATGAGCTCGGTCCAGTCGCCGATCCAGCGGTGTTCGACCGGGTCGTACATCGGGGTGCACTGGCTGGCCGAGTGATGGTCGAGGATGTAGCTGCCGGTCAGCCGGCGTACGACGAAGCTGTGCGCCATCAGGAATCGGCGGGTCGCGGCCCAGGTCTGCGGTTCGTGAGCGCGCAACCACGCCAGCTTGGGCCCGACCGCTTGGGAGGTGAGCACCGACCCGCAGCGGTCCAGGATGATCTGTTTGCCCAGCGCCTGAGTCAACTCATCGATCTCGACGGTCGCGCGAGTATCGACCCCGTACAGGATCGCCGGCCGAAGGGGCCGATCGTCGCTGTCTACCGGGAGAAGGCACGGACCGATGCCACTAACCCCGACCGCGGCGACCGGCTCCCGCGCTCGCGCCGTCAACTCCTGGCTGATCGCGATGAAATCCGCCCACCACACCGCGTGAGCGTCATGTTCCACCCAGCCGGGGTGTGGCATGGAGACCTCGTGGGCTCGGGTCGCGGTCGCGACGACGTCGCCGTCCGTGCGCACCAGCACGCCCTTGGAGCTGGCGGTGCCGATATCAACACCGAGCAGCAACGTCACTGTGCCTTCACTGAACCCCACCCAACCCGGCCCACTCGATGTCGAGCATCCGGCATACCGCGCGCAGCTCGGCGACGTGCTCGCCGGGCACCGCATGGATGTGGTTAGCGCCGAAGCTGGACAAGAACTCGCCGGCCTCGACCTCCAGCCGGGTGAACGCGTGCGGCCACTCGAATGTTGACTGCCGAGCCAGCGCCTCGTTGGTCGCGTCGTCGTAGGACTCGAACGCGCCGCGGGCCACGTGCATCCGGTAGCGGCCCCCGATCCGAGTCAGCCGAGCGAACGTCGCGGCGCCGGGTGCGGCGAAGAACGATACCGAGGCGCCGCCGGCCGGGAAGTAGAAGATCTCCGGGTAGAAGTGCACCGAGCGCAGGTTCTCCGCCGGGTCGTCACTGCGCGCGGCGAACCAGGTGGCGTGCTGCCCGGAATTGCACAGGTCCCAGATGTCGCGGTCGGCGTGGTAGTGCCGGACATCGGCGAACAGTACCGGCGTGCCGGACAGACCCTTGAGCAGCTGCATCGTCAGCGCGCCGTCCATGTCGGATTCGGTGGCACACACGTGGGTCTGCTTAGGGCCCTCCCAGTCGTAGGGGTCGTTGAGAAACGCCTCGGTGACGTCCATCGTGGCGAAGTGCGTGGTCAGCTCGGGCTGGCCTTTGATCCCGGAGAAGTCAAGGTTCCACTCGTCGATCAGCTCCCGGACGGCATGATAGGAGCGGATCTGACGTTCGAGCAGTTCAGGCGTCAACTGCTGGCCGTCATAGTGGATCTTCGCTACGTGCCGTTCCAACCATTCCCGACCTGCGGTCACCCGCGACTGCTCGACGGCGACCGAGCGGCGCACGATCTCCCACTGGTCGATCTCCTCGACATCCACCCCGAACGTGCTCATCCACTGATCGGTGTCCGCGACCGCGGTGTACATCCCCATCGGGCGGCCGCCGAAGCGGCCGAAGGTGCTGCCTGACAGCTTCGCTACGGCAGCGGCGGCGCGGACCGTCTCCAGGACGCGGTCCCGAACCGCGGAGTCGCCCACGTCGCCCCACACCCGGGTGTGTTGCCGACCGACTTGATCCAACCCGCCACCGGCCGCCAGCATGCCGACCATTCCGGGGTACTGCGGGTCGATGTTGGAAAACAGCAGCAGCGGACTCGTTGTGGCGGCTGCGGCCAGCATCGAGAAGTGCGGGAATGCCCACACCGCGTAGTTGAAGATGGTCAGGTCCGGCCGCGCGTCAGCGACCCGGCGCGCTTCGGTAGTAGCCATCGTGTTGGTCCAGATCGGCTCCGCCGCGCGGATCACCTCGTGCCCGGCCGCTTCGAGCGCCTGGGCGATGCGCCTTTCGACGTCCAGCGAGAACGCCTTGATGTCGGCGTGAACGAAGTCGCGTCCGTCCGAGAAGGTCAACAGCCCAACGCGTGCCATATCTGCTCCTGCCTGCGAGGACGATCGGTGTCATCGACACCCGCGACGATCACACCCCGGTCGTGGTGGCTCACGCGGGCGGGCTTTCGTAGCTTGGCTGGAACCCTGTGTAGCAAACCGTGCGTGACGAAGGTATCACCCAACGGGAGCATTACCACGCCATCGAAGCCAAGGGCCTCGATTCACCGTGTCCGCGGGCGCACGGCCGGGTCCAGCGTCTCGGTCACCTCGCCGAACCTTGCACTCAACGTCGCTGATCCACCAATTTCGAAACAAGCAATCATATCTCCGTCCGCACTCGTCTGGCTGGAGCGACATGCGGGTCGCGACCGCTGGTTCGTTAGCAAATATGTGAACTGCGATGTGGTCGTGGTGCTCACAGTCACATCAAAAACAGGCACATCACCCGACCTGTTGGGTCGTTGCTCAGTCGGGACGAGACGGCGGGAGTGTGGGTGTGGCAGGGATAGGCGGGTCGAATGATCGGCGGCAAGGTCCGCCAAAGCGTTTGGTGCGATGTGCGTTGGCAGTGGTTGGGGTGCTCACTCCGTGCATCACCGTTTTATTCACCCCGGCAGCGCACGGGCAGGTGCCGGTGCTGCCAGTACAATCGGGACCTCCGGTCGTGCCGATCATATCGGCCCAAATCGTTACCGAACCGAGCGACGGAGCCACCGGGATCAACCCGACCGCGCCGGTGCGAGTGTCGGTCACCCACGGCGTGCTCGACGCGGTGTCGCTGACCAATCCCGAAGGCAAGGCGGTGGCCGGTCACTTCTCCTCGGATAAGTCGAGTTGGACGACGACTGAGCCGCTGGGCTACGCCAAGACCTACAACTGGTCGGGCACCGCCACGGGAATCGACCACCTCCGCCGCCCGATCGCCGGCTCGTTCCGGACGGTCATTCCCGAGCGGCTCGTCAGCGGGCGGTTCAACGTCGCCGACAACGCTACCTACGGCGTCGCCATGCCGATCGCGCTGACCTTCAGCTCCAAGGTCATCGACAAGGCTGCCGTACAAAAGGCCCTGTCGGTGCGCACCTCGGTGCCCACCGAAGGGTCTTGGGCGTGGCTGAATGACACCACCGTGCACTGGCGGCCCAGGACCTACTTCGCCCCCGACACCCGGGTCAGCGTCACCGCGAAGCTCTATGGGATAGCTATGGGCAACGGCTCCTTCGGTCGCGAGGACATCGGCTCCAGCTTCACCATCGGCCGGTCCTATGTGCTGCGAGGCGACACTCGCACCCACCGGTTGGCCGTCTATTCCAACGGTATCCAGGTCGGCGACTATCCGGCCAGTTATGGATTGGATTCCGACCCGGGCCGCAGGACCCACAGTGGCACCCACGTGGTGATGAGCAAGTATCCGGTGTACTACATGAGCAACCCGCAGTATCACTACAAAGACGTCGAAGCGCGGTGGGCAGTGCGGATGTCCGATAATGGTGAGTTCATCCACTCGGCGCCGTGGTCGGTAGCTCAGCAAGGCAAGACCAACGTCTCGCACGGTTGCATCAACCTGTCTTCGGCTAACGCGCGGGCGGTCTTCGACGCGGTGCTGCCTGGAGATGCCGTCGAAATTATCGGTTCCTCCCGGCAATTAGGTCCCAACGACGGCGACTACTACGACTGGACCATCTCCTGGGAGTCCTGGCTAGCTATGTCCGCTGTGCCAAACTAAGGCGGGCAGCCGATCAAAGGTGATGGGCTGGCGTGGGTGTCGTAATCTTCGACGATGTGTCGGCCCTGATCAGCGCTGACGCGCTACGTCTCCCATTTCAGGTCAAAGCCGAGAAGGGATCGGTACCGGTCGAGGAATTCTTCGTCGTTCAGCTCCGCGGATGCGGCGCGTAGTCCCTTCGGTTGCGGACCGTAGACCTCCGCAGCTATCTCCATCTCATGCTCGAGAGCCCATCCGGTTGGGGTTTGCCGGAACTCGTCGAGAGAGTCGTCGCTCATGACACCTCCTGGTGAAGCGAGGACACTCTATGGTCGCACGCTGGCGCCGGTAGTGCTGCCGGCCGAACGCAGGGCTGCGACCACCCGGGTGACCCGAGGGTCACGCTTTAGTTCCTCCAGGGTCACCGGCAGTGGCAGCCGCCAGTTGGGGTACTCATCGACCGTGCCCGGCAGGTTTGGTTGCCGTGTCTCGCCCACAACGTCGTAGGGTGAGACCAGCTGCAGCTGGCAGGGCGTGCGACCGAGCAACGCGTGCATCGCCACCACAATCTCGTCCTCATCATCTGTCTGCAGCAGGCCCGCGGAGCGCAACAGTTCGATGAGTTCCGCGCGGTCGGTCCGCGCCTGAGCCCATTCCGCGGCCTCGTCCTTGAGTAGCCCCAGTTCCGCGCGGGCCCGGACGTGCTCTCCGCGCAGGAAGCCGACCGCCGTGGGGAGGTCGTGGGTGGAGATGCTGGCCGCGGCGCACCGCGGCCAGCGCTTGGGGACCAACAGCGGTGTCCCGGGAGCCTGCTCATCGCGGGCGAACCACAACACCGCGCAGCCCAGCATCCGCTGGTCGGCCAGCGTCTCGGTGACCTCCGGCTCCACCGTTCCGAGGTCCTCGCCGATCACCACCGCGCCGGCCCGGTGCGCTTCCAAGGCCAGCGCCGCGAGCATCGCCTCAGCGTCGTAGTTCACATAAGTGCCCTGGTCCGGGGACGCTCCTGGCGGCACCCACCACAGCCGCCACAGGCCCGCGATGTGGTCGATGCGCAGCCCATCAGCGTGCGCGAGGACGGCGCGCAACATGTCCCGGTACGCGGCGTAGCCGGTGGCGGCCAGCCGGTCCGGGCGCCATGGAGGCAGACCCCAGTCCTGGCCCTGCTGGTTGAACGTATCCGGTGGGGCGCCAACCGTCGTTCCGATGGCGAGCACATCCTGCAGTGCCCACGCGTCGGCGCCCTCGGGGTCCACGCCGACGGCGAGGTCGTGCACCACGCCGATGGCCATCCCACCGGCGGCGTCCTTGGCGGCGGCCAACTGCTCGGCACATTGCTGCTGTACCCAGGCGTGAAACGCCACCCGATGCGGGTCCGCGCTTGCCGTCGACGGATGCTGCAGCTCGCTAGGCCAGCGTGACCAGCGAGGGCCGTGCCTTTCAGTGAGCGCGCAGAAGGTCGCGAAGTCGCGCAACCCGTCCGACATCACCGGGCGCGGGGCGCCCTGGGCCTGCCAGAGCAGCTCCAACGCGGCGCACTTGGCACGCCAGACGGTGTCGCGGTCGATCCGCTCGCCGTGCGGGTCGACGCGCAGTGCGTCCACCTCGGCCCGTAATGTCACATCGCCATGGCGGTAGCCGCCGATGTCCGCGATCCGCAGGTACAGCGGGTTGACGAAGCGCCGGCTCGACGGACTGTACGGCGAGGGTTGCACCGGACAGGTCGGCGTCACCGCGTGCAGGGGATTGACCAGTACGGCACCGCCGCCGTGCGCGGTGGCCGTCCAGGCGATGAACTCGCGCAGGTCAGCGAGGTCTCCCATGCCCCACGACTGGGCCGAGCGCAGCGCGTAGAGCTGCAGCATCCACCCCCAGGTGTGCGGCGGCTCGGGCAACGTCGGCGGCGCCACCAGCACGGTGGTGTGCTGCTGGCCGCTGGCCAGCGAGTACCAGCCGGGCGCAAGATCACCCGGCAACGTGCCCTGGACCGGCATCTCCGCGCCATCCTCATCGGTGAGTAGGCCGCAAGCGTGGACGTCGCGGCGCTGTCCCTGACGCAGCACCATGGTGCCCGGCAGGCCAGGCTCACGAGCTGCCCTCAGGGCATCCTGGACCTGCGCTGGGGTATCTGCGCTGACGCCGAGCAATCCGAGTACCCGACGCACCACGTCGGAGTCGACGTCGACCCGCCGCCGCCGCGCATCTCGGTACCACGTCGCGACCCCATGTGCCGCGGCAAGTTCCTCCAACGCGGTGTCCATGCAGGCCATGCTGCCAGCCCGCCCCGCTGTCAGCACCTCGGTGCATTGCAGAATTGGGCTCTGACGGCGCGGCTTGGCGCCTGCGATGAGTTACCAGGTCCAGACCTGCGTCTGCCTTCCCTCGATCGGCTGGCCCGGGTAGTCGAAGAGGGTCGTCACGACGGCGGTACGGCGGTCCACGGCGTACTGGGTCACCGCGTCGGTTCGACGGCGACCTGCGGGAACTCGACTCGCTCGGGCATCTCGGGGGCTGCCGGGGCGTGCTCGTCGGGCATCTCCGCAGGGGTCGGCGTGCTGTTGAGGGAGAATGCCAGGCAGACGACCGCCGCCAGGAGATAGCCGAGCGCGACGCCAGGGCTGGCCGCCCAGCCGACCTGCTCGCCGTGAATCAGTCCGATGAACGACAGCACCGCTCCCGCCGCGCAATACCCGGCCGCCCAGTAGTAACGCTTGTCGATCATGAAAGCGACGATCGCGCCGAGCACCATGCCGGCCAGGATCGCCCCACCGCCGAGGCTTTTCAGGCCGTCGTAGACGACTCCCGCCTTGGCCAGCGCGTCGGTACCGACCTTCGTCGCGCTGGTGCCGGCTGCGCTCAGGACGTTGTCGATCTGCCCGGTCGCCCAGGATGCGACGTTGGGGATCACCGCCACGACGACGGCCACCGCGTGCGCCTTGGGTACCGAGGTGAATGCCTGCGCGCCGATCAACAAGCCGATGTAGAGCAGGATCGGAACGATCGCCGGCAGTGGAATCAGCGCGCTGAGCAATCCGAACAACCCGAGAAAGCACATCAGCGCGATCACCACGCCGGACGCCAGCGAGTACGTGGTGCGGCCACCGGCGTCCTTCCACCCCGGGTGTCCGATGTAGACGGCGGGCGGGAATGGGCTGCCCAGCGCGGCGCCGACGACCGCGCCGGTGCCGTCGGCGAGCAGCACGCTGCGCAGGTTGTAGTTGTCCCCGGCGACCGCCGCGCTCTCCACGTTGGTCATGCCCTCGCAGAAGTTGTAGATGCCCAGCGGGATCGCGGTGGCCAGCAGCGGAGCCACCGCAGAGAGGCCCTTGAGCAGCAGTGGGATGTTGAAGGTGGGCAGGCCGATGGCGACGTCTTTGGCCGCGGTGACCACGTCGGGTGCGGACATGTAGCCGCCGATCCAGCCGATCGCGGTGCCGACCAGTAGCGCGGCCAGCCCGATCGGGATGTTGCCAGGCAGCTTGCGGCCGGTGAAGAAGCCGATCACGATGATTGCGAACACCGGCAGGGCAATCCACAGGGCTTGCCACATCTGCGCGGCCGGGCGCATCGAGATGAACGCGATGGAGATACCGGCCAGCGTGCCGAGCAGCGCCGCCCGCGGGGTGAACCGGCGGATGTAAGGACCCACGAATGCGCCGGCCAAGACGATCAGCCCGATGATGAACGACCACGCCAGGCCGGCCTCCCAGGCCCGGATCGGGTCCTTCGTGGCCAAGTAGGTCGGCAGCATGATTACGAAGGTGACGATGAACATGTGCGGCACGCTCGGGCCGTAGGGCATCGCGCATACGTCGGTGCGGTTCTCCCGGTGGGCCAGCCGGCGCGCCAGGAAGGCGTAGTACCCGTTACCGATCAGCAGCTGGATCCCCAGCGCAGGCAGGATGATCCCGAACACCTCGGCCTTCGGGATCTGCACGACCTCCACGCACAGCGACGCCAGCACCAGCACGTTGACCAGCACGTTGAACCCGAGACCGAACGCCGCGTTGAGGTCACCACTGACCCACCAGGGCAGCCGTGCAGTCGCGGCTCCGTTGTTCTCGACTCGGATACTCATGTCGATCGACTCCGTTCAGGGGAGGTGGCCGCACCGACCGCGGCCGGGCTGACCGCACTGGGCACCCTGACGGCACTGAGTGCACTGCGATTCAGCGCATCGAGGTAGGAGGCCGAGGGGGCGACCCAGCCGAAGATGCCGCCCTGGGCGGCGATCATCGCCAGCCCGGCCCGCTGGAATTCGGGAAAGTAGGAGCCGACGCAGTCGGCGAGCACGAGGCACTCGTAGCCGCGGTCGTTGGCCTCTCGGACTGTGGTGTGCACGCACACCTCGGTGGTGACGCCGGTGACGATCAGGTTCGTGATGCCGGCAGCCGCCAACACCTCATCCAGGTCGGTGGAGTAGAAGGCGCCCTTGCCGGGTTTGTCGATCACGACCTCGCCGGGCAGTGGCGCGAGCTGGTCGACGATCTCGTGGCCGTACTCGCCGCGGATCAGGACCCGGCCTTTCGGCCCGAGGTCGCCGATCCGCATCGTCGGAGTGCCGCGGTTGCGCTTGGCCGGTGGGCAGTCGCTGAGGTCGCCACGGTGACCCTCGCGGGTGTGCAGGACGGTCATTGCGGCTGCCCGGGTGGCGGCCAGAACCGTGCGCAGCGGCGGGATCACCGCCTGCAGCAGGCTGACGTCGTTGCCCAACGATTCTCCGAACCCTCCGGGCTCCACGAAATCCCGCTGCATATCGATCAGCAGTAGTGCGGTGCGGGAAGGTACGAAGTCAAATGGGCCGGGATCGGCGGGCACGGTGACTTGGTCAGCGGGGAGCCGATCAGCCGGCATGATGATCTCCTGTGGCGGCCAGCACTGCGTCGGACGTCGCGACACAACCGAAGACCCCGCCCTGCATGGTCACCATTCGTAGTGCCGCGACGTGGTTGCCCAGCTCGGTAGCGCCGGTGCAGTCGGACAGCAACAGGCACTCGTAGCCCCGGTCGTTGGCCTCGCGCATGGTGGTATGCACACAGACATCGGTGGTGATGCCGGTCAGCACCAGGTGGGTGATGCCCTGGGTGCGGAGCACCAGGTCCAGCTGGGTGGCGTAGAACGCGCCCTTCCCGGGTTTGTCGATCAGAACCTCACCCAGCTTGGGTGCCACCTCGGGCACTATCTCCCAGCCCGGCTCGCCGCGGACCAGGATCCGGCCCTGTGGCCCGGGACCGCCGATCTCCGCACCGATCTGTGCTGAGCGCCAGCGCTTGTTGGCCGGCAGGTCGGACAGATCAGCGCAGTGGCCCTCCCTGGTGTGGATTACCAGCATTCCGATGGCCCGGGCGTGGGCCAACATCCGCGCTGTTGCGGGCAGACCAGCGCGGGTGAGGCCGATGTCGTAGCCCATCCGGTCGACATAGCCGCCGGGGCCGCAGAAATCGACCTGCCAGTCGATGCACATCAGGGCGGCCTGGCCGGCCCCGACGGTGCCGTCGTAGGGCCACGGATAGGGGTCAGCGGCGACCGGCCCCAATCTAGGGTGGTGCGGTGCGACGAGGCGGTCGACAGTGCGGGTCATGTCGTACTCCGAAAGGTCGTCGCCAGGCTTCCGGCGGACAACCGCGCAGGCTCAGGCGGTCCGTGGTGAAGCAACGCGCTCACTCTTTGTTTCGCTACGTAGCCGAGCTGCAGACCGCAGTTCTCCATCGAGTGAACCAGCGCGGTGACGAGGGGTGAACTGACGCGCATTTTTCGATTGTCGGCCGAATGATGTCACCCGATCGGTCGGATCAGTTACATCCGTGTTACGAGCCCAACTTCGTGGGCGCTAACGCGCGGCCCGCAGTCTGAGGGTGCGGCCCGGCATGGCCTCGCCGACAGCGAAACCTCCCTGCAGGAGTCGTCCCACGGCCGGCCGGTTGCGATGAGCGGCGGCGCGTGACTTCCGCGCTGCCGATACCGCTACCGCAGGATAGCGCTCGTTAACAGTGCGCAATTAGTCGTTTGCCGCTGCCGCTACTGATCGACCGTTGGTCGCTGATCGGATCTACTGCTCTGGCGATGCAACACTAAAGCGGATATCCTACACCCAAGTGAGTTAAGTAACTCTCACTGTTTGTTACTACTCGAGCGTGGTTGGAGGTGAAAATGACCCCCGTTTGCCCCATCGCGTCCGCTGCCGCGGGCTTTCCCCGCGGTGTTGAGATCGGCCAGCGCAGGGCGTGCCGCTGCCGGCCAGCAGCCGGCTGACGTCGCCCGACCAACCGGACGGTACCCCGTTGATCGACCGCTCGCGGGACGTACCAGCCGTTGAGCCACCGCTGGAGGTTCGCGTGCATGCTAAATGGCGTCCGTCGGGTGCCTCACCATCAGGCGGGCGAGCTTTAGCATCGAGTGCCTTCGTGGCTGCCCTCACGCTCGCCGCTGCGGTAGCGGGAGCTGCCGTGGTGGCCACAGCTCCCGTCCAACCAGTTGCCGGCACGCTGCTGGGCGGCCTCGGGTTGGCGGCGGCGTTCGGGATCGCACGATTCTTGGCGATCGAGGTCGACGTCCACCGCGATACCGCGCGGATCACTCCGACTGAGATCCCGCTGATCTTCGGTCTGCTGTATTTACCTGGCCCGGTGGTGCTGGCGGCCTACGTCGGTGTTGTGATAGCCGCCCGGCTGCTGCGCCGGGATACTTGGTCGAAGCTGCTGTTCAACATCTCCTATGCCACCCTCACCATCGCGATCACCGACCTGCTAGCCCGGTTGGCCTTCGAACCGACCTGGCCGCAGTCGCCGCGGTGGCTCACGGTACTCGCCGGATTCGTCATCGCTCACGCCATCACATCCTGGTTGACGTGGGCTTTCATCGTGCTGCTTGACCACCGACGTCCCGGCGAGAGCGCGCGGCCGGTGATGCACCTTTACCTCACCGGCCTGCTCAACGCTGCACTCGGGGTCACCGCCGCTGAAACAGTGCGGATGGTGCCGTGGGGCGCGCTACTGGTCGGCCTGCTGACGGTGACGGTGGCCGCGGTGTACCGCGCCTACTACGGGCTGCTCCGTGACCACCGCGACCTCGGCGTGCTCAACGACCTCAGTCTGCGGGTGACGGTCGTTGGACGAGGCGGCGCTGGACAGGGCGGCGATGACGATGAGCCGGAACTGGATACGGATGCCTGGAGCAGCGCCATGGAGTTGGCCCGCGTGCAGCTCAACGCTACCCGTGTGGTGCTGCACCGGATGCCAGCCCAGGGTGGGCTGCACACCGTGGTGGCTGGCCTGGCGCTGCCCCGTCCGCTGTCGCAGCACGACCTCGACGCTGTAGTTCGAGCCGAGCGGCCGACCGGTACCGGGCAGGTGCTGCGTCTGGCCGCCACCAGTTCGGATCCCGCCATCGCCGCAGCCTTGACCGCGAGGGGAGCCTCGGAAGTACTCGTGGCACCGCTGCGCGGTGCTGGGCAGTTGCTCGGCGTGATTGAGGTACATGACCGGCAGAGTCGGTTGCGTCGCTTCGGGGCAGCCGACGAGCGGCTGGTCCAAACGATGGCCAGCCATCTGGCTACCGCGCTGGACAACTGCCGTCTGCTCGCCCAGCTACGTCACGACGCCTACCACGACAGCCTCACCAACCTGCGTAATCGGCTGGGCTTCCGGGAGACCGCCGCTAAGGTGCTCCGGCGGGACGTGACGCCGTGCGCTGTGATCGTCGTCGAACTCGGGTTGCTGTCGTCGGTCAATGATGCGCTGGGACACATCTGGGGTGATCGAGTCGTGTTGGGGGCGGGAGAGCGGCTTCGCCGCATCCTGCCGGCCCAGGTGCTCACCGCCCGGCTGGAGCAGGACACCTTTGCCGCGCTGCTGGTCAACGTCGAGTCACCGGGCGCGGTGGCGATGGCTGAACAGGTACAAGCAGCGCTCAGCGCGCCGTACCCGGTCGACAAGCTCGCCGTGGAATGCACAGCCGTGGTGGGAGTGGCGTGCACCGGGATCGAACCCACCCGCGACGCCGATATCCTGCTGCAACGGGCCGACGTGGCGTTGCATGCCGCACGTGGCGGCGAGGCAACGGTGCGTACCTACCTACCCAGCATGGGTCAGGTTCTGCTACGCCGTTTTCAGCTCGTCACGCAGTTCCGGCAGGCGCTGGACACCGGTCAGGTCGACGTGCACTTCCAGCCGCAGCTGGCGCTGTCCACCCGTCAGGTGATCGGGGTGGAAGCGCTGGTGCGCTGGCGCCATCCGGAGTTCGGGATGGTCGACCCGGGCGAGTTTGTCACCCTCGTCGAAACTACCGGTCTGATCGATCCACT
>JAVXWL010000083.1:0-4353 GCA_032230565.1 Pseudonocardiales bacterium | reverse complement strand
GGCGTCCGCGGTGGGCCGACCGGTCGCCGCCCAATACAACTGGAGGTTGGCCGCACCAGTCAGGTGCGGCAGGAAGCCTGGACTCTCCACAAATGATCCAACCCTGGACAACACCGGTGAACCGGCGCTGACCCGGTGCCCGAACACCCGCAGCTGCCCACTGGTCGGTATGACCAGCCCCATCAGCATCCGCAGCACGGTCGTCTTGCCGGCGCCGTTGGGTCCCAGCAGGCCCAGCACCTGGCCGTGCTCGACGCGGAAGGACAGGTCATCGACGGCGGTGAGGCCGCCCGGGTAGCGCTTGGTCAAGCCTGACACCACCAGCGGCACGCCGACCATTTCGGGATCGGCGTCCTCGGCGTGACGTCTGCGCAGTGCGGCGGCTATTCCGAGCGCCAGCACCACCGCGGTGAGAAGTCCCAACCCGGTGAGCTGGACGATTGGAAGCGGCGCCGCTGCCTGCTCGCCGGGCACCACCGGCACAGCGAGGTGCCCGACTGGAGCCAGCGACACGGTGTACCCGGCAGGTTGCGGAGGCAGTGCGTAGCCGCGGTCGGTCGTGGCCACTGCAACCTCCAGCCGGTGTCCGGCCTGGACTGGCCGCACCACCCCGGCCAGTGTCACGGTGACCTCGGTCGGGGTGCCATCGGCGGATAGCGGGCTGATCCGTACCGGGGCCACTGCTGCACCGGGCAGCGTGCGACGCCCATCCTGTCCAACGTCATAGAGCTTGACGAACAACACCGCCTCAGATGGCTGTGTTGTATCGGTCTGGGCCGCGGCCACCCGCAACCGGATCTGCGGCGCTCCGGTGATCTCCAGCGAGTCTGGCAGCGGATCGGTGCTGAACATCGCGGTCTGCCCGGGAAGGTCCATCGCCACCCCGGTTGTAGTGCCTGCGGGCAGCGCCGAGCTCAGGCCCGGCAGGCTGCTCAGCGCGGCCGGGCTACCCCCGGGCGGGCGGATCACCGGCTGCGGCCCACCGTGCAGCGCCAGCTGCCGCCGCTGCACTGGGACGCCGTCGAGGCCGGGATAGGTCAGGGCGTGCACGGTGCGCTGGGCAACCCCACTTCGGGTGCCGAAGATTCCCGGCACCTGGTAATCGAATCCAGTGCCTGGGTCCCCGCCATTCCGGCGTAGGTGGTAATCGAACCAGGCGCCGACCTGCTCCTGCAGCGCCGCGTCAGGCTCCCCGCCGTCGTGGCCACCCGCATACCAGATTATCTTCAACGGAGTACCCACCGAGGTGAGTTGACGGGCGGTGGCGTCAGCCTGGTCCAGCCCGAACAGCGTGTCGCGCTCGCCCTGGATGAGCAGGGTCGGGGCGGTGATGTTGCTGGCTACCAGGGCAGGCGACGAGCGGCGTAGCAGCTGCATGATCTCCGGAGTAGGGCCACCGGTGGTAGCGGCCCGTACATAGGCGGCGCACACCTCGAGGCGAAACCGCCCGCACAACCCCCCCGGACCGGCGGGGCCGGCGCCGAAGAAATAGCCCGCCCAATCCCGCTTGAATACTCCGTCCGGGGCGAAGGCCCCGGCCGCCGCGGTCGGTGTGGGCAGGGGCGATGGACTCGCGGCGTTCGGGAACAGCGCCTGCGAAAGGTCGTTCCAGGTGATCTTCGGTACGAGCGCATCCACCCGCCGGTCGGTTCCCGCCAGCAGCAGAGCCAGCGCGCCGCCGTAAGACGCGCCGGTGACACCGACCCGCGGATCGCCGGGGCCGTCATGCACCACATCAGGTCGCTTGGCCAACCAGTCCACCAGCGCCCGGGCGTCGGCCACCTCATAATCGGGCGAGTCGAGGCTGATCTGTCCGGTGCTCGCGCCGAATCCCCGGGCGCTCCAAGCGAGCACGACGAACCCTCGGCGGGCCAGCGCGGTCGCCTCGGTACTGACCGAGTTCTTGCTGCCACCGAAGCCGTGGGCCACCAGCACGGCCGGCGCGGGAGTGACGGCAGGCCGGTACACCGTGGCGTCCAAGTGCACTTGACCGGTGCTGCCCGGTCCCCCTGGTACGTCGATCGTCACGTTCTCGGTGGCAACCGGCGGCGCGCTGGAGGCGGCTGCTCTGATCGCCAGCAACACCCCGACGCCCGCGATCACTGTGGTAATGACCAGCACGACGAGCAGCCGCCGGCGGATCGTTCGGGACACTGCACCGACGGTACAGATCACTTCCGCGCAGCAGCCGTCCTCAGCGGATTCTCAGCGCTCACCGGTGACCAACGTCATCACGACGACCCCGCGACCCTGGGGTGGTGCCAGTGCGGGCGATACAGGAGACTTGTCCTAGCGTGGAGGGGAGTATTCCTTCGCGGCGGCATCGTCAACACGGTTGCCCGCAGTGCTGCGGGTGCCCGGTGCCGTCGACCGGTTCGCCGGTGGAAGAGACCTCCGGGTGTCCGACGTATGCCGTCTGCCCGGAGGTTCGCTCATGGATGTGTCGGCGTGGGTATGGCTCGCCACTGTGGGCGCTATCGGTGTTCTGTTCGCCCTCGACCTGGTCATCGTCGACCGTAAGCCGCACGAGGTAGGCATCGCGGAGGCAGTCCGGTGGGTGGTGTTCTACCTCGCCTGTGCAGCGGCTTTCGGGATGGGTATCTGGCTGTTCGCCGGCACCACTTTCGCCGTCGAATATTTCGCTGGGTACCTTACCGAGTACTCGCTGTCGGTGGACAACCTGTTCGTTTTCGTGATCATCATGAGTGCGTTCGGGGTGCCGGTTATCCAGCAACACCGGGTGCTGCTGGTCGGCATCGTGCTCGCGTTGGCCATGCGTGGACTGTTCATCGCGGCCGGTGCGGCAGTGATCTCACATTTCAGCTGGGTGTTCTACCTTTTCGCTGCGCTGCTGATCTACCTGGGTTGGCGCCAGATCCGTCACCACAAGCAGGAGGTGGAATTCGGAGAGAACATCGTGTTGCGTGCGCTGCGGAAGCGGCTCCCGGTGACCGACGAATACGACGGGTCGCGGCTTACGGTTAGGCGCGATGGCAAGCGATGGTTTACCCCGATGATCGTCGTGATGATCGCGATCGGCACCGTTGACCTGGTCTTCGCTCTAGACTCAATCCCAGCGATCTTCGGGCTCACCCAAGAAGCCTTCCTCGTCTTTACCGCGAACGCATTTGCACTGATGGGACTGCGGCAGCTGTACTTCCTCATCGGTGGGCTGCTCACCAGGCTCGTCTACCTGCCCATCGGGCTCGGTGTGATTCTCGGGTTCATCGGCGTCAAGCTGGTGCTCGACACGCTGCACGAAAACTCGCTGCCCTTCCTCAACCACGGCCAACCACTGGAGTCAGTACCGACGGCGGGCATCGGACTCTCGCTGGCTGTGATCGTCGGCGTGCTGCTGACGACGACTGTAGCGAGCGTGTACAAGACGCGCACACATCAGCGTGGCGCTCAGCTGGCACGCTCGAGGAGGCTCGTTAGCCCTCCGCTGCCTGCTGGGCGCGAGCGTAAATCAGGTGCAGGAAATCCGCGCCGGTGAGAACCGTGAAAGTGGCTGCCACGAACCGAGTGAACCGCGGTACGAACAATAGTCCGATGGTGAAGCCGGTGCCGACCCACATATCGAGGCAGAACGGGCAGCTAACGAGTTCGCCGACGGCATGCCGCAAAGGGCTACCGTCGCGCGCCTCTTCCATTACCTCGGCAGGTCCTCCGGTGCCACGGTAACGGGTGAACGGCGCACGTAGCGGGCTCGTGACCGCATCTTTGCTGATCGTCCGAGACAGTTTGTGGGTTCCAATGGTGATCAAGGCCAGGTCGTAGGGTGCGATTCTGCGGGGCAGCCCGCGCCTGGTCAAAGCAGCCGCCAGGCCAGCCAGGCCGACCACCGCGGCGAACGCAGTCATCACCAGTACATAGCCACTCAGCGGTCGCTCCGCGTCCTGCCGGTATTCCTGGGCCTCTGCCTGTATCGCGTCGCCGACTCCAGTCTGCTGGGTCACGCCCTGCACTCCCTCCACTCGGTCGGCCCTTGGCTCGCTGCCCGTCTGCAGGTCCAGTCGTCGACCAGCGACGCCTGGTGGATACCCGCTTTCGAACGATGTAAAGCGCTCCTCGCAGGGCCGTGATCAGAACGGCCGCCCGCTCTCGTACCGGCAACCGGCGGAGCCGGTTGCGCCACCCGAAATGCCGCAGTGCCCGCCCCGGGTGGCCTCATTACCGGTGGCACCGACGGTTCCGGACAGGTAGTGTCGAACGTATGTTCGACACTACCTGTCCGCCGTACGGCTAAGCGAAATCACGGCGCGCCGGAGGCCGCCGTCAACTGCGGCTTTCGACCCACCTGGCGGTCGGTGGGTCGGGAGGCCCCCGAAACCGTCTAAGGTGGCCCGGTCC
>JAVXWL010000001.1:0-3231 GCA_032230565.1 Pseudonocardiales bacterium | reverse complement strand
GGCTCCGGTGGTGCCAGATTCAATGAGCTTGATCGCCGAGAGAATGGTAACAGTGCGATCCTGCACAGTGACGACCCACTTTCGACGATCTTCGCTACGGTTTGCCGCCGGAAGGCTCGCAGCGTGGACCAGCTGATGGCCTGCGGCCCCGCAGCGGCCAGACGGGTAGGCCCCGATCGACGGAAATCCTCCGGGATGCCGCCCCATCGACCGGTGATCGACACAGGGCACGGCTACAACGGTGGCGGAATGCGCAGAGGAGCACAGACGTTGAGCCTGGTAGTTGAACTGTGAATGAGTTAGGAGGTGGCGGCCATGCCAGCTGTCACCGTTGCAGACGTCACCACACTGGCTCGAATCCCCGAGCCCGGTCCGCAAGCGGTGGATCGTTCGGTCCGGTCGGTGACCACCGCGCCGTCCGGGACTGAGGGCGAGGGCTTCCCGGTTCGCCGTGCCTTCGCCGGGGTGGATCTACGCGAGCTCGACCCATTCGTGCACATGGACCAGATGGGCGAGGTCGAGTACGCGCCGGGTGAGCCCAAGGGCACCTCGTGGCACCCGCACCGCGGGTTCGAGACCGTCACCTACATCATCGACGGCATCTTTGAGCACGCCGACTCCAACGGCGGTGGCGGCCAGATCACCAACGGCGACACGCAGTGGATGACCGCTGGCGGCGGCGTGCTGCACATCGAGCGGCCGCCGGAGCACCTGGTGCTCAGCGGTGGGCTCTTCCACGGCCTGCAGCTGTGGGTCAATCTGCCCGCGAAACTTAAGTGGACCGAGCCCCGCTACCAGGACCTGCGAGCCGGTGAATCCAGGCTGCTCACCACCCAGGACGGCGGCGCGCTGGTTCGGGTGATCGCCGGCGATGTCGCTGGGCACCGGGGTCCTGGTTCCACCTACACCCCGATGGCGATGCTGCATGCCACCGTCAGCCCCGGTGCGACCCTGCGGCTACCCTGGCGTGCGGACTTCAATGCGCTCGTTTACGTGCTATCCGGTGCTGGGACCGTCGGCAGCGAGCACCGGCCGGTGCGCACCGGGCAGCTGGCAGTGTTCGGACCGGGCGACGCCATCACCGTCGCTGGCGCGGTCCACCAGGAGTCGCGGCACCCCGCGCTGGACATCGTTGTCCTCGGCGGCGCTCCGATCCGGGAACCGATCGCCTGGGCGGGCCCGTTCGTGATGAACACCCGGGCGCAAATCATCGCCGCCTTTGAGGATTTCCAAGCTGGCCGGCTGGGCATCATCCCCGCCCAGCATCTACCACACTCAGACGTCGGTGAAGCGGCGAGCTCTCAGGCTTTTCTCCCCTGATGCGGGGATGCTGGTGAGGCGACAAAAACTTCATCGTGCAGGAGGTGACGCCCGTGGATGCGCTGCTCGCGCTCATCGGCCTGGTGCTGGTGCTCTTCGAGCTACTGCTGATCGCCCGGATCGTCGTCGATCTGTTCGGTTCGCTAGCCAGACCCGGGGCCCACTCTGAGGGGCTCGACTCCGCACGCCGCGTGATTTACCGCCTCACCGAGCCGGTGCTCGCCCCGGTGCGCCGGGTCGTGCGACCGGTCCGGATGGGCGGAGTGTCGTTCGACATCGCCCTCACGCTGGTCTTCGTCGCCGTCATCGTATTGCGCCAGCTGGTACTCGTGGCCTGACGCAGGTCCACCGCGATCTACAGCTGTGGGGGGAGTCGGTTGAAGACCTCTACGTGCTGCCTCCAACGCTGCCTTGATGTGGCGTAGGTCGCTCGCTTGAGCGCGGCGCCGATGGGTATCCCGGCACCGAGGGAAAGATTCACCAGGCTCCCGGGTTGGGGGGCCCGATGCCGACGCATCAGGGAGACGTAACGATGACGAGGGAGAGGCAAGATCGACTAGTAGGCGAGCGCTTCGGCGGTGCCGCCGTACCCGCGCAGGATGGTCGTCGGGAAGCGTCCGATTACCACACCCAGCGGCCGATAGCTGGCGCCGGAGACTGGAATAGTTGGGAGTCCTGGAACGAGCGCGGCCGGATCGTGTTGTCGCCGATAGCGGCGCCGTCGATGGTGGGTCTGTTCGAGTTCGCCGGGGCAACGTTCATGGTGGCGTCGTTGCTGGCCGGCTGGTGGGGTTCACCAGCGACGGCGTCGCCAGTAATTGCGCCGTTCGCGCTGTTCTTCGGCGGACTGGCGCAGTTGCTGGCCGGGATGTGGTCCTACCGGGCGCGCGACGGCGTGGCCACTGCGATGCACGGCACTTGGGGCTCGTTCTGGCTGGCCTGGGGGCTGCTGGCCGCGGGCTCTGGACTGCTGGCCGCTGGCCTCATCGGGCCGATTCCGCTGTTGGTGACGGCCGGTGGCTGGGTGCTCGTCGCCTCCGCGGCCGCCGCGTTCTACACCGCCGGCGCGATGATGCTGGCCGAATCGTTTAAAGGGCGCACGATCCTGCCGCTGGGCAAGTACAGCGCCGCAGCGAACATCCCCGGCCGCAAGGCCATGCAGCCGATCGGCTACCCGGGCGGAATGCCGGGCGTCAAGGTCGGGCAGTAAGGAGGTCTCGACCATGCGGACACGCGAACGCAACACCCGCGGTCCTGACCGGGCACCGAACCAGCTGCCCTTGCTGCAGCGGGGGCACCACCGCCGCCCGGAGGACGGCGCGTGCGTCATGGAGTACGTCTCCGTGCTCGCCGGTGGGAAGTTCACCGACCACCCCCGGTGTACCCACCCAGCGCTGGCCACCTTGGCCCGGTTGGTCAACGACTGGATCGATGACGACGAGGCTCGTAGCGAGCTCGCGCTATTCGCCCCCGACCTCATCGACACCGGCAGGGGCGACTTGCGCACAACGCAGTGTGTGGTCGCCAGTTGCCTGCGGGGCGCCGCGGCGACCCGGCAGCTGCCGCCCGCGGCCGAGCGTCGGTTGACCAAGGCGCACCGACGGATCAGCGACATCGAACGCGGCGGCAGCTGGGCCCGGATCCGGCTCGGCTGCTGGCAACTGCTCAATCCGCCAAACGTCGCAGTCAGCTCGGCATTCCAGGTCGCGATCGGGCAGCTGCGCGGGCTTCCCGCGGCGGAGCGCAACGCGCGGCTAAGCACACTGCTTCGCGAGGCCGTCGCCGACTGCCGGCAGGCCCCCGAGGTGCATCCGATCGACCTGGCCGGTGCCAGGGCCGGCTAAGCGCACTTCGCCGCCAGGAAGATGGCCGTGAACTCGACGCCACAGACGTTTCCGTCGAGAACGATGT
>JAVXWL010000129.1:0-5429 GCA_032230565.1 Pseudonocardiales bacterium | reverse complement strand
GGCGGTGACCGGACCGGTGTCTATGGCTCCTACTACGTCGTCCAGCGCTGTCTGGACAACGGGGCCGCTCGATGGACGTGGCAGACCTCAGCATGGTCCGGTGGCCAGCGCGAACCGCGCGCTCAGCTCTACCAGCGCCTGGGAACTGCCTACGTCGGCGGGGTCGCATGCGACGTCAACGAGGCCCTGCAGGCCGACTTCGGTCAATACCCCAGCACACAGATACCGCCGATCATCCGCCCAGGTCATCACAGGGAGCGTCACGAGATGGACCAGCTACCCCCCACCAATCCCCCCGCCGACCCCAACAGTGACCCCAAAACGTGGCCACAACGTAACTACGACGTCGGTTTCGACCTCGCCGGCGGCTGGGAAGGCGACTTCGCCGGCGAATTCGGAGTACAAGAATGGGGCGGCCGCACCAACGACGGAGCCCGGGGCTATCTGGCCCTCGCGTCGTGGATCACGCCGCGCGGTCTGGTCCCCGTCGCTCCGGTGTTCACCGCCGCAGTCGGCGGGGCAGTGATCTGGGACCACCAGCCCACCGTGTCATTCGTAGCGCCACGCGGCGCGACCGGCCTGACCCTCAACTATGCCGCCCCAGGCGGCGCTTACGTGGCGGAAGGCCGCTCCGCCTAATCCACCGCGAGCGCACTATTGCAACAGCGCGCGACGGGTAGGCAGCTCTTGCAGCTACGTCGCTGCCCCTTGGCGTGTACCTCCGCCTCGTCGGGCTCTCCACCCCAAGTCACCCAATCGAGCTGATCTTGGTACTCGTGGTGGCCATCCCAGAAACGCAGCCATGCTGGTCTCATGATCGACAGGCTCGTTCCGACGGCTTGTGCAGCGGTGGACTGCTACTGCCGACTCGTCCGCCAAGCCGACCCCGGTATCCAGGATGGCTGTCGGTCGCGTGCTCCTCAAGACGAGGGTCACTGGCGGGAATGGCCCACTAGGTCACGGGTGCTCCAGGTGGCCACCGGAGGCACGGCCGCGGCCGGCGGAATGGAGTGAAGTCGGCCGGTCGTGGCCAGCATGCGCGTCCGACTGGAGTTAGGGTGGAGGTACGTCGTGGCGCGAGCTAGAGGTAGAAGCACTCAGTGTTGTCCAGAAGACGAAGGACATTTTATGACTTCGACACCCGCCCTTGCCGTCCCCCACGCGGGCGCTTCGCTAACACCAACTACCATTGAGCGGCGCGATTTGCGTCCCGACGACGTGCGGATCGACATCGCCTACACCGGGATCTGCCACAGCGACATCCATCAGGCCAAAGACGACTGGGGTGGTGGCATCTTCCCCATGGTGCCGGGCCACGAGATCGCTGGCACCGTGAGCGCGGTCGGCTCTGACGTGGCGAAGTACCAGGTGGGTGACCGCGTCGGGGTGGGCTGCATGGTCAACTCCTGCGGCGAATGCGAGTACTGCCAAGCCGGCACTGAGCAGTTCTGCCTCAAGGGCAATGTGCAGACATACAACGGCATTGACTATGACGGCACACACACCTATGGCGGTTACAGCCCCCATATCGTGGTGAAGGAGGCGTTCGTCTGCCGCATCCCGGACGGGATCGAACTCGATGTCGCAGCGCCGCTGCTGTGTGCCGGCATCACCACCTACTCCCCGTTGCACCATTGGGGCGTCGGGCCGACCAAGAGGGTCGCTGTCGTCGGCTTGGGCGGCCTTGGACACATGGGAGTGAAGATCGCGGTAGCGCTGGGTGCCAGAGTCACCGTGCTGAGCCAGAGCCTGAAGAAGCAGGAAGACGGGCTGCGGCTCGGAGCAACCGACTACTACGCCACCGCCGATGAGGAGACCTTCACAGCCTTAAGCGGGCGATTTGACGTCATCCTGAACACGGTGTCGGCACCACTGCCGATCGATGCGTATCTGTCGATGCTGCGCGTCGGCGGGGTCATGGTGAACGTCGGCGCGCCGCCGGAAAAGTTGTCCTACAACGCGTTCTCGCTGTTGGGCGGAAACAAAGTGCTCGCCGGCTCCCTGATCGGAGGTATCGCGGAGACCCAGGAGATGTTGGACTTCTGCGCCGGGCACGGTGTTGGGGCGGACGTCGAGGTGATCACCGCCGACGAAATCAACGCCGCCTACGAGCGCGTGGAGAACAGCGACGTGCGGTACCGGTTCGTCATCGACGCGTCCACCATCAACGCGGTCTGAGCAATTACAGCTTCGCCTCGGCGCGGGGCAGCCGTGAGCAACGCCTGCGGACTCATCTTCAACCAGCAGCACCGGCACTCGGCCGTGCTCCGGAGGAACGTGGCAGGCAGCGGTCAAGCGAGTAAGAGCATTGCATGTTCGGGGTCATCAAGTGTCACGACGAGGCGGTTGTAAGAGGCGCCGACGAGATCGAGCACGATGGCAGGCCGGCGGCCATGGCAGACCGCGAAGGTATTGCCCTCGCGGTTACGCCACGTGCCGACTTTGATCACACCAGGAAGGCCAGTGCCGGGTGCGCGTAGACCGTGAACCTCGACCATACCGTCGGGCACGGTACGAACCTGTGCCACCGCGGAGCGCGGCACAGTCACGTCACCATGCAGGGCCTCAAGCTTCTCCACGACGCTGAGGGACACGGTTACGCCGCTGTCATTGATGATCAGCTTCGCCATCGGTCTCCCTCTTTTTGACCTCGGTCGTGTCCCAGCCGCAACCAGTACGGACGAATAAAGAGATCAACTCCCATGTTGGGGGTCAAATTTCAACCGCCGCCAAGGATTCAGTTTCGGACGCCGCTGACAACAGTTGCACCTGACGGAGACGCTGCACACCCCCGGGACTAGCCGGCCTGGCTAACGTTCCACGGCGGTTACGTCCATTCAGTGGGGCACCCATTGAGGCCGATGTGCGGGACCAGATCGTGGAGTGGATCCAACGATTCGTCGTGGACAACCGGAAGGACACCCGCGAATTCCTGGCCTCCAGACGGGCCAGGATCACCCCCGGAAAGCTCGGCTGCCCGCCCTACGGCGGCAACCGACGCGTGCCCGGGCTACGCCGTGAAGAGGTCGCACTGCTGGCCGGGGTCAGTGTCGACTACTACACCCGCCTGGAACGGGAAAACCCCAACGGGGTCTCCGCAAGCGTGCCCGAAGCCATCGCTGAGGCGCTGCAGTTAAACGACGCCGAGCGCGCCCATCTGTTCGACCTCGCCCGAGCGGCGAACAGCTCCATAGTCAGCGCCAGCGCGCGGCGGCGGCCGTCACCCCGAAGATCCGCCCCGGGGTCAGCGGATCCTTGAGGCAATGACCGGGGCGCCAGCCTGGGTGCGCAACGAGCGCATGGACTTCCTGGCCGCTAACCGCCTCGGCCAGGCCTTCTACGCACCGCTGATTGACAGTCCGGCGCGCCGGCGAACAGCGCCCGGTTCATCTTCCTCGACCCGCGCGCGACCGACTTCTTCCTCGACTGGGAACGCGCGGCGGACGACATCGTGGCGATCCTGCGCGCCGAGGCCGCCGCAATCCCTATGACCGGAAGCTGAGCGACCTCATCGGCGGAGCTTTCCACCCGCAGCCAAACCTTCCGCACTCGCTGGGGCCGACCACAACGTCCGCTTCCACCGCACCGGCACCAAATCGCTTCACCACCCCGTCGTTGAGCACCTGGACCTGACCTTCGAGGCCATGGAACTGCCGGCTGACCCCGGGCTGACTCTGCTTGTCTATACCGCCGAGCCCAGTTCGCCGACCCAGGACGCACTTAGTCTCCTCGCCAGCTGCGCCGCCACATCCGACCAGCACAAACCATCCGCACGATAACCGACTAACCGGCCATGTCAGGTCGCACCAGATGCACTGTCGTTCCCTACCGTCGCTCCACACGAAAATCAGTGCTACGCGGCGGGTGCGCGGCGAGCGTCATAGGTCACTCGGCCACCTCGCGCCGCGACAGCGAACTTCCTCGATGTCCAGCCTGGTCTGCATTTGACGTAACGGGTAGAACGCTGGAGTCGGCTTCAGCTCGACCATCAGCTGGCACGTGCCCCATGCGCGCAAAGACTCGCCAAGCAGTTGCCTTCGCGCGGTATTCGGTACCGCTCCGAGCAACACGTAGAATGTCGAAACAGACTAGCCCCAGCGTGCTTGGCTCCCCATCTTTCAACGGCCTAGAACCGGTATGTTATGGGACATCGAAGATAGTTCGTGTGCTTAAGCAGCGCCGGCTAACGAGCTGTTTTCCACAAGCTTGGTTGTGGTCAACTATCCTTGACGAGGGTGTTTGTGCCCGTCCGTGAGGGGTATCCACCGCAGTAGTGAGTAGCACACCGCAGCCATGTACCCAGGCAGAGAGGAGAATCATCATGACGCTCATTTCGAGCGGTGTGAATACCAGGTCCGTTAGGCAGCACACCGAAGCGCGCAGGCCACCGCGCTGGGTAACCCAGCAGGTTAAGTCGGTGGAGCCGGAGCATCTCAACACCACCTTGCCGGAGCTGGACCAGACAGAGGATCCCCGCGGTGGGGCCGCTGCCTGGGCGCTGCTGGTGATGGCCGCGGCCCTCATTGCGGGCATCTTGTTAGCACTGAAGGCGGTTGGCGCCTTCTAGGACAGGAACATCGACGGCAATTACTTCGGGTGAGAGGCTGCCACGAAGTGCGCGGCGGCACCACGACCCAAGCCACAATCCCAAAGAAGACCTATGGGCCACCGCCAGCACGAAGACCAGCCTGACTGTCGTATATGGCATCGTCGTTTTGACCCTCACGGCTGTTGCTTTCGTCCTGATCCAGACATTCAGTGGACTGATCCGCAGCCCTGTCCGACCTGATGCGCCAGCTGGGCGGCAGCCATCCCCACCACACGGTGACACTGACGAACTGTGCCACGAGTGGAATGAGAAATGCGAGAAAGCGCCATCACGAAAACGGCGAAGCTGTCCATCCTGCCGATACTCCGCGCTTCGTTGTGAGGTTGGGACACTATAGTGGTACCCCGTCCAAGTCTTGACTGCGGCCAGCCGTGGTCAGGACTGACCCCCGTTTAGCGTCATTGCAATCCTGGTCAACCTCTCCACTGGAGTCGACGACGTGCGCTGTCCGGTGATTCTGGCTCAGGGCACCGCCGACATCGTCGGTAGCGGGCAGATCCCCGCTACCTGCTGGCTGTGCTGAGCGCGACCTTTGAGCCCTTGCTCGGCGCGGGCCACGCACCGTAGTCCGACGCGGCCCGTGACAGCATCCTGCGGTTAGTGCACCAGGCACCCAGGGCCCAATGCCCTCCACCCGATAAGGCCTACTCGCCTGCGATGGTCTATCGCGACGGGTAGCCACTGCTTGGGGGTGGTTGTCGGTAGGTGGTGAGGTACATGGTGATGGTGTGTTCGTCGCGGTGAAGGATGGCGTGGTCAGTCAGCGCGCGGATGAGGGTAAGACGGTGTTGAGAGTGTTGGGGGTCGCTGGGAGCGTCCC
>JAVXWL010000095.1:0-5069 GCA_032230565.1 Pseudonocardiales bacterium | reverse complement strand
CATCGCCTACGCCATGGCCAACGTCGTGTTGTTTCCGATCGTGTGGTGGATGGTGCCAGAAACTAAACAGCGCAGCCTGGAATCACTGGAAGCAGAGTTTCGCACCAGCATCCGACACCCCTTGGTCGGCCGCACCACCCTGCCCACCGCCGCAGACACCGCGGATACGACATGACCATCAACAACAACCCGAATGATTCAATCTGGAAACCTGCGAGCTAGCGATTACCAGAAGCCACTACCGCCTTACCCGCCCCGCATCTGAGGTTGCGTTGCATACCGAGGGCGACCTGGACCGTGATCGACCACCTGAGCTGAAAGCCCGCCCTGGCACTGCGGCATCATCGAACTCGCCACCGCGCAGCCTGCACGGTGCGGCCGCACACCAACGACAAGCTAAACCTCGTCGGCGTGTGAGCCTAGTCATCGGAACACATATTGCTACATCATCAGTCCGCACCTAACGTGTAATCGTGGCCTGGCCACGATTACACGGTCTGTCCACATCACCTGATCACGAGCCTGATTACCTTGATCGACCATTATGGAGCCCATCTGTCAGTCAACATGCCCAGGCATGCCGCCCCCCGCATGACGCGTCATCACCGCTGGGTCTCCTCGAAGCATCACGGAGACACCCGACGCACGTGCCTGACCGAGTCGTCATCTATCTCGTCACCGGGGGCATCGATCGCCTGGAACCTGGTCGGCAAGACGCTGTTCACGATCGGCTACTTGATCGGCCGCCAGGTTCACCGGGTTGGCTAGGGCCGGCACCCACGGTCGCTGCGACGCCGGGCAACGTCTCCGCCCGGGTCACCCCGGTGATCGGCCTTGGCCACGACACCTTTCGCCGGGCCGTATCACCCGGCTAGGAACCGCTCCACTGCACAGCACGCGACATAGCCTCGGGCGGACTGCCGAGCACTGATCTCAACGAAGGACGCAATGAAGCAGGCATCTCACCATAACCAGCAGGGTCCGCACGGTAAGCAAGGCGAGGAAGACGAGCCGGGCGGACAGGGACCCCGCCGCCGCTTGGCGGCCTTCCTTGGATGGGCCTGTTCTGTGCTGACGGCGCGACCTTCCACTCCTCATGTACTGGAGGTGCCGAATTGGACCGTCACCCTATTTCGGTGGTCGTTGGGACTCGCGCTGGTGACGTGGCGTTACCTATGGCTGACCACACCGCTGCACCGGCGAGAGGAGGCCGGCGATGTGCACGACCTACCACCGCCACTGCCCGAGCATTGGGTCGACGAGCGTAACCAGCCCCTGGAACACGGCGCCGGCCCGCTGTTTCACCGTGTGTTCACGGTATGCATCGACGAGCCCACCTTGACGGCGCAGGAGTTGATTTCCACCCTGACCGTGGACCTTAACCAGGCTGTGCCTTCTGAGGTCACCTCCGTAGACAAGCTGTCCGATTGCTCCGGCCCTCTCGCCGTCGGTGACGAAATGGTTGTGCGGATGCCTGGCCCCTGGGACGGACCGGTCCGGGTGGTTGACTGCACCGAGACGTCATTTCGGTTCGCCACTCTGGATGACCACATGGAAGCAGGGCAGATCGAGTTTCGAGCCCGGACGCGAGGCAGTTCGCTGCAATTCGAGATCGAGGCGTGGGCCCGACCGTGTAGTCCCATGGTCAATCTGCTCTATACGCACCTGCGACTGGCTAAAGAGATACAGCTGAACATGTGGGTGCGTTTCTGCCTGGCAACCGCTGACATCGCGCGTGGACGGGTTCGAGGTGGCGTCACCATCCACACCCGGGTGGTGGAGGAGCGGCACTGGTGCCAAACACCGACCCAGGCCCTGCCGGAGGTGCGGCTGGCTCAACACGTTGAGGTGCCCGCTCGATGAGCGCGCAAAGACCTGCGGCCCAGCAGGAGGCAAGGGTGGCCGACCGGTGACTGAGGCAGTCGAGCCCGTACCGGTCGACAACGGCAGCCTCGGCGTACCGCGCGTCGCTGGGACGGCACTGGCCGTCGTCTTCGACACCATGACGAGACTGCGTCACGGCAAGCCGATCCACCCGCGTGGAATCGTCGCCCGAGCCGTCGTTAAGCGAACGGGATCCACGTATGGACGCTGGGGCGTCCCGTGGCTCGACGAACCGGGAACCGACGTCGGGATTGTGCGCTTCTCTCGCGCCGCCGGGCTCCCCGCGCCGGTACCGGACGTGCTCGGTCTCGCATTGCGGCTCGGGGCGGTCGGCACGCAGCACGACCTGCTGCTCGCTACGACCGGCATGCGTCCGGGCTGGCGGCACGTGTTGTTCCCCCGACGGCACGCGCTGCGGGCGCCGTACGGGTCTCTGCTGCCGTACGGGTCTCTGCTGCCGTACGACGCCGCTGGACGCAGGGTGCTCATCGCGGCGGTCCCGGAGGCCGACGCGCCATACGGCACTAGCGACGCCGACCTGGCGAGGGCACTTGCGCCTGCCAGTCGCACGTTCCAGCTGATGGTCGCGACACTCTTCGGCAACTGGACGCCGTTCGCGCAGTTGACGGTGACCCGTGACGACAACATGTTCGACATGCCGGTCGCTTTCGACCCAGTGCTCAACCCGTTGCCGGGCCTTCCCCTCGGACAACCGTTCCGTTCCCTACGAGAACCGGCGTACCGCGCCGCCCGGCGGGCCCGGCGAGACCAGGCTGGCGGGGTCTGATGCGTTGACGGAATGACAGGCTCGGCCAGGGTGGAGCGATGCGTCGTCGCTCTGATCGAGTATGCCCGTGCAGTCCGGCTTCGCGGGGTTCCGCTTCCCGTCGGGTATGATCATCGTGGCGGTCCGCTGGTACCTGGGCTCACCTTATGATGTCGAAGAGTTGCTGAATGACCTGGAACTCCTAACCCCTGACCTGCTACGCCTTCGAGTGTGCTCGGCGTGCTCAACCTCGCGCAGCGGTTCCCGCGATATGGCGACGTTGATGACGCGGTCGTGGCATGCAACGGAGCCGCTCGTCACGTAATCGCTGCGCAAACCTGTGGCCCCTACCTCTGACGCGGGGCGAAGCGTCCGGCGTACTACGGAACTGGCGTGCGTCTTGATCCCGACAGGCCGATCGACAGAACGCCGACTGTACATACACGGCGAGACGTTCCCTTTGAGTCTCGACTAGGCGTGTGCCGGAGGGTTGTGATGTCGGCCTCAAAGGGGTTTGCGACAGTGATCGTGGTGGCCAGCCACAGTGCGGGTCCGTTGCCACCGGGTCATACATGGTCGATTGTTTGTTGGCCATAACGACCGCATCACACACGAGCTCCTGATCGATACGACATCGCATCTAGTTTCTGCCAGGTGACACTCCTCGGCGTGAGATGCTCCGCTACTGATCATATTGGGAGCGATTGGTCCGACTGGATGAACGAAGCTCGGTCGACGCTACTTAAGAAGTCGAACCCATCCTGCGGTTTGGGGCACTGGAAGTGGGTATTCGCTGCATGAAGCAAAACGTGTGGACCAGAAGAATTGACTGCGACAGAAAAAGAGCCATGACCAGCTCAACGGAAACAGGCCGGACCGCCGGTGATTTCGAGGTCGGTGCGACAGCACGCAGGGCAAACCACGCGCTCATTGGCTGGGTGGCCACGTGGCACCGCCGACCAAGAGTGAACGCTAACCAGTGTTGCCGCTGCCAGCCTGTGTCGGAGCCGCGACGACTTCTCGGCGCTACGGCCAGCGCTGGAGGCCGCCTATAACGTGCTCGCCGTGGACCTACCCGGGCACGGCAACTCACCCGCTCGCCGCCCAAGCGGCTGCCAAGCCAGCCCTTACTTTCGTTGCGCAGCATGGAAGGTTCGTACCCTCGCACCGCCGTTGCTGCTACCAAGGAGGCGGCGTACCGACGTATCGCCGCCCGTTCGAGCGATGACGCTCGCCGCCGACGCCGTCGTCCGCACCGTTGCCGGCCACCACGGGCACGGCGGCGGTGGAGCACACAAAGGGGGCCCGACCAAATGGCCGGGCCCCTCTAGAGGGAATGAGCCTGAGCCCAGTTCGCCCGGGCAGCCCACGCCACCACCAACCCCGCCGAACACATCAATGGCATCGGCTCACCAGCTAGCCCGCCTCGTCTAGGTCGCCTCGGGGCCGGCCCCGACGCTGCCAGGCCGGGCGCACCCAGCCGCCGATGATGGCCGTGCAGGAGCGGGACGACGGTCGCCCCTGGGCCTGTCTGCTGTGGCAGGGCGCGACCGCAGTAGCCGCACGCCCCGAGGTGCCGGCACGCGTCGTCGCCGACGCCCTCAGCTACCACCCATCACTACAGCCAAGATCCTCACCCAAGATCAGGCCGGTACCGGCGACCGTTGAATACGCGAGCTCACCAGTCGGGGACCCCGCACGCCGCCCGCCTGGCCACGGTCCCCGAAAGCCAGGCGCATCCGCAAATTCGGTGCGCACAGGGTGATCCGGCCGCCCTGCACCACGAACCCAGCGCACATGTCGCGAGCGGCGACAGGGGAGCACTGCCGTAACGAACACGTCAAACGTGCCATCCTCGGCCCGCACCATGGCTGGTCCCTGTTGGGTGTGCGACATGTCCGGGGCGGCGACGGTGTTGGAGTGAGCTTCAGCACCCTGCCCCGGCTTCCTCGGCGTCGTAGGGTGCCGTGGGGCAACCGCGTCGCGCCGTGGATGACGTTAGCCTGAGAAAGTCGGGGCACTACGCAGGGTAAGCATGCATCGGTCTCCCGGGGAGTGGCAGTGAGCGACGAGGGCGAGTTGATCGCGGGGCGCTACCGTCTGGTCTCGCGCATGGGCAGTGGGGCGATGGGGGTGGTGTGGCAGGCACACGACGAGCGCCTGCGCCGCACCGTCGCGATCAAACAGCTATTGCTGCCCCCGAGGCTGAGCGAGAGTGAGGCTGACGAGGCCAACCGCCGGGCGATGCGCGAGGGGCGGATCACCGCCCGGTTGCACCACCCGCACGCGATCGCGGTCTACGACGTGGTGGAGCACCAGGGCCAGCCGTGCCTGATTATGGAGTATCTGGCGTCGAGGAGCTTGGCATCGGTGCTGTCCACGCGGGGTGTGCTCCCACCCGAGGAGGTAGCCAGCATTG
>JAVXWL010000072.1:0-3488 GCA_032230565.1 Pseudonocardiales bacterium | reverse complement strand
GGTGCGGGCTAGGGAGCTCTTCCGTGATATCACCAAGGCAGCATGGGAATGTGCTGACCCCGGTCTGCAGTACGACGACACCATCAATGATTGGCACACCTGCCCGGAGTCCGGACGCATCACCGCGTCCAACCCGTGCAGTGAGTACCTGCACCTGGACAACTCCAGTTGCAATCTCGCATCGATCAATCTGATGAAGTTTCTCCGCGAGGACCTCACCTTCGACGCCGAGTTGTTCGCGAAGACGGTAGAGCTGGTCATCACCGCGATGGACATCTCGATCTGCTTCGCGGATTTTCCGACTGCGGCGATCGGAGAAACCACCAGGGCATTCCGGCAGCTCGGCATCGGCTACGCTAATCTCGGAGCGTTGTTGATGGCCACAGGTCACGCCTATGACTCGGACGGTGGGCGCGCGCTGGCCGCGGCGATCACCTCGTTGATGACAGCTGCCGCGTACAAGCGTTCAGCGGAACTCGCCGGAGTCGTCGGACCGTATGACGGATATGCTCGCAACGCCGAAGCGCACCAGCGGGTCATGCGCAAGCACGCGGCGGCTAACGACCTGGTTCGCACCTACGATCACAATGACCGTGCTGTACACAAGGTCGCGACCAGGGCGTGGCAGGATGGTATCCGACTCGGCGAGAACAATGGATGGCGCAACGCTCAGGCTAGTGTATTAGCGCCGACTGGCACTATAGGTTTCATGATGGACTGCGATACGACTGGTATTGAGCCGGACTTCTCATTGGTGAAATTCAAGAAGCTGGTCGGCGGCGGCTCCATGCAGATCGTCAACCAGACCGTGCCCAAGGCGCTCGCCGCATTGGGATACCAGCCGGAGCAGAGCGAGGCGATCGTCGAGTATATCGCGGAGCACGGCCACGTGATCGATGCTCCTGGGCTACGCCTCGAGCATTATGAGGTCTTTGATTGCGCGATGGGGGAGCGGGCCATCTCGCCGATGGGTCACGTGCGGATGATGTCAGCAACGCAGCCGTTCATCTCGGGAGCTATCAGCAAGACTGTCAATATGCCCGAGACGGCTACCGTTGCGGACGTCGAAGAGATCTATCTGCAATCATGGAAAGTGGGAATCAAGGCGCTGGCGATTTACCGGGACAACTGCAAGGTGGGTCAACCGCTGTCCACCGGCAAGACCGCGGCCACAGGGGCGGATAAGGCGCTCGCCGAGACGAGGCCGGTGCGCAAGCGGCTACCCAAGAAACGGCCCAGTGAAACGGTTTCTTTCACGGTTGGTGGCGCTGAGGGTTACTTGACCGCGGGATCTTACCCGGATGGCGGCCTCGGCGAGATTTTTGTGAAAATGTCCAAGCAGGGTTCCACGCTGGCCGGGGTGATGGATGCCTTCTCGATCGCAATCTCGATCGCCTTGCAATACGGTGTACCGCTGGAGACCTACGTTTCCAAATTCGTGAACATGCGTTTCGAGCCAGCGGGGATGACCGATGATCCGGACGTTCGGATGGCGTCGAGCGTGGTGGACTATCTGTTCCGCCGGGTCGCGCTCGATCAGTTGCCTAAGGACAAGAGGGATCAACTGGGCATCCTGACCGCCGAAGAGCGCACGGCGCAGGTGGCTATGGACTACGGCATCGACACGGGTAGTGGGACCGACGTCGAGTCCCTACGCACCTCGGTGGACTCTAGCCACCCCGCTCCGTTGGCAGCAGGCCGTCCAGCCCCGGTATACGTTGGCAGCTCTACGGAGCTGTTGGAGCTGCAATTGGGGAAAGCTGCCGACGCACCACTATGCATGACCTGCGGGACCAAGATGCGTCCTGCCGGATCCTGCTACGTCTGCGAAGGCTGTGGCTCGACCAGCGGCTGCAGCTGAATTGCCGCACAGACGGCACACAGCTAGCCCCTAGGTGGTGCACAGCCAGCTAAGCGACGGTGGCAGCATGACTCAGGTGGACGCCGAACTACGCCGCGCCGATGGCGCCCCGGTGCGGGTGCTCGTGGTCGAGGACGAGGTGTCGCTGGCCGAGCTGCTGACGATGGCGCTGCGCTACGAGGGTTGGGACGTGCGCAGCGCCGGCGATGGATTCTCTGCGGTACGTACGGCGCGCGAGTTCGGGCCAGACCTGGTGGTTCTTGACATCATGTTGCCCGACATCGACGGGCTGGAGGTGCTGCGCCGGTTACGCGCAGGCGCACCGACGCTGCCGGTGCTGTTCCTCACCGCCAAGGACGCCGTCGAAGACCGGATCGCCGGGCTCACTGTCGGGGGTGACGACTACGTGACCAAGCCGTTCAGTCTGGAGGAGGTAATGGCGCGGTTACGGGCGTTGCTGCGCCGCTCGGGGATGACCGTGGGCCGGACGCCGGCAGTGGTGGTCGGCGACCTGGTCCTCGACGAGGACAGCCGTGAGGTCTGCCGCGACGGCCACATCGTGGAGCTCACTGCGACGGAGTTCGAGCTGCTGCGTTACCTCATGCGCAACCCTCGCCGGGTGCTGTCCAAAGCTCAGATTCTCGATCAGGTGTGGCATTACGATTTCGGCGGCAATTCCAACGTCGTCGAGCTCTACATTTCCTACCTGCGTAAGAAGGTTGATGCCGGCCGGTCACCGATGATCCACACCATGCGAGGTGCCGGCTACGTGCTCAAGCCTGCGGCGGACTGAGCGCGATGCACTCGCTGCGGGTCCGCCTAGTGGCCGCCCTGCTGGCGTTACTCGCACTGGTGGGCGTCGTGGTCGGGGTAGTAACCGCGGTCGAGCTGCATGCCTTTCTCCTCCACAGGCTCGATGTCCAGCTCGCCGGCTCCCGGGACCGCTTTGCCGGAGCGCTCGCTGGACCGCTAGCCGGCTCCCGTCCACCCTTCAATGACAGACGCGGCGGGTTCCTCGGTACCCCCGGCCAGTCGGTGGACACGCTCGGCGCGCGAATCGTCAACGGACAGGTGACTCAGGGCGGTGTTCTGGACCGCAGCGGCGCGCCTGAGCAGCTGTCCAGTTCCGAAGCGGCAGCGCTTGTCGCGCTGCCCGTCGACGGCGCGCCTCGCAGTCTGCGTCTCGGCTCCGAAGACTATCGAGTTGTTGCCGTGCGAGCGGCAGACGGCGACGTGCTCGTCACCGGCCTGCCGCTGGCCGGACTCGATGAAACGGTCACTCGGCTGATCACCGTCGAGGTGATCGTCATCGGATCCGCACTGGTGTTTGCTGGGATAGCCGGCGCGACCATCGTGCGGTTGACGCTACGCCCGCTGACCCGGGTGGCGGGGACTGCCGGCCGGGTGGCTGAGCTGCCGTTGGACCGTGGCGAGGTGGCGCTGGCCGAGCGGGTCCCCGAGGCGGACACCGACCCGCGGACCGAGGTTGGCCAGGTCGGCCTCGCGCTCAACCGGTTGCTCGGCCACGTCGGTGCCGCCTTGGAGGCCCGCCAAGCCAGCGAGACCCGGCTGCGGCGCTTCGTCGCAGACGCCAGTCACGAGCTTCGCACTCCGCTGGCGGCGATCC
>JAVXWL010000165.1:0-8132 GCA_032230565.1 Pseudonocardiales bacterium | reverse complement strand
GCAAGATGTGAATGGAAAACGTCTCACTCCTTGGCTCCTGGCAGCGGTCACCGAGATGCTCGGATCGCGAACCCTCACCGCTAACCGAGCACTGCTACTAAACAACGCGGGGGTCGCTGCGAGCATTGCCACCACCCTGTGCGAGCTCAGCTCCGCCTCGACGTCCCTGAAGAGCCATTGATCGATCGCGGTGGGCTGGCCGACCGCTGCGCACTTCCAGTGCTAGATCGCGGGGCAGTACGCCCCCACCGCCCGCCACCGAGCCGGTGACGGCGTGGTCGACAGCACGCTACCGCCGTCAAGGCCGAGAGGCTACGGTCTGCTGCGTGGCGGCGCGGCATCTCCTGCTTGACCTGGCGGGTGTCCTGTGCCGGTTCGACTCCACGGCTCGCCTCGAGCGCCTCGCCGCCGCCTCGCGCCTCGAGACCGCCGAGGTCGATGAACGGCTCTACGGCTCGGGCATCGTGGACCGGTGTGACCGCGGCGAGCTGGATGCCGCCGGCATCCGAGACGTGCTGCGCGAGCAGCTGGGGCTGGACTGCGACGACCTTGAGCTGGCCCAGCTGTGGGCATCGGCGTTTACCCCGGACGACCAGGTGCTCGCCGTCATCGACAGCGTCGCGCTGGGCGTGACGCGCACCTTGCTGACAAACAACGACGCGCTGCTCCGCGACACCCTGCCCCTCGTGCTGCCAGCGGTGCACGCGCGGATCGCGATACCCCTGTTCAGTGCCACCACCCGGGCCACCAAACCGTCCCCAAGCGCCTACGCCGCGGCGCTGGCGGTACTGGGCGCGGCTCCGGCGGACGTGCTGTTCGTCGACGACTCCCAGTCCAACGTCGACGGCGCCCGTCGGATGGGCATCAGCACCGTCCACTTCACCTCGGCCCCGGCGCTGCGCTCGGAGTTAGCCCGCGCGGGCCTGCTCGCCTGATGGTGCTCAAAGCCACCGCCGGACCCCTAGGCTTGACCGCGCCGGGGATGCCTTGAGCGCGGGCCACGGCGAGCCCCGCCATCGTTAGCTGATGGGCGGACGCTCGTGCGGTCACCCGGTTGATCGCCGAATCATGCAATGGCGCCCGTCCGAATGCGGACAGTCCGGGTGTATCACAGCGACCAAATACTGCAAGCACGACCAACATGCCACGCGATGGCAAGCGAGCCTGATACAGTCGATCGGTCCCGCCGACGGTGACATGCGCTTGCCCTTCCTGGCGCGGACACGCCCTGCTCAGCGCTTTAGCTGACAGTTGTTCTATCATTTGCAGACAATCCTGTCGACTTAGGAGACGCTCATGGCGCGCAAGGTAAAGACCACACTCGTTGATGACATGACGGGCGACACCGCTGATGAGACGGTGAGCTTCAGCCTGGATCGCGTCGAGTATGAGATTGACCTTTCGGCAAACAACGCGGGTGTTCTGCGCGACATCCTCTCGGATTACGCGAACGCGGGACGCAAGGTCGGCAAGGCCGCTGCCGTGTCGAACGGTCGCTCTCGTCGGTCCGCGACTCCCCGCGCGAATCGTGAGCAGCCTGCTGCGATCCGCGCATGGGCCCGTGAAGCTGGCCGCCAGGTGTCCGACCGTGGTCGGATCTCCGCTGAGATAGCCAAGGCGTTCGAGGACGCACAGCGCGGACTGGCGACCGTGGGGTGACGGTCGGGTGCGGCACGCATGCTGACCCGAGGCCACGCGTGGAGACCGCGCGCCGCCTCTTGCTCGCGGAGGCGGCGCAGCCCCTCCGACACCTCCGTCTCGCCCAGAGCGCGGGCCGAGGCGCTGGTAGTAGGCGCGTTTCACGGCACGTCGGGAAAGGTGGTCAGCGTCACCGCGGCTATGCCCTGCTGCGCAGCCCGGACTTCGAAGGCTGTCCGGACTGCTACTCCTCATCGGGATCGTGCTGTTGGAAATCGGTGTGGACTCGTTGGTCAGAGCGGTAGGTGCGTTCATTGGCGTAGGCGTCGTAGGCCCGATGATCAGCTTCGGTGACAGGGGCGGTGGCCAGTCGGCGGGGGTGTAGCCGTTCCTTGAGCACCACGTTGAGCTGCGCACCGACCAAGATGACGACGCTCTGTAGGTAGAACCACGACAGCATGGTGATGACGGTGGCGTAATTGCCGTAGATCCTCTCGGCGTTGTGCAGGTATCGAAAGATGATCAGCGAGGACAGCTGCTGGAGCAGCCAGAAGGCGGTGCCGGACAGCAGCGCACCCGGCAACACGTCGCGGGTAGAAACGTCACGGTCAGTGAGCACGCGGAATGCCACGCAGAACAACCCCACGTCCAACGCGACTGCGATGAGGTAACCGGCGAGGCGAGCGAGCACGCCGAGGCTGGTCCCAGTGGCAGTAGCGGTGACGTAGCTGCTAATCACCGTGCTGACGACCAGGCCAAGCGCGATGGCGCCCAGCGCGAACATGCCGCGCCTGATCTGCGCACCGAAGCCGGGTCGCTGGGCATAAGGGATTTCCCACACCGAATTGAATGCTGACTGGATCGCGATGACCACGAATGAACCGCTCCACAGCGCGCTGAGGATACCGAGCACAAGCGTCCACCACTGCCCGCTCAGGCGCCCGATCGAGTCCGTGCTCAGCAGCGGGAAAAAGCCGGCTGCGCTGCGCAGCACGTCACCTTGCAGGCTGGGCGGCAGGAAGTAGCCGAGCAAGGTGACAAAGATGAGTAGCAGTGGAAAAATCGAGAAGAACGCCCAAAAAGCGATTACGGCGGCGAGATTGATCGACTCGTCTTCAATGAACTTACGGGTCACGGCGATCGGCACGCCCAGCACCGGGTGCCGTTGCTGAAAAGAGTCCAACCGATCAAGCTTGGCGCGGGCGCCGCCGGTAACACTGTCATCGGGTCGGCTCATAAGTCAGCTCCTAAAGAAAAGTCCCGCAGACAATTATGACACGTGCAATCTGCGATCGCGGCGCTCGCCGATGACCGTCCGGTCGTGGCCCTGGAGTTGAGCCTGACCGCCCACGGATTGCCGTCACCGGTAATTTCTGCGACTTGGCTCGTTAACAAGCCCTTACGGTTACCCCGGACAGCCTTAGCGGTCAGCTGGAGATACAGTGCTGCGACGGATCAGAGTGACGGACAGTTACCGAGAGTGGCGCTGGGTTGTCGCGGAGCTTTGAGCTCTGGACAGTGAGGAGCGGTATGGGGCGCGATCCGGTGCGTGCAGGTTGGTCGCGCAGGCAGTTTCTCCGGGACGCTACGACGACCGGCCTGATTACCATGTCCGGATTGCTAGGTGCGCCGGCGTCGGCCGGGGCGGCACTCGCCGGAGCGAGAGTTGCTGTACTCGGCGGTGGGGTGGCTGGTCTTTCCGCGGCGCTCGAGCTCGCCGAGAGGGGTTTTCGAGTCACCGTCTACGAGCGCAAGGCGCTGGGCGGGAAGGCGCGGAGCATCCCGGTACCGCAGGCTACAACAGGCGGACGGCGCCCGCTGCCCGGCGAGCATGGATTCCGATTTTTCCCGGGTTTCTACTGGAATCTCGGTGACACGATGCGTCGGATCCCATTTTCGAGGAATCAGCGAGGTACGTGGGACAACCTGGTCCGCGCGACTGCATCCCGGATTTCACGTTCGGGTGGGCATCCTGACATCACGATCCCCCTGCCGTTTCCACCTTCGCCCATTCCGGTGCCATACACGCCGGGGAGCTTCGTTGATACCATCGCGGGGGCGCTGACCGAAGTGCTCCGGTTATCCCCCCTTGAAGCTGCGTATTTCGCGCGCCGGATCTTGGTGTACGCGACGAGCAGCGATGAGCGTCGGCTAGGTCAGTGGGAGAACGTCACATGGAGCGATTTCATCGGTGCCGACAAGATGTCGCATGAGTACCGCCGGGTATTCGCAGACGGCCTAGTCCGGAACCTGGTGGCGACCAAGTCACATGAGGCAAGCGCGCATTCGATCGGGTTGATCAGCGAGGCCATCGCGTGGAGCATTCTGGGTCGGGGCAACGAGCCGGGAGGCAGCGTAGACCGTCTACTCAACGGCCCTACCAGTGAGCAGCTAATCGATCCATGGGTGGCCCACCTGCGCACCCTCGGTGTCGAGTTCCGGGTGGGTCACAGAGTCGAGAGCCTCCAGATAGCTAAGGACAACATAGCCTCGGTGACGATCCGCGATCCCTTGGGGCAAGCCCGAAGGATTACCGCAGACTGGTTCCTGTCGGCCATGCCGGTCGAACGTTTCGTGCGGTTGCTCAGCCCTGAAGTGCTCGCCGTAGATCCTGGGCTGGACAGAGCGCGGCGGCTACGCACTGACTGGATGAACGGATTGATGTTCTATCTGCGGCGCAGGCTGCCGTTAACTCCAGGACACGTCAATTACGTCGACTCGCCCTGGGCGATCACCTCGATCAGCCAAAGCCAGTTCTGGCAGCGCGACTTCCGCGACTACGGTGACGGGACCGTCGTGGAATGCCTGTCTACGATCATCTCCGACTGGGTCACCGCGGGGTCGGTCAACGGCAAGCGCGCCAGGGACTGCACCCCCGACGAGATCGCCCGAGAGACGTGGGCGCAGATCAAGGCACACCTCAACGATACCGGCGAGGCAACGCTGACCGACGACCTGCTGCATTCCTGGTTCCTCGACCCTGCCATCGTGGGGTCGGGCACTGCCAATGTGGCCAACGACGAGCCACTGTTCATCCAGAACGCCGGCTCCTGGGCCGACCGACCTGAGTCCATGACGGCTATCGGGAATCTGTTCCTGGCTGGTGATTGGGTCCGCACCAACATCAACGTCACGACGATGGAAGGTGCGAACGAGGGCGCCCGCCAGGCGGTCAACGCCCTCCTGGACGCCGCCGGTTCAGCCGCTCCCCGGTGCAGCCTGCACGGGCTGTTCCGGCCGCCCGAGTTCGAACCCCTCAAAGCGGTTGATCGCGCCCGCTACCGGGAGCAGCAGCCCAATCTCTTCGACATCGACCATCCGCCGCAGCCCTGAACCGCGCTTGACCCAATGGTGTCGTTGTGGAGTGCACACATACCGGCCTGGCGTCCGATCAATCAGCCGGGAGACAGCCTATGGCACCGAGCAGCATCTCCTCCCACTGGTGGCGCAGCGGGCGCAGCTCGAGCGCTACGTCCGGTGGATGCACGAAGTCCGGCGGTTTAAGCCCTCTACGGTGTCGCGGAGGATGGCGGTGATGACTGGCTCCTCCGTACGTGTGCGATCGACGGGTCGTGGAGCACTCACCTGCTGACTACGTGCATCGGTCCGTCGTGGCGGAGTCACCGACTTAGGCTCGCGGATCTCGAAGCCCGCGGAGCGAAACATCAGGATGGAGTCGAGGAGCACGGCCACCGGGTCGTGCGGGTGTGCGTGCGGCAACCGCTCAAAGATTGTGCTGGTGCCCTGCCGCCGGCGGTGGGGCACGCTGGACCGAGCGACCGCGGATCGGATGAACGGACGGCCGAAGTCTCGGTGGTACCGCTTCCGCGGATGCATCCGCACATGGGATGCATCCTTCTCAGCTAGATCAGCAACTGTACGTCGTCGGCGACATTCTGATCAACAGCGTTGCGCCTGGATTGACACCGAGCAGCGGCGATTTCCAGGTCGGACACCGCCAAATGTAGACGCGTCCGCGCAACTACGTCTAAATAGCACCAGAATCACCAGCAGGATCTTAAGGCCGAACCGGGCAAACCACCTCAACCCGCCAATCGATGCTGAACTGACGCCTCGCTGCATCGATGTTAAGGTCCGCCTGGATTCTGGCCAATCCGTTGACGCGCCGTACTAGGGGGACTGAAATGATAAAGCGATACTTGGCACGTCGACGATCAGACAACCCCCCTTCAGTAGCGACAACACCCCGCGGACAGTGGCGCGTTGGCGCGCACCGCGTCTCTACACTGTCGGTAACCGATTCGTCCGCGCTGACCTCTAATTCCTTCACACGGTTTCTGTGGATCTTCACTATTTTTGGGCTGATCGTCGTGGTGGTCGTTATCGGCTTCTTGATCGGAATTGTTCGCGCACTCGAATCTATCGATAACGGACTGTTTACGGCGTCTAATTCAGTGACCGGCGCCACGAGTAATGTCCAACCCCTACCCAACTACATTCAAACGATCAACTCCGCACTAAGTGACATCGACACCGACTTGAAGCCGATCCGCGGCCAGGTCGCCGATGCCACCGCTTCGCTGGTGTCGATCCGGGGTACTGCGCAGAGGATCGACGCATCCTTGAAGGACACCTCCCAGTCGCTGGTCAACACATCGGGTTCACTGGTTGACATCTCCGGAACGCTGGCGGGTGCCTCCCAGTCCACTGCTGCAGTCTCCGATTCGCTGGTGGACACCTCCAACGTGCTGCTGAACGTCCTAGGGCTCGCTCAGTCGATCGACGGCACGCTGGAGTCGATTCAGAACGCGGACAGCAGAGGCACTGCCTTGGTCACCCCGCAGGTGAAGAACATCAACAGCGCCCTCGTCGGGGCTGAGATCGACCTCTCTAGCATCAACCTTCAGCTTCAGGAGACTAACCGCCACCTAACCAACATCTGCATGTCACCCACGCTGTCCCTGCTCCCGCCCTTCAAATGCCGCCCGTAGGAGGTTACTGATGCAGCGCTTGAGTCAATCCGCCCGCAGCTTGCATGCTCGCGCGATCGTGGTCCCATGGGCTAATCGGATTGTGAGACCGCGTCAGATCATCAATAGCTCACTGACGCGAGCCCATGACAAGCTCAACTCAACACTGCCCAGTTCGCGGCCGGCCCTCCGATACGACGCACGCGATCCGTGACGTGGTCACAAACCTCAACCGACAATGGGATGCTGGGCCACGACGGACCCGTGATCTTGAAACTGGTGCACTCCACTCGTGGAACTGGCACCAAGGCGATCTGACCTCTAGAAGGCTACTTGAATTCCATCGATGGTCGCGAACGCTCCGGAAGGAGACGTTCGGATGCCTCGTGGCGGACAAAACCGGATGCCAGTCCAGGCCAAGAAGCGGTACTTCGCGCTCATCCGTGAGGGCCACAAAGGAGCAGCCGCATCTCGTGCGGTCGGCGTGTCGACCAGCTGCGGATCGAAGTGGTTCATCGAGGCTGGCGGCGTGCTGCTGGCTGATCGACCCGTCTCGCCGCGGTTATTAACCCAGGATGACCGCATCACTATCGCCGACGCCCTCCACGCTGGGCGGAACATCAAAACCATCGCGACGTTGATCGGCAAGAGCTTCCAAACTATCTATCGAGAGATCAAACGCAACAGCAAACCCGATGGCAGCTACCACCCCTGGTGGGCGCACAACCAGGCGCTACAGCAACGGCAACGACCTAAGCCAAGCAAGTTGACCTCCCATGGCCAGCTGCGCGAAGTGATCACTGCGAAACTAAACCGACGGTGGTCACCGCAACAGATATCACGCTTCCTCGCCCGCTCGTATCCCGATCAACCAGCAATGCAAGTCTGCACCGAAACGATCTATCGGGGCCTGTATGACGGCACTCTGGGCACCAAGGCCGGCAAGTTGCGCACCGGACGCACCGTCCGGAAAGCCCAGCGACGCGGCGTCGCCCCACCAAACAAGATCAAGAACATGAAGCCGATCAGTCAGCGACCAGCAGAAGCTTGCCACCGCAACGTGCCCGGCCACTGGGAAGGCGATTTGCTCATCGGCCAGAAAATGACCGCAGCGATCGGAACCTTAGTCGAACGCACCACTCGCTATGTCATCCTGGTGCACCTGCCTTACGGCTATAAGGCACCGCAACTTCGCGACGCAGTCATCGCGGCCTGCGCTCAGATCCCGCCAGCACTACGCAAGACGCTGACCTGGGACCAAGGCCGCGAAATGGCGATGCACCAACAGATCGAGACCGCGACCGGAACCCAGATCTTTTTTTGCGATCCGCACTCACCCTGGCAACGACCCACCAACGAAAACACCAACGGCCTACTACGTCAGTACTTCCCCAAACACACCGACCTATCACTCCATACCGCCGATGACCTCCAAGCCGTCGCCCAAGAACTCAACCAGCGACCACGCATCATCCTCGGTGATCGCACACCCGAAGAGGCCATGAGAGGCTTACTCACCACCACCAACACCAGCTAGTTCGCGACCACCGATGGAAACCGCCC
>JAVXWL010000247.1:0-2947 GCA_032230565.1 Pseudonocardiales bacterium | reverse complement strand
CGACGAGGCACAACGCCTGGGCAAGGACGCCGCCGAACACGTGGTCGACGGGCTGACCACCGGCCACCTGCGGTTCGCCTGCGAAGACCCGGACGCGTCAGAGAACTTCCCGCGGTGTCTGACCGTGTGGCGGGCCAACCTGCTCGGCTCCTCCGCCAAGGGCAACGAGTATTTCCTGCGCCACCTGCTGGGGACCGACTCCGCTCTGCGCGCCTCCGACCACGATGGGGTGCACCCCATCGAGGTCACCTGGCGCGACGAGGCACCCGTCGGCAAACACGACCTGCGGATGTCGCAGGACTTCCGGATGACCAGCACCACACTGTTCTCCGATATCGTGCTGCCCGCCGCCACCTGGTACGAAAAACACGATCTGTCCAGCACCGACATGCACCCCTACGTGCACGCCTTCTCCCCGGCCATCTCCCCACAGTGGGAGTCCAAGACCGACTTTGAGGCGTTTCACCGGCTTGCCCGGGGCTTCTCCTGGATGGCCGAGAAACACCTCGGCGTGCGCCGCGACATCGTGGCCGTCCCCCTGCAGCACGACACCGCCGACGCCACCGCGCAACCTGGCGGCCGAGTGCTGGACTGGAAAGCCGGCGAATGCCTGCCGATACCCGGCAAGACCATGCCGAGGATCGTCGTGGTGGAACGTGACTACCCGGCGATCGGCGAGAAGCTGGCCGCGCTCGGTCCGATGGTCGAGCGCGTCGGACTGACCACCAAGGGTGTCACCACCCATCCAGATGCCGAGGTCGCCTACCTCACGGCGGTCAACGGGGCTGTCGCCTCCGGGCACGCTGCCGGGCGGCCGTCGCTGGCCAAGGACACTCACGCCTGCGAAGCCGTCCTGGCACTGTCGGGCACCACAAACGGACGGCTGGCTACCGACGGCTTCCGCGCCCTCGAGCGGCGCACCGGCACCAAACTCGCCGATCTGGCCGCGGAGAACGAGGGAAAGCGGATCACCTTCGCCGACACCCAGGCCCGGCCAGTGCCGGTGATTACGTCACCGGAGTGGTCGGGCAGCGAGACCGGCGGCCGGCGCTATTCCCCGTTCACGATCAACACCGAGCGGCTCAAGCCGTGGCATACCCTGACCGGCCGGCAACACTTCTATCTCGACCATGACTGGATGTCCGAGCTCGGCGAGCAGCTGCCGATATTCCGGCCGCCATTGGACATGACCGGATTGTTCGGCGAGCCGGAAATCGGTGCGAATTCGGGGCTCAACGGACAACGAGCGATCACCGTCCGGTATCTCACCCCGCACTCGAAATGGTCGATCCACTCCACTTACCAGGACAACCTGCACATGCTCACGCTGTCCCGCGGCGGCCAGGCCATCTGGATGTCCGACGTGGACGCCGCCAAGATCGGCGTCAAGGACAACGAGTGGATCGAGGCGGTCAACCGCAACGGTGTGGTGGTCGCCCGGGCGATCGTCAGCCATCGGATGCCCGAGGGCACCGTGTTCATGTACCACGCCCAGGAACGGACTGTGGGAGTGCCCCGCACCGAGAAAACCGGCAAGCGCGGCGGCATCCACAACGCGCTGACCCGGCTGATGATCAAACCTACGCACCTGATCGGCGGCTACGCCCAGCAGTCGTTCGCAATGAACTACCACGGCCCCACCGGCAACCAACGTGACGAGGTCACCACCATCCGCCGGCGCAGCCAGGAGGTGATCTACTGATGAGACTGATGGCGCAGCTGGCGATGGTGATGAACCTGGACAAATGCATCGGCTGCCACACCTGCAGCGTCACCTGCAAGCAGGCGTGGACCAACCGCAGTGGCGTCGAGTACGCCTGGTTCAACAACGTGGAGACCCGACCCGGACAGGGCTATCCACGGCAATACCAGGACCAGGAGCGCTGGAAGGGCGGCTGGACGCTGACCAAACGCGGCCGGCTGACGTTGCGTTCGGGCTCGCGGTTGAAGCGACTGCTCAACATCTTCGCCAATCCGGACCTGCCGGAAGTGGCCGACTACTACGAGCCGTGGACCTACGACTATGACAACCTGCTGTCCGCGCCACAGATGGACACCAGCCCAGTGGCCCGACCCATCTCGCTGATCACCGGCGAGGACACCGCGATCACCTGGGGCGCCAACTGGGACGACGACCTGGGCGGCGGCCCCGAGCAGATCGGCCGGGATCCGGTACTGGCCAAGGTGTCCGACAAGGTCACGCTGGAGTTCCAGCAGACGTTCATGTTCTACCTGCCGCGGATCTGTGAGCACTGCCTCAACCCGTCATGTGCGGCGTCGTGCCCGTCCGGCGCGATCTACAAGCGCAGCGAAGACGGCATCGTGCTGGTCGATCAGGACAAGTGTCGCGGCTGGCGGCAATGCGTCACGGGGTGCCCGTACAAGAAGATTTACTTCAATCACAAGACCGGCAAGGCCGAGAAGTGCACGTTCTGCTACCCGCGGGTGGAGGTAGGCATCCCCACCGTCTGCGCGGAGACTTGCGTCGGGCGGCTGCGCTACATCGGAGTGGTGTTCTACGACGCCGACGCGGTGCTGGCCGCAGCATCGGTGCCCGACGACAAGGATCTCTACCCAGCACAACTGGGAGTATTTCTCAACCCGCACGACCCACGCGTGGTGGCCGAGGCCGAGCGGGCCGGGATCTCCCAGGAATGGATCGACGCCGCGCAGGCGTCCCCGATCTACAAGCTGATCGTGGACTACCAGGTCGCCCTGCCGCTGCACCCGGAATACCGCACCATGCCGATGGTCTGGTACATCCCGCCGCTGTCCCCCATGGTGGACGCGCTAGCCGGTACCGGGCATGACGGCGAGGACGCCGGCAACCTGTTCGGCGCGATCGACGCGCTACGCATCCCGGTGGAGTACCTCGCCGAACTGTTCACCGCGGGCGACGTCGGGCCGGTGCGGGCCTCGTTGCAGCGATTGGCCGCAATGCGCGCAC
>JAVXWL010000243.1:0-7345 GCA_032230565.1 Pseudonocardiales bacterium | reverse complement strand
CCGTCCTAACCCGCAGCAGCAAATCGCACGCAGGGAACCCTGGCACCGCACCGACCGCTCCGGCAGCCTGCGGGCCGGGGTGTTCGGCGTCAGTGACGGATTGGTGTCCAATACTGCGCTGGTGATGGGCTTCGCCGGCTCGGGGTCCTCCCGCACCGCGATCCTGTTGGCTGGGATCGCTGGCTTGCTGGCAGGCGCGTTCTCCATGGCTGCTGGTGAATACGTGTCGATGTCGAGTCAACGGGAGATGTACCAGCGGGAGATCTCTTTGGAGGCTCAGGAGGTGGCTGAGAAGCCGGAGGAGGAGCGCGCCGAACTCGTGCTGCTCTACCGTGCCAAGGGCCTGGACCGCGCGGACGCCGAACGACTGGCTGACCGCATCATGGCCAACCCGGAGGTTGCCCTGGACACGCTCGCCCGGGAGGAACTTGGCCTGGATCCCGACGAGCTGGGCTCCCCGTGGTCAGCCGCGATCTCAAGTCTGCTCGCTTTCGCCTTGGGTGCCTTCGTTGTGGTGCTGCCTTACCTCATTCGCGGTGGCAGCGCGGCTCTACTGGCGGCGATCGCATTGGCGGTCCTCGCGTTGTTCGCAGTCGGTGCCGGAATCGGGATCCTCAACGGTCGGTCCGCGCTGCGCTCCGGAGTGCGCCAGGTGATTGCCGGTGGTCTAGCCGCCGCCGTCACCTTCGGCGTTGGGCACCTCATCGGCACCGCCGTTTCCTGATCTCATCCACGTTTGACCCAACGCGGCCACGCGGTGGCGATCCTCAGTCTGGTGGTGTGGGCGGATAGTCGACGTCTTCGGACTCTTCTGGTTTCGTCCAGTTCCTGTGTGGGCATCCTGAGGCCGGTCGGACTCATGGGTGCGCACGACTGAATTGTGTTGGACGACTGATCGGCCGGATACGGCTGATTGTAGGACACAGCCGGAATGGGAGAGCCGTGGACATCACCCAGCTTATACTTGACGATCATCATGAGCAGCGGCGGCTGTTCGCGATCCTTGAACAGATCGACCGCACCGAAACTGCGGCGCTGAGTGCTGTCTGGGATCGGCTGTCAGCATTTCTCGAGGTACACGCCGAGGCGGAAGAGCAGCTCTTCTATCCGCAGTTGCTGCGAGTGGGCAAAGGCGTTGGCAGCCTAGATCCGGCAGAGGAGACCGTAGATGCGATCGACGATCACAACGACATCCGCGACGCGGTTGCCGCGGTAGCGGATCACAATGTCGGCAGCGACGGCTGGTATGACGCGGTCGCCAAGGCCAACGAGGCCAACAGCGATCACATGGCCGAAGAAGAGCGTGAGGGCCTCACCGACTTCCGCCGCCACGCCGGGCTCCAGCTGCGCCACGACATCGCAGTGGCTTTCGCTGCTTTTGAGGCCACGCATTTCGCTGGCGTCACACCAGTCGACAAGGACCCCGAAAGCTACGTCCGCGAGGTCGAAAAGGAAGTAGCCGCAGCCGACGACCGAGGCGACGGCAGCGCCGCCGGCCCGATTGGATCATTGGGCATCGGCACTCTCAACCGGCATTAGCCTTGCACTGCGGCCCGCGGTCAGACCGGTCTCGCCTCGATGATGTGCATGGGGCTCGCGGTTGCGACGACCTTGTCGAGGCAGAAGCTGGCCTGCTCGCACAGTGCGCTGAGCGCGTCCGCCGTCCGTTCACGTCCTCCGGTGACGGTCAGCATGATGATGTCCAGGGTGCTGGCCCGCGGGTCGGCCTGTTCGCCGGGGATGACTCCTTCGATGATCAGCAGCCTCGAGCCGTCACACGCAACTCGGCGTATCGCGTGCAGGAGCGCAACGCTCTCCTCATCGGCCCAGTCGTGCAGCACCTCCATAAGGACATACACATCGGCCACGGGCAGTCGATCGACGAAGAAGTCACCGGCCACGGTAGCCATTCGCTCATGACCGGTGTCCAAGCTATCGATCACGTCGGGCAGATCGAACAGGATGCCGTGAGATTGCGGCGCGGTATCGAGAACGGCGCGCAGCAGGTGCCCTCGGCCGCCCCCAATGTCGGCGATCGTCCCTAGCCCGGAGAAGTCGTACGCGTCGAGGACCGCTGCAACCTCGGCGGCCGCCTTCGCGGTCATAGCTCGGCCGAAGATGTCAGCTTCGCCGGGGTGCGCCTGGAGGTAAGCCCAGATGCCCTTGGGCTCCAGGGTTTCGAGGCCGGGGCGGCCGTTGCGGACTGAGTGCTCGAGCTCGGTCAGGCTGCCCCAGATCACCGGCAGCCCCATCATCTGGGAGAAAGCCCGCATTGATCGGGGATGGTCGGCGCGGAGCAGTCGGGACGGGGGCGTGTGCCCGTAGCCGCCGTCCCGGTTTTCGAAGACGCCGTGCGCCGCGAGCAGCCGCAGTACGCGGTTGAGGGCATCGGCATTGACCTCGCAGGAAGCGGCTAAGTCGGTGATCGGTACCGCACTATCTCCGATGCGGTCGGCGACACCGAGATCGGCGACAAGTTGGATGCACCTCGCCGCGAAGCCAGCGGTGGATAGCCTCCAGACGATCTCGTGCTGCTGCTCGGTCACGGTCGTTACCCTGCCGTTTCGATCAAACCGCGTTGCAGGTCGTCGCCGTTCATCACGGGGATGAACTGCACAGTAGAATCGAGCTGTTGGAAGAGCGGTTCCGCGATCACCGGTTCGACTTTTCGTGGATTGCTGCCATCTTCCCGCTCTGAATGGCGTTCCCACTTGAGTAACATAAGCATTTGCCGACTCCGTGTGTCTCAATGAATCATAATAGATGAGGTATGGTCATTGCTGTGCGACATTGGCCAGGCCGCGTTGCAGGTCGTCGGCGTTCATTACCGGGATGAACTCAACTTTCGACCGGAGTTCCTGAAATAACGGCTCGGCGATCACCGGAATCATCGCCGGGTCGTCCAAATCGAAGAACATGTAGGAGGTGCGTGTTCCACCCTCGGTGCTGAAGTAAGCAGCCTCGGATTGGATCAGTGCCATGAGCCGCTGGCTCAGCTCCGCGATCTTTCCGCTGCGGATGGCCTCGGTCCCGGCCTCCAGGCCGATTTCCCACTTGAGCAGCATGCGCATGGTCATCGTCTCCTTACGGATAGTGATGTGTATTGCTTTAATCAGCCGACTGTGTGTCAGCCTTCCAGGTGATAGCGACCGCCGCAAAGCCCACCGCGGTCAGCGCCCACTCGACGTCATCGAGAACGTGGTTCGGCATGAATACCTCAAAGACGAGATGAAAGCGGTCACCTGGCGATGCCGGCAAATCCATCCGGGACAGCGGGGCAGCGCAGCGCCCATGATGTGTGCATGACCAGCGGCGACGAGCACGGGCGCGCGCAGTGGACCACGATCGTCGTGTTCGCCGGTTTCGGCCTTGCCGTCGCCGAGATCGCGGCTGGCTGATCGGCCGGCATCGCCCGGCGGGTGCTCGGTCGGCTGTCTGGACGAGCGGTCACGGCCGATCCCTTCCTGCAGCTCACTCAGCGTGAGCGGCAGGTTCTCGAGCTGCTTGCAGCAGGGCTGTCGACCACGGTGATCGGTGGGAAGCTCGGCTAGCAGCAAGGCGATCAACAACCACGACTCCGCGATCTTCGCGAAACTTCAGGTTGCCGATCGGACCGAAGCCGTCCTCCGCGCCCGGGAGGCGGGCTTTGGGAGTCCGCGGTCAGGCCAACCGGGTTCGACGCCGGCAAGATCCCGCTGTCAACCACCGCGGCCGCAAGCGGAGTGAGCAGCTCGGTGAGCCGGGCAGTAGCCATCTCACCGAGCGCTCGCCACGGATGCATGGCGGCACGGTCGGTGGATGCTTCCATCTCGTCGTGCTTGGCCAGTCCAGCTCGAGTGAGATGGCCTGCGACGTCGAGCCAGCCGGTGGTGCTCAGCTCCTCGACGGTGCTGCGCCAAGCGTCCGCACTCCATCGGCGGCTCTCGCGGAGCACGGCGGGGTCGGCCTCGCCAGCGGTGGCCTTGATCACGTGGGCCTGGATCGGGGAAACGCCGCGGCTCAGGAGAACGGCGATGTGGCCGTCACCGCGGTGCTCGCGCAGCGTCGTCGTGGCCTGCCAGAGCGCTAAATGGGGCTGCGTCGGACGGGGCAGCGCCTGGTTGGCCGCAGCCAAGACGCGCCCAGCGGTGTCGGCGGCACTCGCCGCCCGCCACGCCAGGTCGGCCGCTTCCGCCACCTCCTGGGACTCAACGGTCACGTCGCCCCAGAGTCGGCGCAGGGCAGCGTCCGCACCCGCCAGCCGCGCCCGTATCGCGTCTTGCGGGCTGGTGTAGGTCCACGCGTCCGGCAACGCTCGGGCGACCCGATCCGGATGGAAGCCGAAGAAGCTCGCCGCTGCCACGGCCGGTGCCACTGGTCCCAGAGGAGCCACCCGCAGTGCGAAGTAACCCATCCAGAACCCGCGCACACCGAGGCTGTCCGCGGCGGCACGGGCCTCCGGCGTGAAGTAGGTGACGTCGTGGATGGGCTCATAGAGCTGCCACATCCGCCGCGCAGTACCGTCGTTCATCCCACACACCAACAACCTGTCGTCAACCGGGGACCGCTCGCGATGTTGCTGCTAGTAGCCGGAGAATAGGCGCTGCACCGCGGCGACGTGGGCGGTGTTGCCGCGCGAGCGAAGCCGGAAGAACGGGGTGGCTTTGCGTCCCCACACAAGCAGTAGACGCGCCGCCGGGTCGGTGGAGAGGACTTCCTCACCATTTCGGGGTAGCACCGTGAGCGTCGCGTTGCCGTTGCCCATCTCGACCAGCAGGTCATCATGATCGCCGGCTCGGATCCGAGTCGAGAGCACCGCCGTGCCGACACCCTGGGCGAGCCCGCGCCGGCACAAGGGTTTGCCGACAAAGTGCACCGCGTGCTCGAGCAGTTCCTGTTGGCCCAGCAGCGTGGCGCTTTCGTCGTCATCGCCAACGAGGTCCCACCGGTGCACTGCGTCCTCACTGCGCATGTGGGTCAGGAAGCCAGCGAGCCGAACGGTCCGCCCTGCCCACGTCAGGGTGCAATCGCTGTGTTCGTCGAGGGCTGCGGCTACCGATGCGCGCATTGCCGTCGCTTCCCGCTCCAACAGCGCAAGCAACTCGACATGGTCGAGTGCTCGTAGCGGCGCCTCACGTTCCTCCCAGTCGCGGGTGCGATCGACCGTCCGCCCGGCCACGAAGCCTTCGACGTGGCGGCCGTGAGGATCCGCTGCGCTTCTACTGGCCTTCTCGAAGACATGACTGCTCCCAGCGTCGTGTCGGTGGCATGCCGAATATCAACTCGTGCCTGTTCAGACGCCGTCCCCATCGCCAGCCATGACAACGACCCTAGAACGACGACACTTCGGCGCCGACCGAAATGACGTGGGGCGAGACTGGCGAGCAGTGACCGGGCGCAGCGTGCTTGGCTGAGGTGCAGCGGGGGCTTCCGGCGCGAAGTAGGTGACCGAACGCTGGCGACGGGACCGAGCTGGGGGAGCGCGATGCTGGAGATTTTCGCCGACCTGTCTACGCCGCTGGTGGCCGATGCCTGCCTCCGCAGGGACCTGCCGCTGCGTGCCGCGCCGCCCGGCATCGGCGCGGTCGTTCCCGGACACCGGATCGCCGGACGCGCCTTGCCTGCGCGGCATTACGGCAGCGTGGACGTGTTCCTGGAGGCGTTGCGCCGGGCTGAGCAGGGTGACGTGCTGGTCATCGACAACGGTGGGCGGTCGGACGAGGCTTGTGTAGGCGACCTGGCGGTACTGGAGGCCGAGGCGGCGGGATTGGCGGGCCTGGTGGTGTGGGGCCTGCACCGGGACACGCCGGAGTTGGTGGAGATCGGACTGCCGGTATTCAGCTATGGCAGCTACCCGGCCGGCCCGGTGCGGCTGGACGAGCGGGAACCTGACGCGCTGGCCACCGCGCGGTTCGGCCCGCACCTGGTGAGCGACGACGACGTTGTCTTCGGTGACGACGATGGCGTGTTGTTCGTCGCGGCCGGGCGTGCCGAGGAGGTGCTGGCCACGGCACACCAGATCTGGCAGACCGAGCGCGACCAGGCCCGCAAGATCCGCGCAGGTGAGACACTGCGCCAGCAGACCGCCTTCGACGACTACCTCGCGCGGCGCGCCGCCGATCCGTCATACACCTTCCGGCGACATCTTCGACGGGGCGGCGGAGCCATCGAGGAGTAGCTGAGTCTCGGGTTAGCGATCCGCGATGCGGTTGGACAGCCGCCCCAGGCCGGTGATCGACACCTCGACGAGGTCCCCGCTGATCAGGAATCTCGGTGGCTCGAACCCGATCCCCACGCCCGCTGGGGTGCCGGTGGCAATCAGGTCACCGGGCAGCAGCATGATCCCTGCCGACAGGGTCGCAATCAGGTGCGGGATGTCGAAAATCAAGTCTTTGACCGCGGCGCGCTGACGGCACTCGCCGTTGACGGTGGTCACGATTTCCAGCGCGGCCACGTCGGTGACTTCGTCGGCTGTTACCGCGTTCGGGCCCATCGGGCAGTGCGTGTCCAGTGACTTGCCCAGGAACCATTGCTTGTGGTCACGTTGCAGGTCCCGCGCAGTGATGTCATTGACGATCGTGTAACCCCACACGTGCCCGTAAGCCTGCTCGCGGGTGATGCCCCGTCCGCCGCGGCCGATGATCACACAGAGTTCGCCCTCGTAGTCGAGTTCGCTTGTCAGTGCGTGGTGCGGCTCGACGGCAGCGGTAGGCCCGGTGACTGACGTCGTGGCCTTGCTGAACAGGATCGGTTTGGCTGGCAGTTCTACGCGCTCACCTGAGGTGTCGTAGCCGCTGCGACCGAACTCCGCGATGTGGTCACGGTAGTTCTTGCCGACACAGAAGACATTGCGCCGCGGCGCGGGGATCGGAGCGAGCAACTCCGCCGAGTCCAGCGGCAACGTGGGCAGTGCGGCGGTGCGCTCGCGCAGCGCGGGCCCGAGTTTGTCCCAGGCCTCGATCACCTCAAGAAGCCCCGCGCCGGCCGGGAGCAGCTCACTGATATCCCGGACAACACCGGCGTCGACGACGCCGACCCGGCTCGTCGTCCCGCTACGAAAGGTCACTAGCTTCATCGCCGAACCCATCCGAGCTGATTGGGGGTATGTCAGCTCCGCTGACATTACCGCGCCGAATGCGCGACGATGGGTTGGCTCACCGACGTGCGCCTGTCGGGCAATTGCAGGTCCCGGCGATCGTTCGGAACGCAGCGCGTAGGCGTCGACCACGGTGGCGGTTTGGGTGGTCTTGGATCCACTGACGGAACCGCAGCTTTGGTGACTCGTTCCTGTGGTGCAGATGATGTCTGCGCTAGCGTGGTTCTCCTGAGGAGTTTATGTGGGGTTTGTGACGATCTTGTTGCCCTC
>JAVXWL010000236.1:0-5824 GCA_032230565.1 Pseudonocardiales bacterium | reverse complement strand
CTGAAGGTGTAGTCGGTGCCGTAGTGCTTCACCGGCTCGTGGTACAACGGCTCCCAGGCAAGCTCCTGGATCTTCTGGTGAGCCTTTGCCACACTCTGGCGACTCATTGTCACTCCTTACCCGGGCTCGCAGGTCGGCTAAGACCCGCTGCCTACAGTCTCGGGCCAGCCTTGATCAAGTGCTCCGGCGCCTGCGCTTCATCTCGCTGAAACCACAGGGGATTCACGCGGCGCCAAAGCTCCGTGCTACGGATCACACCCGGTGTCGGGGCGTATCGCGGTCTCAACTTGAGACAGTCTCAACGCCTCCCGCTGGCTACCGTTGACTTGGCCGCAGGACTAGCGTCGGGTGAGTCGCCACCACCGCGATGTTGCTCGGCGCGAACGAAACCGAGAGGGAGCTCCAAGGAGGCAACGCCCCTTGGCTGACGTACGCCTACCACCAGCCGACGGCCCGACCGCCGCCGCCAGGCACCTGAACACGCGGATCGGCGGTGCGCTGGCGCATGCCCGTGAGCTGTTTCTGACCTCGGAGCCCGTTCGACCCGGCGTGGTCAGGGATAGCATCCTGGCGTCGTGGAGGCGGTCCCGGGAGTGCAAGGTCGCCGCCGACAACCTTGAACTGCCCTTCGATCCCAACCTCGACCGTAAGTCGCGGCTCGCCCATAGCGCGGACGCGGTGATCAACGCCGCATGTGTGAAGTACGCCGACGAACCGATCAGCATCATCCTGACCGATGCCGCGGGAGTGGTCCTGGATCGCCGCACCGGTGACTCCCGGTTACAGCAGAAACTGGATGACGTATGGCTGGCGCCGGGGTTCAGCTACGCCGAGCAGTTCGCCGGGACCAACGGGATCGGCACCACGCTGGAGGGCCGTGGACCCGCGCATGTATTCGGGCACGAGCACTACGTCGAGCACTTGGAGGATTTGGCCTGTGCGGGTGCACCGATCCGCCATCCGACCACTGGCAAGATGCTGGGCATCCTGGACCTGACCTGTTGGCGACGTGACGCTAATCCGGCGATGATCGCGGCAGCCGCCAGCATCGCCGAGCAGATCGAGGAAGCCCTGCTGGCGCAGATCGGCCGCCGCGAGCTGGCCCTGTTGCACGACTACCTGCTGGCCTGCCGCCGCAACCGGGGCTCCATCATGGCGATCAGCACCGACCTGGTGATGCTGAACGACAGTGCCCGGGAGCTCATCGATCCGCTGGATCAGGTGGCGTTGCTCGAGCAGTCCAAAGCGGCTCTGGCCGGCGGTAAGATCCGGGTGTTCACCACCTCGCTGCCCAGCGGTGCGATTGCGAGGGTGCACTGCAAGCCGAGCTGGAGCGAGTCCGCGATGATCGGCGGCGTCGTGCACGTGCAGTTGCTCACCACCGAGTTGGCGACCCGCTCGACGGACGGCGGGGCGCTCACCCGCGCTCACGCCATGCCCGGTGTGGTCGGCACAAGCATGCTGTGGGTGAAGTGCTGCCAGGAGGTTCAGACGCACCTGCGGTCCGGTGGCTGGCTGGTTCTGGAGGGTGAGGCCGGGGTCGGCAAACTGACGGTGGCGCAGGGCGCGCATCTGGCGATCACTCCCGCCGCGCACCTACGGGTGCTGGACGCCGACGACTGCACAGACCACAGTAGTTGGCTCGGCGCGGTATCCGACGAGCTGGCTCGCAGCGCGGGCACGCTCGTCCTGCGGCACGTCGACCGGCTACCCGCCGAGGTCCTGCGAGCGCTGACCGAACTGCTCGATCAGACGCGGCGCGGTACCGACCATTCGCGGAGCTGGGTCGTGGCGACCCGAAGCAGCGACGCGCCGAGCAGCGACGAGTTGGACGACCTGATCGGCTGCTTCCCGTCCTCCGTGCAGGTCCCGCCGTTGCGGCACCACATCGAAGACCTGCCTGAGCTCGTACACCTGTTCATTGCTCGGCTGACCCGGGGCGCCCAGCTGACCTGCTCGCCGGAAGCGATGCGGCTACTCATGCGCAACCAGTGGCCGGGCAACGTCGAACAGTTGCGTGGGATGCTGCTCAAGGTCGTGGCACATCGGCGTACCGGTGTGATCAAGCTGGCGGACCTGCCAGCCGACGCGATGGCGACCGCCCGGCGGGTGCTCAGCCCGCTGGAGTCTATTGAGCGCGACGCGGTCGTCGAGACCCTGATCAACACGGCTGGCAACTGCGCCCAGGCGGCTCACCACCTTGGCATGTCCCGGGCCACCATTTACCGCAAGATTCGGTACTACGGCATCAACGTGCCGAGGATACGCGCGCCCCGGCGCGGTTGATCAGCTCTCGCCAAGCACAGCGGCTCGGATCTCGGCCAGGTGCTGGCGGACATCCTGGGATACCTGCCGATTTCCTTCGGCGGCTGGCTCGACGCCAAGCGCGCGCAGCAGTTGTGCCGCCGGCTCACCGGGGTCGCCCGTTACTCCCAGTACAGGATGCAGCCCCTGCTCAGCGAGATGATGGAACACCAGGTTGACGATGCTCCATGGGTTGAAGGTCTCTGCGTGCGGCTGTTGGCTCATCGGGCACCTCCACCATCAGCGGCCAAGCGTTCACGCTACTCCCGGGAACGTCGTGAGCTCGGATGCTCGTCTCATATTGCGACTACTGCGAGGCGGAGATCGGAGTCGCTGGAGCGGAATACCGCCCGGGCTGTTACCTAATCAGTGTGAGGTTGCCCGTGGACTCACTGGTGGGATCTCGTCTTCTCCGGAGGGTTCGCTAGTGCATCCTGCCGACGGCCCAGCGACCTGGCATGATCGCCGAAAGTAAGGGCTGGCCGCGCGACCTGCACGGTTCCCGCGCACTATCGGCGATCTTGAGAATCCGGCGAGCCTATAAGCACAGGTTGACCGGCGTCTACTGAGGCTGGACCGGCGTCAGTTCCGCCATCTCACCCCAGCCGTCCTGCGGAACGTGGACGTTAATGATCTCCGGCTTCCTCGCGATCACTTCTGGCATCCAGGCCATGGCGGTCTTGAAGTGCTCAGACGTTACGTGCGCCTCGCCCGCGTCGTCCGCGAACGCCTCGACAAGGACGAACTGGTTGGACGCGTCGACGCTTCTGGACCACTCGAAGAAGATGTTGCCTGGCTCAGCCCGCGTGGCCTGGGTGAAGTCGTCGACGAGCGACAACCACTCATCGGCCTTGTCCGGAAGAATCGTGAACTTGACGACGATGAAGATCACGGGATGGCTCCTTTGCCTTGTGCCCGGTCAGAGTCTTCTGTAATCAGCGACGTCCGGCCGACCATGATCCCGCCGGAGGCAGCAGGTCCGCAACAGCAGACCACGGTGTTACGCGTGGCACCCCTCCCGAGTCACGCATTGACGCTCAGCAGACTCCTGTAGTCGTCTGCGATCCGCCGCAGACGTCGCGGCGGGCATCACCGAACGGTGCAAGGGCCGCGAGCTCGTCGAACACAATCCGGTAGTCGGCCACGCGCACGTGGTCGGTGATGATCGCCGTGCCATCGCGGGTACCAACAACGTCGCCATGCGATCACTCCAAGGTCCACATTCGGAGCGTGACTGAGCTCGGCTTCGCTGACGCCGTAGATTCGGCAAAGCGCACGCACGACGTCGGGGGGTCAGGCTGCCGCTGCCCTTCTCGACTCGCGACAGGGGCGCCTTCGAGACCTGGGATGACGCTGGGCGGCGGTTCGACGTGATCACCTGCGGGGCCGCGTGGCATTGGATCGATCCTGAGCTGGACATGGCCAAAGCGGCCCACGTGCTGCGTGCGGGCGGCACAATCGCCCGGTTCTGGTACCACCATGAGCTAGACGAGGCCGTCGTGGCCGTGTTCGAAGCCGTCTACCGCGAGCATGCACCGGATGCGCAGCCTCATGGGCGCGCACCCCGACGACAGCGGCTACATCGACCCGTTCACCGACAACGAGGCGTTCTGCTCGGTCAAGACGAGAACCTACCGCTGGGAACGCATCCTGAGCGCCGACGAATGGGTGGGACAGGCGGCGACGTTCAGCGATCACCAGCGTCTCGAACCCGAGCATCTCTGCACCGTTACGCGAGCGCTGCGCGCGGCGATCGAAACACTCGGCGGCACCCTCGAGGCACACGGCGGAACCTACGTCGTGTTGGCTCGCCGCGCTTAGCCTCGCGTCTGATTGTGCTGTGGCGGGAAGGATTCGAACCTTGGAAGGCATCAGCCGACCCAACGGTGGTGTGGCTGGGCGGATCATGGTGCGAAGACCAAGGTGACTGCGCCGATGGTGAGTGTGACCATGACGGCAAGCAGCGGGTATTGGGTTCGTGTGGCGATGGCGGAGGGGAGCGTTTGCATTGCTCGGTCGTGCGCGCTGACCGTGGCGAGTAGGTGACCAGTCACGATCGCGAGGATTTGCACCAACGCGATCGCTGTGGTGCTGACCAGGGTGTAATTGATGAGGTGGTGGGCGGTGCCGAAGAAATCGGTTCCGTGGCCGAGGGGGTCGCTGGCCAGGATCAGGGTTTGTTGACCATCGAAAATCAGCAGGGAAAAGTAGTGGGCGATGGCATAGCCTGCGGCGATGGGCACGATGGTGGGCGCGAAGGTGGTCGGGGTCGGGGCGTCGCGCTGGCCGGGGATGACCACCCGCCAGGTGCCCAGCAGATACACCGCCGCGATCAGCAGGATGCAGCAGGCCAACCCCAGAGTGGCCGTGGTGGGGCCGCTGGGTATGACGGAGTTCCAGAAGCTAGTTCGGGACAGCCCGTCGTAAGCGGTCGAGCCGACGAGCGTGACCATGACGGCGACCAGCCCGGGCGCGGGCTCGATGGTTTTCAGCCCATCGAGCGGGCTGCGCAGCACGATTCGGCCATCGCGGCGCCGACCGAGTGGGGCAAGGGTGCCCAGCAGCGTGGAGTAGACCTCAAACCCGTCGCCACGCTCGAACCACCGTTGTCCGAACACGAGCGCAGCGGTGATGTGCACGACCGCGTAGACAAGGACGAACCAGGCGACCACGTCGGGTTGGGAGCGTGCAGGCACCACGAGTTCCAGGGCGGCGAAGGCGGCCAGCGAAGCCGCCGCCGGCCAGTAGCCGAGTCGCTGCGGCAGTGCGAGCACACCCTGTCGCGGGTCGAGCCGCAGCAGTCGAGACAGCGCGGCGTGCACCAGCCGTAGGGGGTTCAGAATTCGCCATACCGGCCCCAGCAACAGCGACGCTGGAACGATCCCGACCCAGAAGGTTACGTAGAAGGCCCATGGGGTGAGATTGCGCTGGGCGTTGGTCGGACCGAACAATCCGATGAGGCACACCGCGACGGTGATCAGCGTCGCCAGGCCCCGCGGCGCGCCCCGCGCCGCAGCGCTGTCTAACACGCTGGCTACGGGGTGTGGGATCGGCCACCCGGCGGCGGCGCCGCTTAGCAGCGGTTTGCGCCACAGCACGGTCAGCGCCCCGAACGAGATCAGCACCGCCAGCCCGGCGCCGCCAGCGGCCAACCAGACCGGGACCGGGAGGTCGCCGCGGGTGCCCACGCCGTGCGCGAGCAGCATTAACTCACCTCAAGCGTCACCAGGGTTTGGCCCAGTTTCTCCAGCTCGACTTCGAAGACGCCAGGGATGGTAGCGGTGAAGGTCAGCGTCGCGGTGCCGTTGGCTGGCACGTCGACCTTCTTGTCGTAGCCGTGCAGGTGCACCTCGTCGGCGACCGCACTGGTGACCACCAGCGCGACCGTGCTGCCTTGCGCGACGTGCACCCGGCCGGTGTCTCCGGTGACCTTGCCCTCGGCGTAGCTCACCCGGACGGTCTGTGCGGTTGAGCTGGGCGTGGGGCCGCTGGCTGCGGGCGAGGTGGTTGCGCCCGCGCT
>JAVXWL010000224.1:0-12659 GCA_032230565.1 Pseudonocardiales bacterium | reverse complement strand
CCACCGCTGACCATCCGCTGCGGGTGGAGTTCTGGGGTGATGAGGTTTCGGAGATCCGCTCCTTCGCGGTCGCCGACCAGCGCACCCTGGCGCCCGCCGACGAGCTGTACGCACCGCCGTGCCGGGAGCTGCTGCTCACCGAAGGGGTGCGGGCCGCCGCGGCGCAGCTCGTTGGGCAGGCTCCGGCCGGGCCGGTCGCGCAGCTGCTGGAGAAGGTCGCTGCCGGTATCCCGGCCGAAGGCATGGAGTCGCTCATCCCGGTGCTCGCGGGTAATGAGCTGCAGCTGCTCACCGACGTGATGCCGGCGGGCACCCACGTGCTGCTGGCCGATCCGGAACGGATCCGGACCCGGGCCGCCGACCTGGTCCGCACCGGGCAGGAGTTCCTGGAGGCGTCCTGGATGGTCGCCGCGGGGGGCGGTGCCGCTCCGGTGGACGTCGCGGCGCTGGATCTGTCAGCGTCGGCCTACCGCGGTTTGGGCGAGGTCGCCGAGCACGCCCGCGGCGCCGGGGTGGCGTGGTGGACGTTGAGTCCGCTGACCACTGATTCCCACTCCTGTTTGCAACTACAGATCGTTGCCGTGCCGCCCTATCACGGTGACGTCGAACGCGCCTTCGCCGACCTGCGAGCGCATACCGTCACCGGCGGCGCCGCCGTGTTGGTGGTGCCTGGCACCGGCACCGCACAACGCGCCTGCGAGCAGTTGCGTGACGCCGAGGTGCCGGTGGTGCACGCCGCGGAGGGACTGTTCCAGCCACCCGCAGCGGCCACCGTCACGGTGGTGCGCGGCACGTTGGAGGACGGCTTCGCGGTGCCCGCGCTGGGGCTGGTGGTGCTCACTGAGGCGGACATCACCGGCGCTCGGGGCGGCACCGGCAGCCGCGAGATGTCGAAGATGCCCGTCCGTCGGCGCAACGCGGTGGACCCGCTGGCGCTGCACAGCGGCGATTACGTGGTGCACGAGCAGCACGGCATCGGGCGGTTCCTGGAGATGGTGCGGCGCACCGTCAAGGGCGCTGCAGAATCAACCCGGGAGTACCTGCTGGTGGAGTACGCGCCCAGCAAACGGGGCCAACCAGGCGACCGGCTGTACGTCCCCACCGACCAGCTCGACCAGGTCACCCGCTACGTCGGGGGCGAGCTGCCGACGCTGAGCAAGCTGGGCGGGTCGGACTGGGCCAAAACCAAGGGACGCGCCCGCAAGGCGGTCAAGGAGATCGCTGCTGAGCTGGTGCAGCTGTATGCGGCGCGGCAGGCGTCGCCGGGGCACCCGTTCGGCCCGGACACCCCGTGGCAGGCTGAGCTCGAGGACGCCTTTCCCTACACCGAGACGCCCGACCAGCTCGCCGCGATCAACGAGGTCAAAGCGGACATGCGTCGTGGCGTCCCGATGGACCGGGTGGTCTGCGGCGACGTCGGCTACGGCAAGACCGAGATCGCCGTGCGGGCCGCCTTCAAAGCCGTCCAGGATGGCAAGCAGGTGGCCGTGCTGGTACCCACCACCCTGCTCGCCCAGCAACACCTGCAGACCTTCTCTGACCGGATGCGGCCGTTCCCGGTCACGGTGCGCGGGTTGTCGCGGTTCACCCATCCCGGCGATGCGACGGAGGTGCTGCGCGGGCTCGCCGAGGGTTCGGTGGACATCGTGATCGGCACTCACCGGCTGCTGCAACCGGGGGTGCGCTGGAAGGATCTCGGGCTGGTAGTGGTCGACGAGGAGCAGCGCTTCGGCGTCGAGCACAAGGAGCACATCAAGGCGCTGCGCACGGCCGTCGACGTGCTCACGATGTCGGCCACCCCGATCCCGCGGACCTTGGAGATGAGCCTCGCCGGCATCCGTGAGATGTCGACCATCCTGACCCCACCGGAGGATCGTCACCCGGTGCTGACCTATGTCGGTGCCTACGACGACAAGCAGGTCGGCGCCGCGATCCGCCGGGAGCTGTTGCGCGACGGGCAGGTCTTCTACGTGCACAACCGGGTGTCCTCGATCGAGAAGGCCGCTCGGCGGATCCGCGAGCTGGTGCCCGAGGCGCGGGTGGCGGTGGCGCACGGGCAGATGAATGAGGACCAGCTCGAGCGGACCGTCGCCGGGTTCTGGGACCGTGAGTCCGACGTGTTGGTCTGCACCACGATCGTGGAGAACGGGCTGGATATCTCCAACGCCAATACGCTGATCGTCGAGCGTGCTGACCTGCTTGGGCTCGCCCAGGCGCACCAGCTACGCGGGCGCGTCGGGCGCGGGCGCGAGCGTGGCTACGCCTACTTCCTCTACCCGCCGGAGACGCCGCTGAGTGAGCAGGCGCACGACCGGCTGTCCACCATCGCCCAACACACCGAGTTGGGCGCGGGCATGGCCGTCGCGATGAAGGACCTGGAAATCCGTGGCGCGGGCAACATCCTGGGCGGTGAGCAGTCCGGCCACATCGCCGGAGTCGGTTTTGACCTCTACATCAGGCTGGTAGGCGAGGCCGTCGAGGCATTCCGCGGCGCGGCCGGCGTCGGCGCGTCCGATGGCGCGCCCGAACCCGCGCCGGTGCGGGTGGAGCTGCCGGTGGACGCGCACCTGCCGCATGACTACATCCCCGGCGAGCGGCTACGGCTGGAGGCCTATCGCAAGATCGCCGAGGCGCTGGACGCTGAGGCGCTCAGCGCCATCACCGACGAGTTGCGCGATCGGTACGGCGCCCTGCCGCCTCCCGTGGTGACCCTGCTGGAAGTTGCTCGCTTCCGCCAGATTTGCCGGGGGCAGGGTGTAGCGGAGGTGACGGTACAAGGCTCCAAGCTGCGGTTCGCTCCGGTGACGTTGCGCGACTCTCAGGTGGTGCGTCTAAACCGGCTATATCCGCAGGCGGCGTACCGCTCCGCTGGACAGACCCTGACGGTGCCGCGGCCCAGCGAAGGCTCCGGCGGGATCGGCGCCGCGCCACTACGCGACCGGGAGCTGCTCGACTGGTGCACCAAGTTGGTCACCAGTGTGCTGGCGCCGTGACGGGCTATTGCTCTTCCCAGGGGAGCCGGGCCTCTCGGCGATGCTATCCGTCCAGTGCACGCGAGATGGCGGAGCGGCCGGTGGGTCGGTGCGGGCTGCCGCTGGGATGGGCGGCCATGGCGTCGCTCAGTGCGCTGAAGACCTCATCGAGGTGACGCAGCAGCGGCATTAAGTTCTTGATGGTGTGGAGCAGTTTGCGGATCAGCTCAGCGATCTTGGTGGCCCACTCGGCGATCAGGGTCATGGCCTGCTCGGCGACCAGGGGAGCCGCAAGCCCGCCGCTGCCGAGCAGCTCAGCGGCATACTCAATCAGATACCCGACAAGCTCGGTGATCATCTTTCGGATCTCTTCGCGGACCGCAGCGACGATCACCCCGCTCATGGTGACGGCCACTCGGATGCCGTCGGCCGCGATCGCCATCGCTTCAAGCAGGTGGTCGCTGCCCTGGGCGTGGGCCTGGTAGGACTCGGCGGCCGCGCCCTGCCACGTCGCGAGATCGCCGGAAACGGCGCGCGCGTAGTCTTGTTGTCCCGCGGAAACCGCATTGGCGACGTTGCCCCAGGTCCGGGCGTGAGCGGTGATCGCATCGGGGCTGCCGGCCAGCCAGTCCAGCGGCTCGGAGAGAATCTCGACGTGCTCCATCAGCCATCCGACGCCACAGGACAGCAGCGCACCGGCCGGGTTCGAGACGTAGTTCAGCGTGTCCAGGCTCGCTGAGGCCGTGTCGATCCCGACCTCAATCCAATCCCCGCTGGAAATGGCATTGACGCAGTGGAGGACTGGATCAACAATCCCTATTCCGGCGAAAGCCGTGGAGTGCTCCTCGTTGGCGACCAGTGGATTCGCCGTCATTTATTCAGATCCCCTCGTCCGGTACAAGGCCATCGCGTTGGCGTCATCGATGTCCGCATAGTCCACGGCGGTTGCCCTGATGCCAGTTGCGGTGCTGCGCAGGCGGTCGGCGCTGCTGTCCAGCGCGGTCGCTGCCAGGTGCTGCAACGGGTTGAGCATCATCGGCAAGATCTGGCAATAGGCGCCGTAGGAATCCGTATGAAGGCCCATCTGCCGCGCCGCATCCACTGCCTCGGCCAGCCTGTCGCTGATACGGTCGATTTTCTTGGCGTGCTCCCGTAGTGCCTCGGTAAGTACCTCGTATTCACCGGCCATTCGTCATGCTCCTAACGCAGGTAGCCCCGGTCGGCGAAGTACTCCTCATCCTCAGGAGGCGCCGCGCGGGGCGGCCGCCTCGGTGGTGGCGAGTAACGCTGCGCAATGTCGTCTTCGATCGCGCCCAGCCCGAGCACCATCGGGTCCGGTGCCATGCTCAGATCTTCCCCGAAGCGCTCCCGGTAGCCCGAGACCACCTTTTCGACAACGGGCTCGTCACCACCGACGGTGGCCTGCATGGCGTCCTGAACCAGCGGGGCGAGCTGCTGCTGCGCGCGCCGCAAACAGGCCATCACCTGCACGGCGAGTTCCGGCGGCGACATGTCGCGGATCCTGTCAGTAAGTGCCAGGTCGGTGAGCATCCCGCGCGAGTCCACCGTGACCCGTACCGCGCCATCCCTGGACGACTCGGTGACCGCAACCCTCTCGACCTGGGTTCGCATGGCGTGGAACTGCTTGGCCTTCGCGGCGAACTCCTGTGTCCACTGCGACAGTCGCCGCTCCATCTCATCGGGGTCGGTGTCGTACATGGGCCTCCTTGGGCGACGGCGGTGACGGGTACGTGGGCCCGGGTTGGACGAGGAGGCTACGCAAGGCGAACAGCGTCGAGCATTCCGGTGCTCCGCTGACCGGTGCAGCGCAGACCACCGGTGGAAGTAGACATCCGGCCGCATCCCGGGCCAGCGCCGTTCTGATTCGTCGCTAGCGTGTCGCGGATCCCGTCGAAGTCGCTGACTGTCCGCCCAAGCGACGCACAGCGGCTCGGCGACGCGATGTAGCGGTGCTCGACGGGCTGCAACCCAGCTGACCGGCGCCTGAACAGTGCGTGAGAAGCTAGCGCCTGTGCGAAGCGTCCTGCGAGCCGTCGGCGCGGCCCGTCGTGCCGCCCTCGGGGTCGTCGGGGTCGCTGCCGTGGGGTTGCTGATCGGCGGTTGTGGCTTTGGTCCAAGCCAGCTCAGTGCCGCCGCATTCGTCAACGGTACCGAAATCCCGCAGGACCAGGTGCACGGTCAGCTGCTGGCAGTGCTTGCCAAGGAGGGCCCGCAAGCTCGCGCCCAGCTGGAGGCCGGTCACCAGCTCGACGACATCTCACGCAAGATCCTCACTGTTCGGATCCGGCACCAGCTACTCGACATCGCCGCTCGACGGGCCGGCGTCACCGTCGATCCGGCCACGGTGAACCGGATGGTCACAGAGGTCGGGGGCGCCGAGGCCGCGTCCAAGGGGACGATCTACGACGCCAACGGTTACCGGCAGCGAGCCAAGGACCAGCTGCTGATGGCCGCGCTGGGTCGGGCCGCGTTGCACAGCAGCGCGGTCACCGTCGACTACACCACCGCGGACACCCGCACCGCAGCCAAGCAGCGGGTGGAGCAGCTTTCCCAGGCTGGGTCCAAGGCAGCCCGGCAGTCGATCGATGCAGACGTTCGTGCCGGCAAGGACGCCGAGCTAGGCAAGCGGGTCGTCGCCGCTGACGACCCGGTCTTCGCTACCACCCCGGCGTTCGGCGTGGCCGAGGGCACGGTGGTGGCCTTCCAGCTGGAGGACACCAAACCGTGGGTGATCATGGTGGTGAAAAACCGCACCACTCGGGGAGTCCAGCCATCTGATCATGCGCCGCAGATCGACCTGATCGACCCAGCCGTGCTGGAAGCAATCGGTCTACGCCAGCTGGCGCTGGTGGGCGAGGATGTGGGAGTGCGGCTTAGTCCCCGGTACGGTGTGTGGGATCCGGTGAGCCTGCAGGTCGTGTCCGACGAGAACGAGACCGGCGGCTTCGTCGCGCCGTTACGCGCCACCGCCAGTACGTGACCGACAGTCCCCAGTCGGTCGTCGTAGCGCTGTCCCCACGGCTCGGCGCGGTGCTGCCAGCGGCCGCGGCTCGCCTGCTGCGGGACGGGATACCCGTGCACGCCGATGCAGACGTGCCGGCCGAGCTGGCGCAGCTGTGCGGGGTCGATCCTGTCGGCGACGCCGTGGCGGGGCTGCTGCTAACGCTCGATCCCAGCACCGGTGCGGCGGCTCGGTGGGTGGCGAGCGGCGCCACTGTGCTGACCACCCCTGAACCCGCCGGGGCGGCGTTGCTCGATGCCGTTGCGGTGATGGACCGGTTGCGGTCGCCTGGGGGCTGTCCGTGGGACGCCGAGCAAACCCACCGCTCGCTGATGCCCTACCTGATCGAGGAGACTTACGAGTTATACGAAGCCCTGGAGGACAGCGACACCGAGGCGCTGCGCGAGGAGCTCGGTGATGTGCTGCTCCAGGTGCTTTTCCACGCCCGGGTCGCGCAGGAGTCACCCGGTGGTTTTGGCATCGATGCGGTGGCGACCGGGTTAGTTGCCAAGCTCGTCGCCAGGCATCCGCACGTATTCGCAGGCAGCGAGCAGGTGCACACCGCCAGCGAGCAGGAGATCCGCTGGGACGAACTCAAGCGCACCGAGAAGCGCCGTCAGTCCAGCGTCGACGGGGTTGCCCTGGGCCAACCCGCGGTCGCGCTGGCAGCCAAGCTGTTGTCCCGAGCAACGAAGGCGGCGCTGCCGGTAGACCTGCTTCCCGGGGCCGATCTCACCGGCCCTGTGGGTGATACCGGCACGTCGTTGTTCGCGCGCTGCGCAGCGGCGAAGCTTGCTGGTGAAGAGCCTGAGGCCGCACTACGCTGCGTTGCCCGACGCTTCGCCGACGACGTGCGCGCCGCTGAGAGTTCCGCTCGGGCCGCCGGATTGGATGCCGAGCGGCTCACCGCCCAGCAGTGGCGGGAGCACTGGCCGGAATAGCGTCGATCTCACCCTCCGCACCAGGCGTATCTCCGCTGCGTGACCGTCGTTGATCTGTCGTATGAGCGGCGACGAGCGTGCCGGCACGCGAACCGGGCGAATGGGACACTTCGGTTACAAGCAGCTTCGTCGTGGGCTGCCCCGAGCGTCGCAGTACCTGATGCGTGGGCTGCTGTCCGGCGGTGCACTGGCCTGTGCTGGTCTGGTGCTCACCGCGCTGAGTTCGGTAGCCGCTCCGCTGCCCGATCGCGGCCTTGCTGTGCCCGCGCCAGCGGCAATGGCCGCGCCCGCGGCGTTACCCGACGTCTCGGAGCCCATCGCAGAGCCGGTCGCCCAGCCGGTCACCGCCCCCCAGCCCGCGGGGCAGCCGGCGCACCAGACCGTCACCATCCCGATCCAGCTTCCCGAGCCTGCGAAGACTCCGGTCGCCCCGCAGCTCGCGTTCGCCGATTGGGCCACCCGGATGTCCCGGGTAACAAGTATCCCGCAGCGTGCGCTTGAGGCATACGCGAACGCTCACGCCGTGTTGGTTGCTAACCAACCGAACTGCCACATTACCTGGGTGACTCTGGCTGGTATCGCCGCCGTGGAGTCCAAGCACGGTGGTTTCGAGGGCCGCACTCTAGAACCTGATGGCCGGCCGTCGTCGCCGATCATCGGGATCCCTCTGAACGGCGCGCCCGGCGTGAAGTCAATTGCGGACACCGACAACGGGATCCTCGACGGTGACAAGATATGGGACCACGCTGTCGGGCCCTTCCAGTTCATCCCGTCCACGTGGGCCAAATGGCGAGCCGACGGGAATCACGACGGGATGACCGACCCGCAGAACATTGATGATGCCTCCCTGGCCGCGGCGAACTACCTGTGCGCAGACAACCGGAACATGGGTTCCGGTGACGGGTGGTTGCGGGCAATCCTGTCTTACAACGATTCCCTCAATTACGCTCAAGAGGTTTACGGTTTCGCCCAGACCTACGCACGCAGCGCCAAGGGCGTTACTTAAGCATTACCGGCGGCCGATCCGCATCCGCACTTCGTTGAGCGCTTCCTGATATTCCGGCGTGGGATTCATCACCGCGGCCATGGCGAGCTGCGCGCGGGCCTCATCTAGGCGGCTTTGCCGCTGCAAGGTGCGGCCCAGCGCGAAGCGTGCGTAGTGGTCGGAAGGATTCTGCTCAAGCACCCGAAGGAATGCCTGCTCGGCCCGGTTGAGCTGAGCGGACTGCAGGTAGGCTCGGCCAGCCAACAACTGGACGCTCGGCGCGTCGGGCTCAGCATCCAGTACCGGGGCCAACTCTCGAAGGGCTTCCAGCGGGCGCCGTTCGGAGACCAACGCCTCAGCGAGCCGGAACTGCGCGACGACGTCCGGGGGGCGGTCGGCGGCTGTCATGGTCGTTCCCACGGTACGCGGACAGCTGGTGTTGCACGAGCCGCCGTTCGATCATCGGCGCGCGCCTCCGACCGAGTGCGGCCAACCGTGGTTAGGCTGTTACGTGCCCATCTGACGAGGAGCGAATCTGTGGCCGTCATTGAGGAGGTCGGAGCCCGCGAGATCTTGGATTCGCGCGGGAACCCCACTGTCGAGGTCGAGATCGCACTCGATGACGGCACGCTGGCCCATGCCGCGGTGCCCTCGGGGGCGTCCACTGGGCGTCACGAGGCGGTCGAGCTGCGTGACGGTAATCCGCAGCGCTACCTGGGCAAAGGGGTTGAGGGTGCGGTCGCGGCGGTCCTGGATGAGATCGGGCCCGAGCTCGTCGGCGTCGAGGCCATCGAGCAGCGTGTAGTGGATCAGAAGCTGGTGGACCACGACGGCACACCCGACAAGTCCCGGCTGGGCGTCAACGCGATCCTCGGGGTCTCGCTAGCGGTCGCCAAGGCGGCTGCGGAGTCCAGCGGCTTGGAGCTGTTCCGCTATGTCGGTGGTGTGAACGCGCACGTGCTGCCGGTCCCGATGCTCAACATCCTCAATGGCGGCGCACATGCCGACACTGGCGTCGATGTTCAGGAGTTCATGATCGCTCCGATCGGTGCGGAGTCGTTCCGCGAGGCGCTGCGCTGGGGTGCCGAGGTGTACCACGCACTGAAGTCGGTGCTCAAGGCCAATGGATTGTCCACCGGGCTCGGGGACGAGGGTGGTTTTGCACCCGATCTGCCGGCGAATACCGACGCGCTGGACCTGATCGCCAGCGCGGTTGACAAGGCTGGTTACACCCTTGGCCGGGACATTGCGCTCGCGATGGACGTGGCCGCGAGCGAGTTCTTCGCCGACGGTGCCTACCGCTTCGAGCGCAGCGTCCGCAACGCCGAGCAGATGATCGACTATTACACCGGGCTGCTGGACGCTTATCCGCTGGTATCGATCGAAGATCCGTTGGCCGAGGACGACTGGGATGGTTGGGCGCGGCTCACCGCCGAGCTCGGTGATCGGGTGCAGATCGTCGGCGATGACATCTTCGTGACTAACCCGGAGCGCCTGGAGGAGGGGATCTCCCGCCGGGTAGCCAACGCGCTGCTGGTGAAGGTCAACCAGATCGGCACGCTGTCGGAGACGCTGGACGCGGTGGCGCTCGCGCAATCCAATGGATACCGCTGCATGCTCAGTCACCGATCCGGTGAGACCGAGGACACCACCATCGCCGACCTGGCTGTGGCGATCGGCTGCGGTCAAATCAAGGCCGGCGCTCCGGCGCGATCGGAGCGGGTGGCGAAATACAACCAGCTGTTGCGGATCGAGGAGACCCTGGGCGACGCCGCTCGCTACGCCGGGGACCTGGCGTTTGCGCGCAACGCTGCGGAAGGCTAAGCCTGATGGGCGGTGCCAGGCGCAGCGGTATGACCCACGGCACAGCGCCGCCCCGTCCGCTGGCACGGCGGATCGGCTATGCGGTGGGCATCACCACTGGACGCCGTGCGGCGCTGCTCGCTGCGTTGGTCTGTGTGCTGATGTTGAGCGTGGCGGTGCCACTGCGCAACTATGTGGGCCAGCGCGCCGAGTTGGCAGCGGTCTACGAGCAACAACAGATGCTGGCCGACAAGATCGCTGAGCTGGAGCGTCGCCGCAGCCTGCTGGCTGACCCTCAGCACATCGAGACCCAGGCCCGCGAGCGGCTGCGCTACGTGCTGCCTGGAGAAGCACCCTACCTGGTGCAGCTTCCTCCCGGCACGACCGCAACGGACAGCGCTGGCGGCACCGGCACTGTCCAGTCGTCCGCACAGCCGTGGTACGCCCAGCTCTGGAAGTCGATCAATAATGGGTGATCCGGTGGACCGCGCCGACTGGGAGGCTGTCGCGGCGCAGCTGGGTCGCTCGCCGCGGGCACTGCGGGCGGTCGCGCACCGCTGCCCCTGCGGGCTGCCCTGCGTGGTGCAGACCCAGCCGCGGCTCGATGACGGCACCCCGTTTCCCACCCTCTACTACCTGACCTGCCGCCGCTTGGGCGGCCTGGTGGCGCGGATGGAAGCTGCCGGCGTGATGCAGGAGATGACCGAACGGCTCGCGACGGATCCTATGCTGGCGCAGGCCTACCGGAGCGCGCACGAGTCGTACTTGGCCGAGCGCGACGCGGTGCAACCGCTGGGCACCAAGGTCAGCGCCGGGGGCATGCCGGACCGGGTGAAATGCCTGCACGTCCACGTCGCGCACGCCTTGGCCCGCGGCCCCGGCGTCAATCCCTTCGGCGACGAAGCGCTCACCGCCATCGGCACCTGGTGGCTACCCAACCCGTGCGTGTTTCCTTGTTCAGAGGAAGGTGGGAATAGTGCGGGTTGCGGCGATTGACTGTGGCACGAACTCGGTTCGGGTGCTTGTGGCGGATGTGGGGGACGGCACGCTCACCGATGTGCATCGCGAGATGCGGATCGTGCGACTTGGTCAGGATGTCGACGCCACTGGTCGGTTGGCGTTAGATGCACTGGACCGCACTCGGGCTGCCTTGGCTGACTACGTCGCCATCGCGCGCAGCGCCGGGGCGCAGCGCCTCCGGATGGTGGCCACCTCCGCCACCCGCGACGCCGCCAACCGGGAGGAGTTCTTCGCGATGGTCCGCCGAATCCTCGGTACCGACGCTGAGGTGATCACCGGGGATGAGGAGGCGCGGTTATCTTTCACCGGAGCGGTCGGTGGTCTGGACCCCGCTGACGGCCCGTTCCTGATCGTCGATGTCGGTGGCGGGTCAACCGAGGTGGTGCTGGGCGATTGGGACGGAGTGCGGGCGGATGTGACGGCGGCACGGTCGGTGGACATCGGATGTGTCCGGATCACTGAGCGGCACCTCCGCGGCGACCCCCCGACAGCTGACGAGGTCAGCGCCGCGGAGCAGTTCGCGGCGCAGACCCTGGAGCAGGCGTTCGCTGAGGTGCCGGTGGACAAGGCCCGCACCTGGGTCGGGGTGGCGGGCACTGTCACCACGCTGTCCGCCATCGCTCAGCAGTTGCGCGCCTATGATCCCGAGCGCATCCACCTGTCCCGGCTGTCGCTGCAGCAGGTGCGAGCCACTGCTGAGCACCTGCTCGGGTCGACGCACCAGCAGCGGGCCGCCAACCCGGTCATTCACCCAGGCCGGGTGGATGTGATCGCCGGCGGTGCGCTCATCGTGCGGGTGGTCGCCGAAGAGCTGCATTCCCGGGCCGGCATCACCGAGATCGTGGTCAGTGAGCACGACATCCTCGATGGCATCGCGCTAGGCATTGCCTGATGTACAACGAGCTGGACATGCTGGATGACGAGATCACCCGGTGCCGGGCCTGCCCGCGCCTGGTGGCCTGGCGGGAGCAAGTCGCCGCCGAGAAGCGCGCCGCCTACCGTGCTGAGACCTACTGGGGACGCCCGGTTCCAGGCTTCGGACCGCCCGACGCGGCGCTGGCCATCGTCGGGCTCGCGCCGGCCGCCCACGGCGGCAACCGGACCGGTCGGATCTTCACCGGCGACCGCTCCGGCGATGTGCTCTACGCCGCGCTGCACGAGGTCGGCCTGGCTAACCAGCCGATCGCGACCCACCGCGGTGATGGATTGACGCTGTACCGCACGAGGATCACCGCACCGGTACGGTGCGCACCGCCGGCCAACAAGCCCACGCCCATCGAGCGCGATACCTGCCGCGCGTGGCTGGTCAAAGAACTGCAGCTGCTGCGCCCGACGTTGCGCGCGGTGGTCGTGCTCGGCGCTTTCGGCTGGCACGCACTGTTGCCCGCGCTGAGCGCCGCCGGCTGGCCGGTGCCCACCCCTCGGCCCCGTTTCGGGCACGGCGCCGAGGTCGCCCTCGACCGGCTGCACCTGCTCGGCTGCTACCACGTCAGCCAGCAAAATACCTTTACCGGTCGGCTCACTCCGGCCATGCTGGTCGACGTCCTGCGCCGGGCGATCGACTTAGCCGGGATCGCAGTTCCTCCTTGATCGGTCCAGAAGGGGCGCCCACTGCTCGATGAACGGCGTCGACAGATCGGGTTCTTGATCCGCCCTCAGGTGGCACGGTTACCCTAGGCGAACGCCCCCGTAGCCCAACCGGCAGAGGCAGGTCCCTTAAAAGGGCCGCAGTGTGGGTTCGAATCCCACCGGGGGCACCCATATCTACCACTCCGAATGCCCTGTGGCCTGGTTGAATAAGGTCACAGGGCATTCGGGGGTATCCGGCTGTGTCCAGCAAAATCCGGTACTCAACGGCTGGCCGTGCCCTATACGTGCCCACGTTGTGCACCGCGGGCTACGTCTCGTGCAGTGTG